>NZ_WWVY01000003.1:0-429606 GCF_009876955.1 Bittarella massiliensis (ex Durand et al. 2017) | reverse complement strand
AAAACTGCTATTTTTTTCGGAAAAGCAGCGGAATTATGTACCTTGCACTAGCCGTCGCGCCAGCGACTTGGTACAATAAACACAGTCTGCCGACCGGCGGGAAGTACAGGAAAGAGGGGATGAGCGAATGCGCTATGAGACCGTCTGCCGCGCCACCTTTTTGGAGCGGCCCAACCGCTTTGTAGCCTGGTGTGACCTGGCGGGGGAGCGGGTGCGCTGCCACGTGAAGAACACCGGCCGCTGTGGGGAGCTGCTGCTGCCCGGGGCCCAGGTCGTCTTGCAGGACCGGCGGGGCCGGGCGGAGGGGCAGAAGACCCAGTTCTCCCTCGTCTCGGTCTACAAGGGGGGGATGCTGGTCAACATCGACTCCCAGGCCCCCAACGCCGTGGTGAAGGAGGCCCTCCTCTCGGGGGCCCTCGCCCTGCCCGGCTACCAGTCCCCCGACCTGGTGCGGGCCGAGTACCCCTTTGGCGCCTCCCGCATCGACTTCTACCTGGAGAAGGATGGCCGCCGTGCCCTGGTGGAGGTCAAGGGGGTCACCCTCGAGGAGGGGGGCGGCCTCTACTTCCCCGACGCGCCCACCCAGCGGGGGGTCAAGCACATCGAGGAGTTGGAGCGGGCCCATGCCCAGGGGTGGGACGCCTTTCTCCTCTTTGTGGCGCAGCTCTCCCCGGCCCGCTTCCTCTCCCCCAACGACCGCACCCACCCCCAGTTTGGGCAGGCCCTCCGCCGGGCCGCCGCGGCCGGGATCACCCCCCTCTGCTACGACTGCCGGGTGACGGAGGACAGCCTTGTGCTGGGCCGGCCGGTGGAGGTGCGGTTATAAAAAAACAGACAGCAAAAAAAGAGCGCCGGCGGCCAATGGGCCGCCGGCGCTCCTGCTTTTAAATCGCTGCAAAAAAGCCTATTTGAGAGGGAGGCCTTCCCCATCTGCGGACATCTCGCGCTGCGCCTCTAGCAGCTCTCTGGCAGATTTGACGAGATAGTCCTGCAAGGAGGGAGTGAGCTGCCCAAACGCTTCAAGGAGCTCTTTCTTCCGCCCTTCACCCGGCACAAACATCCCGCCACTCCCCGTGCGCAGCCAGGTTTCGCTGGCGCTGAACTGGCTGCAGATGGCCTTGATGTTCTGCTCGGTGACCGTCGAGCCGCTCTTTTCCAGATAGCTGACGGCGCTCTGCTTGCGCCCAATGCGCGCGGCGAATTCCTGTTGGCTGAGCCCCAGCGCCTTGCGCAACTGACGGATGCGATCGTTCACAGCATTTTCTCCTTTACTGTATCTCTTACCTGTCTTTGGGGTCATCCTCTCCTGCTTGACGACTTCCAGCCCCCAGCGAATCAGCTCCGCCGCGGTCTGTGAGCGGGTGGGGAAGCGCCGCTCAAAGCGAAAGGCCTCCATTTCTCGAAGCATCTCTTCGTCCACCGAAATCATGCAGCGGAGGCTCTTGGTCGCCATGTTGTCGCCTCTTTATATAGGCACCATAACACAGTGGGGTGCCGGTGTAAAGACCAGGGGGAAGGTGGTGGCGGACAGACTGGCGGTGCTTGGCATTCTGCCGCAGCGAGAGGACGCGCGGCGTTTTCACAGGGCGGAGAGGGGGTGTTCCAATGCGTACAATTGAAGTATCCCTGTCTATAAAATAGAGCCTTTCGCCCGGGCTGTCTCAAAATAATATTGTAAGTTTCTCCAGACCTCCTGTTCATGGAACATGGTGAGTAAAATTTGCCCCTCCAGTGCTTGAGAATCCTCTCTGTCCAATTCCTTCATAAAGAGCTGTAGAAATACCCTGTTTGCCGTCCGCCTAACAACAATGTCGCGGGAGAGCATCAGCAAGAGGGGGAGAAGCAGTTTGCTGTCACTAAGGGTCTCTCGAAAATACCGAACTTCTCGAAAGGTCTCCCCATCCCCCAATTGCAAAAAATCCTCCCTAAATTTTCGAGTTGCGACTTATGGGTCTCAATTATACCATTGAATCCCCTATATCATTAAGGAAAGGTTTGCGACTGATTGGTCACAACTGGTGAGAGGGGAAAAACTTGAAAAATATGATTATTCAGAATGTCAGTTTGTCTGACAATTTGAAGAGATTGCGCAAACGGGCAAACCTATCTCAAGAAAAGTTGGTGGGGAAGATGAACCTGTTGGGAAGTCGTCTGGACAGAAGTGCTTACTCGAAAATAGAAATAGGGATACTTCAATGGCGCACATCGAAATGTTTTTTACAGCCCCTCTTTTTCGGGGCTATTTGTCCCCTTTGCATTGCCGGGAATATAATTTATAATGCCTGATACATTACAAGCTAAAATGGAGCAGAGAGTATCCAGTGTCGTAGTTGTAATTGGCTTTCCTTGCTTTATGCGGTGTAGAGTATTGCTGGAGATTTTATAATAATGAATTAAGTCATATTCTTTTAAATTGCGCTTATTTAGCGTTTTGTAAAAAGGGGCATAGGAGATTATAAACATGCCTCCTTTCTAAATGAAACAATTTGTAAGTGTATTTAATATATTGAGCATATTTTGTAGATTGAGTATGGTGACCATGGGAACAAAAGTACCGGCTTTTGCCCCATCTGTGTATAGCGGCAGGACGAAAAGGCGCAAAAGTGAAAAACATGAACAGTGATAGGGAGGGAGCGCAGGTGAAAACCCAATACCCCGAAAATTTCAAGGCCCTGGGCCAGAACCTCGCCTATTACCGCAAGCGGGCGGGCTACACCCAGGAGGCCTTTGCAGAGTACATCGGCAAGAGCGCCAACTTTATCTCCCAGATAGAGGGTCCGGCGACCTTGAAGGGGGTGTCGCTGGAGACCCTCTTCAAAATGGCGGACACCCTGCACATCCCGCCCGGCCAATTGCTGGACGGGCGGTGAAGGGTTAGCCCCGCAAAATCTCCTCTTGGTAGGCCCGGCTCAGGCGGATGGCGGTGGACAGCAGTTCGCAGGCCGCGTCCCCCATCTCCGGCGGCACCTGGGCCCGGGCGCGGGCGAGGATAGCGTCCTCCCGCCCCTGGTTGAGCACCGGCAGCCCCTGCTCTTTTTTGTACTGCCCCACCTGGGCCACCACCGCCATCCGGCGGCAGAAGAGGGAGAGCAGCTCCCGGTCGATTTGATCGATTTCCTCCCGCAGTTTGTCCAGTTCCACGGCGTATTCCTCCCTGTTTGTTTTGGTTTGCCCCTCAGCCCTTTAGCCCAGCAGGTCTGCCAGGGCGATGGCGGCGGCCGCCTCCACGCAGACGGCGGCCCGGGGGACGATGCAGGGGTCGTGCCGCCCGCGGATTTCGGCGGTGAGGGCCTCTCCGGTGACAAAGTTGACCGTCTGCTGTGGCTTGGCGATGGAGGGGGTGGGCTTGAAGGCCGCCCGAAAGAGGAGCGGCATCCCGTTGGAGATGCCCCCCTGGATCCCCCCGGCGGCGTTGCGGCTGGTGCGGATTTTCCCCCCTTCACTGACAAAGGGGTCGTTGCTCTCGCTCCCCCGCATGCGGGCGGCGGAAAACCCGGCCCCAAACTCCACCCCTTTCACCGCGGGGATGGCGAAGAGGAGGTAGGCCAGCCGGCTCTCCAGGGTGTCGAAGAAGGGGTCGCCCACCCCGGCGGGCAGCCCGGTGACGGCGCACTCCACCACCCCGCCCACCGAGTCGCAGTCGGCCCGGGCAGCGGCAATGGCGGCCTGCATCCCCTCGCCGACGGCGGGGTCGAGCACCGGAAAGTCGCGGCTGTGCAGGGCGTCGAATTCCCGGGGCCCCACCGACACCGGGTCAAAGGGGGTGTCTGTCACCCCGGCGATCTCCGCCGCGTGGGCGCCGATGGCGATGCCCCGCTGCCGCAGCATCAGGCTGGCCACCGCCCCGGCGTAGACCAGGGGGGCCGTCAGCCGCCCCGAAAAGTGGCCGCCCCCCCGCACGTCGTTAAAGCCGCCGTAGCGCAGGTGGCCGGTGTAGTCGGCATGGCCCGGCCGGGCGATCTGCGACTGGGGGCCGTAGTCGCCCGAGCGAGTGGAGGTGTTTTCGATCACCACCGTCAGGGGGGTGCCGCAGGCCACCCCGTCCACCGCCCCGCTGACGATGTGGGGCAGATCGGGTTCGCGGCGGGCGGTGGAGTAGGCCCCCCGCGCCAGCCGCCGGGCGCAGTAGGCGCGGATGTACCCCTCCTCCAGGTGCAGGCCGGGGGTCACCCCCTCGATCACCGCGCCGATGGCCGGGCCGTGGCTCTCCCCAAAGAGGGTCACCCGAAACCGGCTGCCAAAACTAGAAGACATGAACGCTTCCCCCCAACATCTCGTAATCGCGGAAGAAGTCGGGGTACGACTTCTCCACGCACTCGGCGCAGTCCAGCTCCACCGGCCCCTCGCACCAGAGGGCGGCGATGGCCGCGCTCATGGCCATGCGGTGGTCGCGGTGGGTGGCGGCCGGCCCGCCGGGCCGCAGCCCTTCGGCCAGGGGTTGGCCCTCCACCGCGAGCAGGTCCCCCTCGCCCCGGCAGCGGCCCCCCAGGTCACTGATGAGGGCGGCGGTGGCGGCCAGGCGGTCGCACTCTTTGATGGTCAGGCGGGCGGCGCCGGTAAAGGCGGTCTCGCCCTGGGCGGCGGCAGCGGTCACCGCCAGGATGGACAGGATGTCGGGGATGTCCTCCCCCGCCACCGGGCCGCCGGTGAGGGGTGCCGACTGCACCCGCACAAAATCCCTGCCCCGGGTCACGGAGGCGCCCCAGCGCTCCAGCACGTCGCAGACCGCCCGGTCCCCCTGCAGCGAGAGGGGGGAGAGCCCCTCCACCGTCACGTCGCCGGAGATGGCCCCGGCGCAGAGGAAGAAGGCCGCGCCCGAATAGTCCCCCTCCACCGCGGTGTCGCAGGGGATAAACCGCTGTCCCCCGGGGATGAACCAGCCCAGGGGGGTGCGCCGGGCCCTCACCCCGAAGGCGGCCATGGCCTGCAAGGTCATCTCCACGTAGGGCCCGGAGTGCAGCGGGGTGGTGAGGAGGATCTCGCTGTCCCCCTCCAGGGCGGCCAGGGCGAAGAGCAGCCCGGTGATGAACTGGCTGGACACGTCCCCGGCGATCTCGTACCGGCCCGGTTTCAACTGCCCGCCCAGGGTGAAGGGGAGGGTGTTTTCGTAGTGGAAGGCGGCCCCGCCTGCCGCGAGGCAGGGGAGGATGGGGGAGAGGGGGCGGTTGGGCAGCTGCCCGGTCCCCGAAAAGGTGGTCTCCACCCCCAGGGCGGCGGCCACCGGCACCAAAAAGCGGAGGGTGGAGCCGCTCTCCCCGCAGTCGATGGCGGCCTGTCGGGGCCGCGTCCCGGTGGGGATGCCCAGGATGGAGTAGGCCCCCCCGTCCATCCGCCGCACCCGGGCCCCGAGGGCGGAAATTCCCCGCAGGGTGGCCTGCACGTCCTTGGAGGCGGGGACGTTTCGCAGCACCGTCTCCCCCTCGGCCAGGGCCGCGCAGAGGAGCAGCCGGTGGGCCATCGACTTGGAGGGCGGCGCGGCGATGGCCCCCCGCAGGGCCCGGGCGGCGACCCGCGCCCTCACGCCCGGCTCCCCCCGGCGGCCATGAACTGCGCGAAGGCGCCCCACTCCATCGACACCGGTTCACAGCGGCCGATGGCGCGGATGAGCACCGGGGAGATGCTCGTCCCGTCCCGCTTTTTGTCCCCGGCGGCGATGGCCAGCAGCCCTTCCAGGGGGGCGTCGTAGCGCCAGGCCAGGCCGTTTCGCTCCAGACAGTCGCGGATGGCGGCCGGCACCTCGGGGGCGCAGAGGCCGTTTTGAGCGCAGGCGTCGGCCATCATCTGCATCCCGATGGCCACCGCCTTGCCGTGGGTGACGGCAAAGCCCGAGTGCTTTTCGATGGCGTGGCCCAGGGTGTGGCCAAAGTTGAGGACCATCCGCTCCCCGGTATCCCGCTCGTCGGCCTCCACCACCGCCGCCTTGATGGCGATGCAGCGGGCGACGATGGGCAGCAGGTTGCGGCGAAAATCCCCCCGCATCTGCTCGAAGAGCTGCGCGTCGCGGATGGCGCCGTACTTGATGGCCTCCCCCACCCCGTCGGCAAAGGTCTCCTCCGGCAGGGTGTCGAAGAAGGCGGTGTCGCAGAGCACCGCCGAGGGCTGCCAGAAACAGCCCACCAGGTTTTTTCCCCCGTCGATGTTGACGGCGGTCTTTCCCCCCACCGAGGAGTCGATTTGGGCCAGCAGGGTGGTGGGGATCTGCACGTACTCCACCCCCCGCAGGTAGACGGCGGCGCAAAAGCCGGTCACGTCCCCGGGGATGCCGCCCCCCAGGGCCACCAGAAAGTCGCTGCGGGTGATGCCCTCACGGTGGAGAAACTCGCAGATTTCCAGGGCGGTCTCCATTCGCTTGTGGGGCTCCCCCCCGGGGAAGGCGAACTTGCAGCAGGGGATGCCCCGCCCCTCCAGTGCCCGGCGCACCGCTTCGCCGTAGAGGCCGTCCACCGTCTCATCGGTGACGATGGCGGCCCGCTTGCCCCGGTGGCGCGCGGCCAACTGGTCGTAAAAGGCGTCGGCGCAGCCGTGGCCCACCGTCACCTCATAGGCTCTCCCGGTTTTGACTGGTATGATTTCCAAGGGTCAGGCCCTCCTTTATTTTGCGCCCCTCCCGCAGTAGCCCCTCCAGGGCGCTGTCGTCCCCCTGGGCAAGGGCCGCCCGGTACCGGGCGAGGTTGTCGATGAAGATGTCCAGTTCGGCCAGCAGGGCCGCCCGGTTCTGGGAGAACAGGTCGGTCCACATGGCCTCGTTGAGTTTGGCCACCCGGGTCAGGTCCTTAAAACTGCCCGCTGAAAAGCCGCCGAAGTCCCCGGCGGTGGGGCTTTTGACAAAGCAGTTGCTGACGATGTGGCACAGCTGCGAGGTCAGGGCGATGATGCGGTCGTGCTCCTCGGGGGTGGAGAGGACCACCTGCCGAAAGTGCAGGGAGAGAAAGAGGGCCCGCAGCTTTTCGATCACCGCCTCGTCGCACCCGGGCCCGGGGGTCAGGATCATGCTGGCCCGGTGGAAGAGATCGGCCTGGCTGGCCCGGTAGCCCGAGAGCTCCCGCCCGGCCATGGGGTGGCCCCCCACAAAGGTGAACCCCTCCTCCCGGGCGATGGGCCAGACCTGGCGGCAGATCTCCCCCTTGACCCCGCAGCAGTCCACCACCAGCCCCCCTTTGGGGAAGGCGGCCCGGTTTTCCTCTATATAGTCTACCGTTTTTTGCGGCCAAAGGCAAACCAAAATCAGCTCGCACCCGCCAAAGCGGGCGGGGGTCAGCTCCCCCTGCGCCGCCCCGTCGCGCAGGGCGGCGGCCATGGTCTCGGCGTCCCGGTCGCAGGCGAGGACCCGGTGGCCGTGCTGGGCAAAGCACTTGGCCAGGCTGCCGCCGATGAGGCCCAGCCCCACGATCCCCACCGTCATCTGGCCCACTCCTTCCCGCACAGCTTCACAAAGGGCCGCAGCCCCTCCACCAAGTCGGCAAATTCCTGCGGGCGCAGGGACTGGGCGCCGTCGCAGAGGGCCTTTTCCGGCGCGTTGTGCACCTCGATGATCAGTCCGTCGGCCCCGGCGGCCACCGCCGCCCGGGACATGGGCTCGATCATCCAGGGGATGCCGGTGGCGTGGCTGGGGTCCACCACCACCGGCAGGTGGGAGAGCCGCTTGAGCAGGGGGATGGCCGAGAGGTCCAGGGTGTTGCGGGTGGCCGTCTCAAAGGTGCGGATGCCCCGCTCGCAGAGGATTACCTGCTCGCAGCCGCCGGCCATCACGTACTCGGCGCTCATCAAAAACTCCTCGATGGTGGAGGAGAGCCCCCGCTTGAGCAGCACCGGCTTGCCCATCTCCCCCACGGCCCGCAGCAGGGTGAAGTTCTGCATGTTGCGGGCCCCCACCTGGATGATGTCCACGTCGGCGAAGTGGGGAAGCTGCTCCCTGTCCATCACCTCGCTGACGATGGGCATCCCGGTCTTCTGGCGGGCGACCCGCAGCAGGTCCAGCCCCACCGGCCCCAGCCCCTGAAAGGCGTAGGGGGAGGTGCGGGGCTTGAAGGCGCCGCCCCGCAGCACACAGGCCCCGGCCCCCTTGACCGCCTGGGCCACCTCGGTGATCTGCTCAGCGCTCTCCACCGAGCAGGGGCCGGCGATCATGCAGAAGTGCCCGCCCCCCAGTTTGCGCCCGCTGACATCCACCACCGTGTCCTCGGGGTGGAACTTTCGGTTGGCCTTTTTGTAGGGCTCGGAGATGCGCTGTACCCGCTCCACAAAGGGGAGGGAGGCCAGCTGTTCGGCGTCGAGGGACGAGGTGTCCCCCACCAGCCCCAGCAGGGTGGTCCGGGCCCCCCGGGAGAGGTGCACCTCCATCCCCTGGTCGTGCAGCCAGTGGGTGAACTGGTCGATTTGTTCCTGGGTGGTTCCCTTTTTGCAGATGACGATCATCCTGTTTTCCTCCATTCTCGGCCGAGCCCGCTCCCCGCGCGGCGGCCCTCTTTGCGGCAAAGGCGCAAAAAAAGCCGGCACCTGGGAGGCGAAGCCCAGGTACCGGCAAAAAAATCGCTCTGTGGTTTTCTTTTACCCGCTCTACCCGCGGCCCCTCTTCACTTTTCCATACGACAAAACGCCCGCGCCATAAAAATAGCCCAGGTAGCGGTAGCCGTAATAGGAGACCGAAGAGAGGGAGACCGCGTTGTTCATGTTGCTTTACTCCTTTAAAGGGCGACTGCATCGCCTTTGTACTCAATATACGCCGCCGGCGGGGATTTGTCAACCGCCTTTTGCCGGTTTTTCCCCGCGCCCTTCCCGGTCGGCCCGGCCGCGGCGGCGCGCCTCCCGCACCCGGCCGGGCAGGCGGATCACCCCGTGGGCAATCAGATCTTGGGCGACAATGGCCCCCAGCGGCCCCAGGAAGATGCCCCAAAACCCCAGCACCGCCCCGCCCAGGTAGGCGCTGGACAGGGCCACCAGCGGGTGCAGCCCCACCTGGTTGCCCAGCACCTTGGGCTCCAGCAGGCTGCGCACCATCGAGATGACCGCGTAGAGAAGGGCCATCTGCAGCCCCAGCCCGGTGTTCCCCGAGAGGAGCAGGAAGGCCGCCCAGGGCACCAGCACCGCCCCGGTGCCCAGGATGGGCAGCAGGTCGACAAAGGCCACCAGCAGCGCCATCGAGACTGGGTGGGCGATGCCCAGCAGCCAGAACCCGGCCGCCAGTTCGGCGAAGGTCACGGCCATTAAAATCAGGTAGCTCTTGGCCATCTGTAAGGCCGAGCGCTGGACGCAGTCCTTCACCAGGTAGAGCACCTGCGCCAGCCGGGGCGGGGTGCAGCGGGCAAAAAAGCGGGTGATGCCCCGGTAGTCGGCGGCGAAGAAGAGCCCTGAGATCACCGCCACCGAGCACCAGAGAAAGACCGCGGGCAGGGCCGCGGCCAGCCGGGTCACCGCCCCCATGGCCCAGGCGGAGAGTTTTTGCAGGCAGGCGTCGATGGAGCCCCCCGCCAGGGCGAAAAAGTCCTCCCAGTAGACCGGGGCGCCGGGGGAGAAGCCCTCGATAAAGCCCAGCAGCCACTCCTGGAACCGGGACAGCAGGGGGGCTATCTCCTGGGCGTAAAACCCCGGCAGGGAGGAGAAGATGCTCCCCAGCGAGACCACCAGCCGCGCCCCAAAATACCAGATGGCCGCCCCCAGCCCCAGGTAGAGCAGGGCGGTGAGGGCGGTCTGGCAGCCCCGCTGGGGCAGGCGCCAGCGGCGGTGCAGCCAGCGGGCGGGCCGGGCGGCGACAAAGGCCACAAAAAAGCCTGCCAGCAGGGGGGAGAGCAGGGGCAGCAGCCAGTGCACCCCCAGCAGGCCGAGGGCCAGCACCAGGCCGAAAAAGAGGGTGTTTTCCAAAAAGGCGCGCCGCTTCTCCATTGCTATCCCCTCCTTTTTCCGCTTATTTTCAAGAGGATGGGCAGTTTTGGGTGGGATATGCAGGCCCGGCCCCCTGGCAGGATATGCGGGGGAGGGGGCAAAAAGAATCCCCGTGCGGCCGGAGACCGCACGGGGATCGCAAAAGCTATGTACGCGGGCGTGCCGCGCCCCAAAACCTGACGGAGGGGATCCTATTTGGTCAGGAAGTTGTAGGCGTACTCGCCCATAAAGGTGGCGCCCACCTTCAGGCTGGCCTCGTCGATGGCGAAGTTGGCGTTGTGGTGGTTGCCGGAGGTACCGGGCAGATCGCTCTTGGCGCCCACCACGCAGTAGAAGCCCTTGAAGGCGTGGACAAAGGCGGCGTAGTCGTCCGAGCCGGTGGCGGGGTCGCCCTGGGGCAGAACGGTCAGCCCCTGCTCGGCGGCCAGGGCGCGGCCAGCAGCGGCGGCCTCCTTGTCGTTGACCACCGGCAGCGGGGCCATGATCACCCGCTCCACCTCGGCGGTGCAGCCATAGGCGGCGGCCACGTTCTCGGCGATCTTGCGCATCAGGTCGATGACCTCAATGTCCTCGCCGGCCTTGAAGAAGCGCAGGTTGCCCTCGATCTCGGCGTCGTTGGGGATGATGTTGTTCTTGGTGCCGGCGTTGATCATGCAGGGGCTCACCACCACGGTGGAGAAGGGGTCGTGCCGGTTGACCGGGATGGCCTGCACCTTCAGCAGGATGTCGCAGGCCGGGCGGATGGGATCGACCGCCAGGTCGGGGCGGGAGCCGTGGCCGCCCACGCCGTGGACCTTGATTTTAAAGCCGGTGTTGCCAGCCATCATCGCCCCGTCGGGGATGCCGATGAGGCCGACGGGCATCTGGCCCATCAGGTGGGTGCCGATGGCCTGGTCCACGCCGCCGTGGGCCTGCAGGTACTCGACGCACTCCTCAGCGGCGCCGCCGCCGACCTCTTCCGCCACCTGGAAGCAGAGGTAGACCGAGCCGTTGAGCTCATCTTTGAGCTCGTTCAGGGACTTGGCGATGCCCAACAGCATGGCGGTGTGCCCGTCGTGGCCACAGGCGTGCATCACGCCGGGGGTCTGGGACTTGAAGGGCAGGTCGACTTCCTCGCAGACCGGCAGGGCGTCGATGTCGGCGCGGATGGCGATCTTCTTGCCCGCTTTGTTCTTGTTGATGATGCCGATGACGTTGCGGCGGCCGACGACCTCGTACTGGATGTTCATCTTCTCCAGCTCTTCGCAGATCCGGCGGGAGGTGCGCTCCTCCTGGTAGCTCAGCTCGGGGTGCATGTGGAACTCCCGGCGCATCTCGATGATGTAGTCCTCATTTTGGGCGATCAGTTCTTTAATGGTCATGGAAAGATACCCTCCTTGATGATGGTGAAATAGACTCACTACTTTGTATTATAGAGGCAAAAAATGGGGCTGTCAAACCAACTTTCTGTGAACAGCGCACAGAAACGGCGCGTCTGTTCCGGGGCTATTTCAAAAATGCAAAGGCGTATTCGGCCATGAAGGCAATGCCCAGTTTGATGCAGTCCTCGTTGAGGCAGAAGGTGGGGTTGTGGTGGTTGCCGGAGGTGCCGGGCATCTCGCTGTGGGCGCCCAGCATGGTGTAAAAGCCGGGGAAGGCGTTGAGGAAGTTGGCGTAGTTGTCCGACGCGGCCTGGGGGTCGGCGGGGGGCAGCACCGTCAGCCCTTGCTGGGCGGCCAGGGCGCGGCCCCGGGCGGCGGCTTCATTGTTGTTGATGACCGGGTAGGGGGCCATGGCCTCGCTGGTGACCTCCACCGTGCAGCCCTGGGCGGCGGCCAGGTGCTCGCTCATCCGGCGGATCTCCTCCACCGCGGCGTCGCCGTCGCCGTAGGCGAAGAAGCGGATGTTCCCCTCGATCTCGGCTTCGCCGGGGATGATGTTGTTCTTGGTGCCCGCGTGGATGGTGCAGGGGCTGACCACCAGGGTCTTGAAGGGGTCGTGCCGGTTGACCGGGATGGCGGCGATGGCCTGCAGGATCTCGCAGGCCGGGCGGATGGGGTCGACCGCCGCGTCGGGGCGGGAGCCGTGGCCGCCCACCCCGTGCACCACGATCTTAAAGCCCATGTTGCCGGCGTACATCGGCCCGTCGGGGATCCAGATGGTCCCCACCGGGGCCGCCCCGGCGATGTGGGTGGCGATCACCTGGTCGACCCCGCCCTTTTCCTGCAGGTAGGCCACGATGTCGTCGGCGCCGAAACCGGTCTCCTCGGCCACCTGGAAGCAGAGGTAGACCTTGCCGGAAAACTGCTCTTTGGTCTCGTTGAGGATGCGACTGATGGTCACCAGCATGGCGGCGTGGGCGTCGTGCCCGCAGGCGTGCATCTTTCCCTCAAACTGGGATTTAAAGGGCAGCTCCACCTCCTCGGTGAGGGGGAGGGCGTCGATGTCGGCGCGGATGGCGATGGATCTGCCGGCCCGGCCGGTGTCGATGAGGCCCACCACGTTGCGGGGGCCCACCACTTCGCAGGGGATGCCCAGTTTTTCCAGCTCCTCCACGATGCGGGCGGAGGTCCACTCCTCCTGCAAGCTCAATTCGGGGTGGGCGTGCAGCTCCCGCCGCAGGTCGATGGCATAGGACTCGTACTTCTCGCTCAGCTCTTTGATGACAGACATCTCAAAACACTCCTTTTTATTCTTGATACCTTTTGTATGCAAAAAAGTTGTCCCCTACTCCTTTACTCCTTGCCTCCCAGGAGATCAAACAGGCAGGCGGCAAAGAGGGCCAGTCCCTCTTCCAGGCACCCCTCGTCGATGCAGAAGGTGGGGTTGTGGGCGTTGCCGGAGGTGCCGGGCAGCTCGCTGCGGGCCCCCAGCATGGCGTAGAAGCCACCGAAGGCCTCGAGGAACTCCGCGAAGTTGTCCGACGCGGCCGAGGGGCCCTGGGCCGGGATGAGCGAAAAGCCCAGGTCGGCGGCCAGGGCGCGGCCCCAGGCGGCGGATGCGGGGTCGTTGAGGACCGGCTCGGTGCACTTTTCGCCCCCGGTGACCCGGGCGGTGCAGCCGTAGGCCGCGGCGGTGGGCCCGGCCAGCCGGCGGATCTCCTCCACCAGGGCGGGCCCGTCCCCGTAGCGGAAAAAGCGGATGTTCCCCCCGATGGAGGCGCTGCCGGGGATGATGTTGTTTTTGGTGCCGGCGTGGATCAGGCAGGGGCTCACCACGCAGGTGGCAAAGGGGTCGTGCCGGTTGACCGGGATGGCCGCCGCCTTGAGAAGGATCTCGCAGGCCGGGCGGATGGGGTCGGACGCCAAATCGGGGCGGGAGCCGTGGCCGCCCACCCCCTCCACCTCGATGTCGAAGCGGGTGGCGCCGGCGTACATCGGCCCGTCTTGCAGGTAGAGGCTGCCCACCGGGTAGGCGCCGTTGACGTGCAGGCTCACCGCCCGGTCCACCCCGCCCAGGGCCTTTAGGTGGGCGACGATGGGGCCTGCGCCCTCGCCGGTCTCCTCTCCGGGCTGAAAGCAGAAATAGGCTGTGCCGCACAGGTGCTGGCGCTGTTCCCAGGCGATGCGGGCGGCCCCCAGCACCATGGCGGCGTGGGCATCGTGCCCGCAGGCGTGCATCTTCCCCGCGATCTGGGACTGAAAGGGAAGCTCCACCTCCTCGGTCAGGGGCAGGGCGTCAAAATCCCCCCGAAAGGCCAGCCGGGGCCCCGGACGGCCGCTGTCCACCACCGCGACGATGCCCCGGTTTTGCAGCACGGTGTGGGGGATGCCAAGTCCCTCCAGCTCCCGGGCGATGCGGGCGGAGGTCCACTCCTCCTCCATCGAGAGCTCCGGGTGGGCGTGCAGTTCCCGGCGAAAATCGGTGACGTATCCGGCATATTGATGGGCCAGTTCTCTCACTTGCAACAAAATTCCCCCTCTGCGCCCCGAAGGGCGCCTCTTTTCTCAAAGTATAGCCTTTTCACAGAGGGCCGTCAATCGAGAGGGAGGCGCAAAAAGGGGCGGATCCCGGCGAATAGTCGCCAAAAATATCCGTTTAAAAATGTAATAGACGCCAAAAAAAGCTCCTACTGATGGAGTTTTGCACAGCAGGATGTTACCATAAAAGAAAAGGCGGCGCGGCGCAGTCCGCGCCCAAGGAGGATGGACGGCAACGTCTTTTATCCCTGGCCATTGCGTGTGGGGGCCGTCCTCCCCCTCTGGCAGGGGCCGTGGCGCTATCCCCTCATCGCCGCCTTCGGCCTGGCCTTTCTGGCCATCGGCTCTTTCGTCGAATGGCAGCGCTCCCTCCTCAAGCGCTGAGGGGTTCAAAATGAAGAGCGCCCGGCGAGGCCAACTCGCCAGGCGCTCTTCGTTTTAGATAAACAGTCGTTTACAGATTCCCCGTCAAATACATCACCACGGCCGCCGCCGCCAGGGGGGCGGTCTCACAGCGGAGGATGCGGGGCCCCAGGGAGGCGATGCCTACCCCGTGGCCCTCGGCCAGGGCCACCTCCTCGGGGGTCAGCCCCCCCTCGCTGCCCACCAGCAGCCCGCAGCTGCGCACCGGCCCGGCCGCCTGGGCCTGGGCCAGCAGCTCGCCGATGGGGCGGCCGCCCTTCTCGTAGAAGAAGAGGGGGAGATCCTTTTTCGCCAGTTCCTCCACCGCCTGCGCAAAGGGCAGGCAGGGCGAGACGGTGGGCAGCACCCCCCGCCCGCACTGCTTGGCCGCCTCCCAGGCGATTTTCTGCCAGCGCTCTATCTTGTTTTGCAGGCTCTTGGGATCGGGGCGGGAGACGCACCACTCGCTGGTCACCGGCACGATCTCCCGGCAGCCCAGCTCCACGCACTTTTGCACCACCAACTGCATCTTGTCCTGCTTGGGCAGGGCCATGTAAACGGTCAGGTCCAGGTCGGGTTCGGCGGGGCAGGGGCGCTTTTCCAGCACGGTGCAGACCACCTGGCCCTCCTCGACGGTCTCGATTTGGCAGTCGTAGTCAAACCCCGCCCCGTCGCAGAGGGTCACCACGTCCCCCGGGCCCAGCCGCAGTACCCGGGTCAGGTGTTTGACGTCCCCGCCGCGCAAAATTCCCCGCTGCCTGGCGATGTCTTCGGTAAAAAACTTGGGCATCCCGCATACTCCTTTAACAAAGCTGTCCACCACCCGCGCGGGCAGGCTTTAGGCCCGGCAGGTGATGGCGTACCAGCCTTTTTCCTCCCGCACGTCCAAAACGGTCAGCCCGGCCTGCTCCATGGCCGCCAGCACCTCGTCCCGGCGCACGTCCACGATCCCCGAGGCCACCAGCACCCCGCCCTCGTTCAGGTGGGGCTTCACGTCCGGCAGCAGCCGGATCACGATGTCGGCCACAATGTTGGCAAAGATCACGTCAAAGCGCCCCTGCACCCCTGTGGCCAGGTCCCCCTGCACCACGGTGCAGCGCTCGGCCACCCCGTTGAGGGCGGCGTTCTCCCGGGCCACCTTGACCGCCGTCTCGTCGATGTCGCAGAGCACCGCCGAGCCGGCCCCGCACAGCAGGGAGGAGATGGCCAGGATCCCGCTGCCGCAGCCCACGTCCAGCACGCTGCAGCCGGGGCGCACCACCTCCTGCAGCCGCTCCAGGCAGAGCTTGGTGGTGTGGTGGGTGCCGGTGCCGAAGGCCATCCCCGGGTCCAGGGTCACCACCACCTGGCCGGGCGATTTCTCGTAGTGCTCCCAGCTGGGGCAGACCACCAGCCGCTGGCCGATGGGCAGGGGGTGGTAATACTTCTTCCAGCCAAAGGCCCAGTCCTCCTCGGCGATCTCGCCGGTGGAGAGGGTGTGGCCGATCCCCTCCTCCTCCAGCCGCCCGGTCAAAAAGGAGACGGCCTCCATGGGCGCCTGGTCGGCGGGGATGTAGAGGTGGATGACCGCGTGCTCCCGGTCCCGGGCCAGCAGCTCCTCGTCGATCAAATCGATGTGGGCCACCTGGGGGGCGACCTCCTCCAGGTCCGAGTAGTCCTCGATGTAGATGCCGTAGGGCACCACCATGTGGGCGATGGCCGAGGCCACCTCCACGTCCCCGGCGGCGACGGCCACCTGAATCTCTGTCCAGTCCATCTTCTCTGTCTCCTCTCTCAAAGAGAGCGCCCGCGGCAGACAGCCTGCGGGCGCCCCGGTCAACTGTTTTGCAGGTAGTCGGCCAGCTCCTCCACGCTGTGTACCAGCGCATCGGCCTCGATCTGGCTCTCCTCCATCCCCAGGTAGCCAAAGCCGTAGGTGGCGGCGGCAAAGCGGCAGCCCACGGCGGCGGCCCCCTCTTCGTCATAGGGGCTGTCCCCCACCATCAGCACCTCGTCGGCGTCGGCCTCGTCGATCCCCATCTCGGCCAGCGCCTCCCGGATGATCCCCTCTTTGGAGGGGGTCTTCTCCGGCACCGACCCGCAGATGGCGTCGAAGAGGGGGGTCAGGCCGAAGTGGTCGGTGGTCTTGCGGGCAAAGCCCACGAATTTGAGGGTGGCCACCCCCAGCTTGACCCCCTGGGCCTTGAGGGCGGGCAACAGGGTCTCCCACCCGGGGTAGAGCCTGCCGGCGGCGATGTGCTCGTCCCGAAAATGGGCCTTGTAGCTGGCCACCGCCCGGTCCAGCAGCGCCTCGTCCTCCACCCCGGCGACAATGCGGAAGCACTCCTTCAGGGGCGGGCCGATAAAGCGGTGGAAGGTGTCCTCCGGGGGGATGGGGATCCCCAGCTCCTCCATGGCCTCTTTGGCACAGGCGATGATCCCCCCCGAGGAGTCGATCAGGGTCCCGTCCATATCCAGTAACAGCGCGCGATAGCGCATGGCAACGCCCTCCCCTTCTTTTCATGGGTTGATTCTACCATATTTCCCAGCAAATATAAATAGATAAATTCTGCAACATCCCTTTGGCCAATATTCATAAATCGTTAAAACACAATTGCTTGTTTGTTCATTTTATGTTACAATTCATAAACATAAAGGCGCTGTTCTGCAAGAAAAAGAAAGCATAGGTTGCATTTACCAAAAAAATCTACTGTTTTCCGTCATTATCACCAATGACTGGCAGCCGCGCATTAGATTAGGAGGCGATCAAAATCATGTCGGTACGGGACGACATCTGCAAGTTGGTGGACGACAAGGCCGCTCTCTTCACCCAGGTCAGCGACAAGGTCTGGTCTACGCCGGAGCTGGGCTTCAAGGAGTTCCAGTCCTCGGCTGCCCTCATCGAAGTGTTGAAGCAGGAGGGCTTCGCGGTGGAGACAGGGCTGGCGGGCATCCCCACTGCCTTCTCCGGCACATTCGGCAGCGGCAAGCCGGTCATCGGCATCCTGGGCGAGTTTGACGCCCTGCCCTCCCTCAGCCAGGAGGCGAGCTGCTCCTCGAAAAAAGAGGTGGTCAAGGACGCCCCCGGCCACGGCTGCGGGCACAACGCCTTGGGTGCGGGCAGTCTGGCGGCGGCCGTCGCCGTCAAGGACTACCTGCAGGCCACCGGCAAGAGCGGCACCGTCATCTACTACGGCTGCCCCGGCGAGGAGTTCGGCTGCGGCAAGGCCTTCATGGCCAGAGAGGGCTGCTTTGACGGCCTCGACTGCGCCTTCAGCTGGCACCCCGGCGACTGCTTTGCCCCCATGGGGATCAGCTCCCTGGCCAACATCAGCGTCTTTTTCAGCTTTGTGGGCAGGACCTCCCACGCGGCCGCGTCGCCCCAGCTGGGCCGCAGCGCCCTCGACGCCGCCGAACTGATGAACATCGGCGTGCAGTTTTTGCGCGAGCACGTCAGCCCCGAGGCCCGCATCCACTACGCCTTCCACGATGTGGGCGGCACCGCCCCCAACGTGGTGCAGGACCGGGCGAAGCTCCACTACTACATCCGCGCACCCAAGATCGCCGAGGCCAAAGAGCTCTTTGCCCGCATCGAGAAGATCGCCAAGGGCGCGGCCATGATGACCGAGACCGAGTCAATCGTTCAAATCAAAGACGGTCTCTCCGACTACATCCCCAACGAGGTGCTCACCACCCTGTTGACCGAGGCCATGAACGAGGTGGGCGAGGTCCCCTTTGACGAGGAGGACAAAGCCCTGGCCCAATCCTTCCGCGACACCCTCACCCCGGCCGAAAAGGCCGCCTCGGCCCAGCAGCTGGGGATGTTGGGCGGCCCGGAACTGGCGCAGAAATACGCCGACCAGGCCATCTGCGGCGAGGTCTTCCCCTACCGACCCATGGGCAACATCGCCATGCCGGGTTCCACCGATGTGGGCGATGTCAGCTATGTCACCCCCACCGCCCAGATGACCGCCCCCACCGCTTGTTTGGGCACCCCCGGGCACTCCTGGCAGCAGACGGCGCAGGCCGGCTCCCGCCTGGCCCACAAGGGGCTGCTGCAGGCCGGCAAGGCTTTGGCTCTGGCCGCCGTCAAGGTCATTGAGGACCCCTCCGTCCTCGCTCCCGCCCAGGAGGAGTACCTGAAAAAGACCGGCGGCAAGTACAACTGCCCCTTCCCCGACGACGTCAAACCCTATCTGGACTAACGGTTTCAAACAGCGAGCGGTAACTGCGCTGTTGCGATACACAATGAAACAGAAATGAGGAGTGAATCAAATGACATTCAAAGAACTGTCAAACAGCACCTGGCTGTGGATTCTGGTCATCGCCGGACTGCTGTACGTAGCCGGACTGGCCGCCGCCTTCATGGTGAAGGCCCGCAAGCGCTGCCTGGAGCTGGGCATCGAGAACACGACCATCAAAAAGGTCATCAGCTCGTCCTGCACCTTCTCCATCGTCCCCTCCCTGTCCATCGTCATCGGCCTGATTTCCCTGGCCGCCGTCATCGGCACCCCCTGGGCCTGGTTCCGGCTCTCCGTCGTGGGCGCCGTCTCCTATGAGCTGATGGCCGCCGACATGGTCATCCAGGCCATGGGCCTGAACTTCGCCAGCGCCGGTGCGCAGCCCGCCAACGTCTTTGGCGCCGTGATGATCGTCATGAGCATCGGCATTATGTTCGGCATCATCACCAACATCATCGCCGCCAAGAAGATCACCACCAGCATGGCCGACTACAACCGCAAGAGCGGCGGCTGGGGCGCTGTCTTCTCCGGCTGCTTCATGATGGCCATGATGTCCGTCATGATGCCCCTGCAGGTCTACAACCCCGCCACCGGCTGGAACTTCGTCGGCACCCTGACCCTGCTCACCAGTGCCGGCATCGGCCTGCTGATCGCGACCATCGCCAAGAAGACCGGGGCCAAGTGGCTCAACGACTTCAACCTCGCCATCGTGTTGATTTTGGGCATGGCTTCCTCCGTGCTCTGGACCAACGTGGTCGGCATGTTCGCTTAATAGGGAAAGGAGGACTATACAATGAACAACGAGAAATACATAAAGTCCATCCATCGCCTGGGCCGGCTCGGCAGTATTGGCGCCCTCGGCTTCATGGTGGGTATCCCCCTGGTCATCTGTGCCATCTACAGCTGCTTCCCGGACTTCGGCCTGGTTTTGCAGAGCGGCACCGGCCTGCTGGCCATGTTCATCCCCATCGCCATCTCTGAGGTGTTCAGCTACGCCCCCGTGCTCGGCTCCGCCTCTTACATCACCTTCATCACCGGCAACGTCATGAACCTGAAGCTGCCTGTGGCCATCAACGCCATCGACATCGCCGGCGTGGAGCAGTCCACCGACGAGGGCGACGCCGTTGTCACCGTGGCCGTCGGCGCCTCCTCCATCGTCACCATGGCCATCATCGCCCTGGGCGTCATCCTGCTGGTGCCGCTGCAGCCCATCTTCGCCATCCCTGCCGTCAAGACCGCCACCGGCTACATGCTGCCCGCTCTGTTCGGCGGCCTGGCCCTGGGCATCTTCAACGGCCGGTCCGGCAAGTACAACATCAAGGGCAAGCTGCTGGGCGCTGTCCCCGCCGTCATCATCGTCATCATCCTGATGATCATGGGCGTGCCGCTGAGCACCTACCAGGGCTTTGTCATCGTGGGCATGATCCCCGTCACCATCCTGACTTCCTGGCTGATGTACAAAAAGGGCATCATCAAAGTTTACGAGCAGGGCAAGACCGAGCCCGAGCCGGTCGCGTCCAAGAAGTAATTACCCCCTTTTCGCAGTTGAAAAGGGCCGGGGCAACTGCCCCGGCCCTTTTTTGCGCCCTGCTCCTTGCGCCCTTTTAAAAGGAGGGGTATACTGAAGTTACAACAGCTCCTGCCGGGCCGGCTCGCCGCGCCCGCAGAGGAGAGAAGGAGGCCTTTTCATGGAGATGGAATACAGACAGCTGGGAAACACCGGGTTTTCCGTCAGCGCCGTGGGGGTGGGGGGCGAGCACCTCTGCACCCGCGACTACCCCACCGTCGAGGCCACCGTGGGCGCCGCTGTGGAGCGGGGGGTCAACATCTTCGACCTCTTCATGCCCGAGGTGGAGTACCGCCGGAAGATGGGGGACGCCCTGCGCCCCTACCGCAAAAACGTCTACCTGCAAGGGCACATCGGCGCGGTGCTCCAGGGGGGGCAGTACGCCCGCTCCCGCAAAGTGAAAGAGGCCGACACCTATGTGCGCGATTTTTTAGAGAAGTACCACACCGACTACATCGACCTGGGGATGGTCCACTTCGTCGACACCCAGAAGGACTGGGACGGCGTCTTTGAGAGCGACTTTATCGACTACGCCCTCCGCCTCAAGGAGAAGGGGGTCATCCGCAAGCTGGGGGTCAGCTGCCACATGCCCGCCACCGCCATCAAACTGGTAGAGACGGGGATCTTCGACCTCCTCCTCTTCTCCATCAACCCCGCCTACGACTTTGAGCCGGCCGAGAAGACCCTCGACCAGCTCATCGCCGCCACCCCCACCCAGGGCCAGCTCTCCCCCGAGCGGGAGCGGCTCTACCAGCTTTGCGGGGCCCGCGGGGTGGGGATCACCGTCATGAAGGCCCTGGCCGCCGGCAAACTGCTGGACCCGGCCACCACCCCCTTCCACCGGCCCCTCACCGTCACCCAGTGCATCCACTACGCCCTCTCCAAACCCGGGGTGGCCAGCGTGCTGCTGGGGGTGCAGAGCGTGGCCGAGCTGGAGGACGCCCTTGGCTACTTTGATGCCAGCGAGGAGGAGCGGGACTTCTCCTTCCTCGCCCAGGAGATGCAGGGCTCCCTCTCCCACCGGTGCATGTACTGCAACCACTGCCTGCCCTGCCCCCAGCACATCGACGTGGCCGCCGTCCACAAATACCTGGACCTGGCCGAGGCGGGGGAGAGGCTGTCGGTCCCCGCCACCGTGGCCGCCCACTACGAGGCCCTGCCCGTCACCGCGGGGGAGTGCATCGCCTGCGGCTCCTGCGAGAAAAACTGCCCCTTTGGGGTGCCGGTCATCGAGAACATGGCCAGGGCCACCCGCCTTTTCGGGAAGTAGCCGGTGCGCCCCTACGTCTTTGACAAGACCAAGCGCCGCTACTGCTATCTGCGGGAAGGGGGCCGCTGCTTCTACTGCGGCAAACCCCTCTCCTTTGGCGGCGGCACCCTGGACCACCACCTGCCCCGCGCCCGCGGGGGTCCCTCGGCAGTCTACAACCTGGTCCTCTGCTGCCGGGCCTGCAACCGGGAAAAGGGGGATGCGGTCCCTCCCGACTGGGAGGGGACGGTCTGCGCCCTCTTTTCCCGGGCGGTGGGCGACGGGGCCCTTCCCCTCCCCCCAGGGGAGGGGAGACGGCTGTCCCCGGCGGTGGCGCAGGGGGTGGCGGGGGTGCGCCCCTGGTCGGAAGGGCTCTGCTTTTTCGGGCCCGCCTTTACCGCCTGGTGCGATGGACACCGGGTCACAAAAGTTCGCTATCCCCCGCCGCGGCGGGGGGAGAAGCGCCCGCCCGACACCCCTGCCGGCGGCGGGCGCACAGAATGGGAGGAAGACAATTGAAATTGGTACCAGTCGGCCCCGCCGGGGCAGAGGAAACCGCCCGCATTGCCGTTGAAGGTGCCAAGGCCCGGGGCATCCGCCACCTGGTGGTGGCCAGCTCCTCCGGCGCCACAGCCGAACTCTTTCGGGACTGCGGCTTACAGGTGACGGTGGTCACCCTGGCCTACGGCTCCAAGGAGCCGGGCAAAAACGTCATGGAAGAGGCCGAGCGCCAGAAGTTGAAGGACTGGGGCTTTTCGGTCTGCACCGCCGCCCACGCCCTCTCAGCGGCCGAGCGGGCCGTCTCCGGCGCCAACGGCGGGATGTATCCGCTGGAGATCGTCGCCAACGCCCTGCGGATGTTCTCCCAGGGCACCAAGGTCTGTGTGGAGTGCTCCACCATGGCCATGGACGGCGGCTACCTCCCCTTTGGTGAGGACGTGGTGGCGGTGGGGGGGACCAGCCTCGGCTGCGACACGGCCCTGATCCTGCGCCCCAGCTACTCGTCCAAACTCTTTGCCACCAAGGTCAAAGAGGTGCTCTGTCTCCCCGGCAAAGAAGGGGAGTAAGCGCCTCTAAAAGGCCCTCGGCGCCCGTTTGCGGCGGCGAGGGCCTTTTTTGGCGGTTTTCCCAGATTTCTCGGTGTTTTCCCCCGCATATTTTGTGCCGCCCCGTTCTTTATAGAGGAACTTCTAAAAAGAATGCGGTGTCGCTGTGAAGGCGGTACAAAAAAGTGCTTTATTGCGAGAAAGAGCAATATGTCTAAAAAATAAATAAATAGTAAAATTTAGTTGACAAATTCGATTGCTTTGTTTAAATTGGAAGGCGAGGAACAGTTTGGTATAGGATTTCTTTCGCCCTCAAAAAGGGAAAAAATCACACGAAAGGTTGGCATTGTTGACGCAATGTCGGCCTTTTTTGCTTTTTTCTCCCCTCTTTTGGAGTGAATGAAAATCTATACAATTCTGAATGAAAAAAGAGAGCGAGGGAAACGAGCAATGAAAAAAGCGTTGGCAATCCTGTTGGCCGCCCTGACGGTGTCATCCCTGCTGATGACCGGCTGCGGCGAAAAGGACGAGGGCAACAAGGACGGGGAAAAGAAGTGCCGGGTGGTGATGATCTGTTCGGCCCTGGGGGACAAGTCCTACTACGACATCGCCTACGAGGGGCTGAAAAAGGCCGAGACCGACCTGGGGGTCGAAATCAAGGTGGCCGAGATCGGCACCGACAAGGCCAAGATGGAGCCCGCCATCCAGGACGTGGCCGACGCCGGTTACGATATCATCTTCTTTGGCAGCACCGAGTACATCCCCATCATTGAAAAGCACCAGGACGAGTACAAGGAGTCCAAGTTCGTGGGCTTTGACATCGAGCCCAGCACCGAAATCAAGATGTCCAACATGTTCTGCATCACCTATATGCAAAACCAGGTCGATTTTTTGGCCGGCGCGCTGGCGCAGAAGATGTCCAAGTCGGGCACCATCGGCTTTTTGGGCGGCACCGAGGGCACCATCATCAACGACTTTTTGATCGGCTTCATCGAGGGCTCCCTTCTGGCCAACCCCAAGGGGAAGGTGGCCTCGTCCTACATCGGCAGCTGGACCGACGCCGCCAAGGGCAAGGAGATGGCCCTGGTGCAGATCAAACAGTTGGGGGCCGACCTGCTCCACCCCTGCGCCATGGGTGCCGGACTGGGTGTCATTGAGGCCTGCCGCGACAACGGTCTCTGGGCCATCGGCGTGGACGCCGACCAGCGGGAATTCTTTATCGACAGCAAGAAGGACATCGCCGACGCCATCCTCACCTCGGCCATGAAGCGGGGGGACATGGTGGTCTACAAGGTCATCAAAGACGAGCTGGCCGGCACCCAGACCTACGGCAGCCTGGAGAAGTGGGGCCTGAAGGAAGAGGCCGTGGGCCTGGCCAAGAACGACTACTACAAGGAACACACCCCGCAGGAGATCCAGGACTATGTGGACAAGGTGGAGGGCCAGCTCCTCGACGGCAGCCAGCAGGTCTTCACCGCCTACGGCATGAGCCAGGACGACTTTGTCGCCATCCGCGAGGGGGTCAAGCCCTAACGGCGAACGCGCCGTCTCCACTTAAAAAAAGAAAAAATTTTATTTTTTACTGCAAATGAAGCCCTTGGTCTGCCAGATTCTTCCTAGGTGTTTTTGCCAATAAAAAAAGGGGGCTTTTGTATCCCCGCACAAAAGGAGGGCCCACCTTCCGCCAAAAGGGACAAATCCCGCCATCTGCAATTGGGAGAAACGGCGAAAAAATAGGGTTTTTATAAGACTGCCAAAGTCTGAAAAAAACATCCTCCCGCGGGACAATTGTCCTGGCTCCCCCTCTTTTCAAGGTCTAGGATGGGATTGTGAAGGGCGGGTGAACGCCCGTCGAAATCGTGAAAATCCAAAAAAGAGAGAGAGGGAAAACTGTGAAAAAGGCACTGGCAATTCTGTTGGCCGCCCTGACGGCGTCATCCCTGTTGATGACCGGCTGCGGCGAAAAGGACGAGGGCAACAAGGACGGGGAAAAGAAGTTCCGGGTGGTGATGATCTGCTCGGCCCTGGGGGACAAGTCCTACTACGACATCGCCTACGAGGGGCTGAAAAAGGCCGAGACAGACCTGGGGGTCGAAATCAAAGTAGCCGAGATCGGCACCGACAAGGCCAAGATGGAGCCCGCCATCCAGGACGTGGCCGACGCCGGCTACGATGTCATCTTCTTCGGCAGCAGCGAGTACATCCCCATCATCGAAAAGCACATGGACGAGTACAAGGAGTCGAAATTCGTGGGTTTTGATATCGAGCCCACCACCGAGATCAAGATGTCCAACATGTTCTGCATCACCTACCTGCAAAACCAGGTGGACTTTCTGGCCGGCGCGCTGGCCCAGAAGATGTCCAAGTCCCACACCATCGGCTTTTTGGGCGGCAGTGAGGACACCATCATCAACGACTTTTTGATCGGCTTCATCGAGGGCTCGCAGCTGGTTGCCCCCAACGGCAAGGTGGCCACCTCCTACATCGGCAGCTGGACCGACGCCGCCAAGGGCAAAGAGATGGCCCTGGTGCAGATCAAACAGCTGGGAGCCGACCTGCTCCACCCCTGCGCCATGGGCGCCGGGCTGGGTGTCATCGAGGCCTGCCGCGACAACGACCTCTGGGCCATCGGCGTGGACGCCGACCAGCGCCAGTTTTTCATCGACACCAAAAAGGACATCGCCGACACCATCCTCACCTCGGCCATGAAGCGGGGGGACATGGTGGTCTACAAGGTCATTAAAGACACCCTGGCCGGCACCCAGACCTACGGCCACCTGGAGAAGTGGGGCCTGAAGGAAGAGGCTGTGGGCCTGGCCAAGAACGACTACTACAAGGAGCACACCCCGCAGGAGGTGCAGACCTACATCGACGGGCTGGAGAAGAAGCTCGTCAGCGGCGAGCAGAAGGTCTCCACCATGTACGGCATGAGCCAGGACGAGTTTGTGAAGATCCGCGAGTCTGTCAAGCCGTAGCGGACACCCCTGTTTTTCAACGCGCAAAACGCACCGTCAGCGGCGGCCAGGGCCATTGGCCGGGGCCGCCGCTGCGCTGTTCAAAACCAATTTGAGGGAGGTACCCCATGGAACGCGAAAACACCGTATTCATTCCCCAGACCACCTACATCTACCGGGTGGTACACCGGGTGATGGAAGGGGACTGCCAGTGCGAGCACGGCCCGATGCCGGTTACCGTCGGCCCCCTTTACGCCGACGTCTACCCCGTCACCAACGCCCAGTACTACCAGTTTGTGCAGGACAGCGGCTACCGGCCGGAGGACGACCGGGGCTACCTGCGCCACTGGGTGGACGGCTGCTACAAGCCCGAGGACGCCGACAAGCCGGTGGTCTGGGTCAGCCTGGAGGACGCCAGGGCCTACGCCGCCTTTTACGGCAAGCGGCTGCCAAAGGATTACGAATGGCAGTACCTGGCCGCCGGGGACGAGTGCCTCGAGTGGCCCTGGGGCAACAGCCCCGACTACAGCCGGGCCAATGTGTACAGCCACGGCCTCACCCCGGTGGACGCCTTCCCCCAGGGGGTGTCCCCCACCGGCTGCATGGACATGTGCGGCAACTGCTGGGAGATGGTCGACGAATTCCACTTTGACGGCAGCCACTACTTCCAGCTGCTGCGGGGCGGCAGCTTCTACCGGGCCCACCACTACTGGCACGCCGAGGGCGGGCCGCAGAAGAACAACACCCACTTGAAGATGCAGTTTTTGAGCGGCGCCATGAGCCGCAACGCCACCGTTGGCTTTCGCTGTGTAAAGGAGGGAGACTGATATGCTGCAGTACGACCAGAACACCAAGCGGGCGGTCATCCGCAACAACACCCTCCAGATGACCCTGAATTTTGCCGACGGCATCCTCATCGAGGAGTGTTCCAACCTCCTCACCGGGGACCTGCAAAACCCCCGGCGGGAGCTCTTCAACCTCACCTTTATGGGGGGACAGTACTCCTCCCGCGACTTTGCGGTGGGCGAGGTGCTCACCTGCCAGGACCGGGTGCACCAGCTGCTGACGGTCCCCCTGGAAAACGAGGCCCTGGGCCTCTCCATCCGGGTGCACTTCCTCAACGACAAAAAAGAGACCATCTCGGTCATCGTGCAGATCCGGGACCGCTACATCCACGGCGTCCCCTACGAGCTGTTCCTGCACAGCCCCTTTTTGGCCCAACTGTCCATGCGGGGGGAGGGGGACCGCTACTACTATCCGGCCAACGCCGTCGAGAGCCCGGACGGCACCCCGTTGCTGAAGATGATGCGGGAGAGCTTTTACAACAACGACGTCAAGCTGCCTCTGGTCTGCTGCGACAAGGGCGGGAAGAGCGGCTTTGCCGTGCAGTTCCCCTCCAAGGCCGACTTGGACGACTGCGGCGCCATCCAAAACCGCAACATGCAGTTTTCCAAGATCGCCAGCGCCGAGGAACTGCACACCCACCAGATCCTCTGCAACCCCGACAACACCTACAACGACACCTTCGAGTTCGAGATCACCGGCCTCTCCGGCGGCTGGGTGGAGGCCTTTGCCCGCTTCCGCCAGCAGTGGGAGAGCGGGTACGACTTCTCCGAGTACGAGAAGGAAGATCTGAAGTGGTTCAACGAGAAGTTCCTCCACCAGTTCTCCTTCCTCTACGGCACCGAGGCCTATGACGCCGAGAACCAGAAGATCGACCCCGAAAAGCTGCTCAAGGAGGGGGAGGCGTTCGGCGGATTCGACACCGTCACCCTCTGGAACCAGTATCCTCGTCTGGGCGTCGACAAGCGCAGCCAGTGGGATTTCTACAACGACTTCCCCGGCGGGATGGCCGCCTTTAAAGAGGCGGTGGACGCCTTTCACGCCAAGGGGGTACAGGTATTCATGCCCTACATCCCCTGGGATGCCGGGGCCGAAGAATCCCCCGAGACCCTGGGCGACCACTTTGCCGGGCTGCTGGAACAAACCGGCGCCGACGGCTACCAGCTGGACACCCTGGGCGACATCCCCGACTCCTTCCGCGAAAAGTGCGACGCGGTCCGCCCCGGGCTGGTGATGACCACCCAGCACCACCCCGACAAGAAACACCCAATCGAGAAGATCACCACCTCCTGGGATGAGTTCTGGGACACCCGCCCCATGCCCAAGGTGGACATCTTCCGCTTCCTCTGCCCCCGGCACATCGCCCCAGTCATCTCCCGCTGGTACCGCAAGGAGGACAAGGACCTACTCATCCAGTACAGCCAGTTCGGCGCAGCCCCCCTGGTCATCTGGCAGGACATCTTCGGCCGCTGGATGCCCTTCTCCGCCGAGCAGAAGGCCGCCATCAAGGGCTGGAAGGAAGTCTACCTGGCCCACCGCCTCACCTACCAGTGCGCCCTGCCCACCCCCTTCTACCCGGTGGCCCCGCGGGAGGTCTACTGCAACCTCTTCCCGGCCGACAGCGGCAGCGAGCAGATCTACTCCCTCTACAACGACGGCGATCTGCCCTTTGAAGGGGCCCTCTGCGAGCTCTTTGTCCCCGGCTCCACCGCCGAGGTGATTTTGGGCGGCGGCGAGGCGTCGGTCAAGAACGGCAAGCTCTACGCCCAACTGCCCCCCAAAGAGGTGGTGCACATCTCGGTCAAACCCTAGACACCCAGCCAAACCGATCCGCCGCGGCCGCCACACAGGCCGCGGAGAGGATCTCCATCCAAATGGGGAGGGGCGCTGCCGGCTTTTGCCGGCGGCGCCCCTCTGCGCTTTGGGGAAAGGGGGCTGGCAAGCGCCCGCCCGCTGTGCTATAATAGCCCAGGTAAACGACGCGAGAGAAGAAAGTGGGGAGCGATCGATCATGCGCATACGCAGAAAACCCTGGGCCCGCCCCGAATTGGAGGCCTGCCCCTTTTACGTCGCCCAGCCGGGCGAGAAACGGGGGCGCTGGCGGCAGCAGTTTGCCCGCCCCGACGCCCCCCTGCACCTGGAACTGGGCTGCGGCAAGGGGGGGTTCATCTCCCAGCTGGCCCCCCAGCACCCGGAAAACAACTATCTGGCCATCGACATCAAGAGCGAGATGCTGGGGCTGTGCAAGCGCAAGGCGGAGGCCGCCTATGCCGCCGCCGGGCGGCCGGTGGACAACCTCTACATCTTCGCCCAGAACATCGAGCTGCTGCCCCAGGTGCTGGCCCCCGAGGACAGGGTCGAGCGCATTTACATCAACTTCTGCAACCCCTGGCCCAAGGCCAAGCACCAGAAGCGGCGGCTCACCCACCCCCGCCAGCTGCAAAACTACCGGGCGCTGCTGGCCCCTGGGGGGGAGATCTGGTTCAAGACCGACGACGACCCCCTCTTTGCCGACACCATGGTCTATTTTGACGAGGGCGGGTGGCGGGTGCTCTACGCCACCACCGACCTGCACGCCCAGCAACTGCCCGACAACATCGTCACCGAGCACGAGCAGATGTTTGTCGAGATGGGAAAGACCATCAAGTTCTGTAAAGCGGCCCTGGACGGCTGAACACCGAGAGGAGGAATTTTTCGTGGAACCCGAATTCATCGCCCTTTACGAGCGGGCCAAGGCGGTGCTCTGTCCCCGGCAGCTCTCCCAAAACAGCTTTGCCGGCTCGGTGGCGGCCGCCATCGAGACCCCCAGTGGGGCGGTCTACACCGGCGTCTGTATCGACACCCCCTGTTCCATGGGCTTTTGCGCTGAACACGCGGCGGCCGCCGCCATGGTCACCGCCGGCGAGAGCCGGGTGGTCCGGCTGATCGCCGTGTACGAGGACGGCTCGGTCATCCCCCCCTGCGGCCGCTGCCGCGAATTCCTCTGCCAGCTCCACGACGAAAACCCCGCCTGTCTGGTCCAACTGGCCGACCGGGTGGCCACCCTGGAGGAACTGCTCCCCGACCGCTGGGGATGAGCTTGCGGCAAGCCCGCAAAAACGGCCGGGCTGGCAACCGGAAAAACGGTGACTTTGGCCGAGCCAAAGCCGCTGAAATCGCGAGATATGACCTGCCGCGCGACAGCCCTCTGTGCTGTCGCGCGGCTGTTTTTTTGCCACGTTTGGCGAAGGGCCCGGCTCTCTGTCTGTGCGGGAGGGGCAAAAGCATTTTTTAATTGCTGGGAAAACACCGCAGGCCCGGTCTGGCACCCGCCGCCGGCAGATGGCTTTTCGATGCCCCACCCCTGAAAAATTTCAGGGGCGGGCAGGTGCAGACCGCGGCGATGACAAGCATGACCGCCAGCGGCACAAGGGCGCTGCCGGCCGGGGTGTTGAGAGAGGCCGCCTTGAGCAGCTTGACCCCCTGCGTCAGCGGCAGGATGTCCGCCAGCCTTTGCGGGGCGGCGGGCATCCTCTCGTAGGGGAGGGTCGCCTCGGGGAAGAGCAGCATGGGAAAGTAGGGTGCGCCGGCAAGGACACCCTCCACCTCAGCTGTCTGGTAGGTTTTCATCGGCGGGAGCGCCTCCTTTTAGGATACCGTCATGCCGGGGCAGAGGGTTGGTGACTCAGTGGAGGGGTTTGGCGGGACAGCGGGTTGAGCCTTTGCACCGCCCCCGGCCGCCGCCCCGCTGCACACAGGAATAAAAAGAGAGGGGAGGACCGGCCGGTCCTCCCCTCCCGCATTCTGTTTTTTTATGGCCACCCGGCAGAGGCGGGCGGGTTTTCTTCGGCTCGCTCTTAAGCGCGGGCCCGCTCCACCTCGGCCATGTAGCGATTGGCCCGCTCGGGATCGACCGGGTTTTGCAGGCTGCCGTTTTTGATCCAGGCGCCCACGCAGACCCCGTCGTAGTGCTGCAGCAGCTCGTAGACGTTGTCGCCGGTGGTGCCGCCCCCCAAAATCAGGGGGACCTCCACCAGCCCCCGCACCGACTGGGCGTACTCGATGCTCTTTTCCGGGGTGGGGGCCGAGAGGAGCAGCCCGTCGGCGTGGGCCCCGGTCACCGTCTCAAAGGCATTTTGCGGCAGGGGGATGGGGTAGGCCGGGGTGCCGTGGAACTCGTAGATGTCGGCGTAGATGGGCATTTTGGAGCCCAGCTTCTTCTTGAGCTCCAGCACCTCGACACACTGGCCCTCGATCATCCCACAGAGGGTCATCTCCGCCCGGGTGTAGACGTGCTCCACCCGCACAAAGTCGCTGCCGGCGGCCTCGGCCACCGCCAGGGAGGCGACCCCGTCCCAGTTGACCAAAATGCCCTGGATCATCTCGGGAAAGGCCGCCTTCAGCCGGGTGGCCAGGGCGGTCATGCAGGCCACCGTCTCGGGCCCGCACCGCTGTTTGACCGGGCCATCGGCGAAGTTTTGCAGGATGTAGCCGTCAAAGCCGTATTTCTGCAGGGTGCCGGCCTCGTTCAGGGTGTAGTCCAGGATGGCCTCCATCCCGCGGCCATCGTAGAGATAGCTGCCGGGCAGCGGCGGCGGCTGCACCATCCCCAGGGCGATCTTCTTCTTTCCAAACAGCTCCATTTACAGCTCCCCCTTTTCCAACTTTGCGGCGTATTCCCGGGCGACGCCGAACATGGCCGTCCCCGGCACGATGCCCACCTCGGTGATGTAGCCGGTGATGTACTCCGGCCCGATGATCGAGAGGTCGGGGCAGGTGAAATCGGTGTGGGCGCGCAGATTTTCATCCCAGTGGGGGGCCAGCAGCCCCGACAGGTCCTGGGCCAGGTCCCGCTTCACGATCCCCTGCAGCCCCCGCATGTCCACCTTGATGAGGGTGGTGGGGATGTAGAAGGGGACCCCCGCCTGTTTGCAGAGGATGGCCAGCATGTCGGTGCCCACCGTGTTGGCGGCGCTGCCGTCGGGATAGAAGGTCTCCACCCCGATGAAGGCCATGTCGCTTTTTTTGAGGAAGTGGTAGATGGCCACGTCGGGGAAGAAGTGCACCCGGTGCCCCATCTCCACCGCCGTCACCGCAAAGGGTTTGCCCCCGTCCAGGACCCGGCTCTCGGGGATGTAGATGTCCATGATCTGCCCGTTCAGGGCCGCCTGCTTGGCGATGGCGTCCACCGAGGAGGAGTAGTCGAACACCAAGATCCCCTTGCAGCCCTTGATGAGGTTGTAGCCGTAGGTGACGATGTTGTCCATCCACTCCCGGGCCTTTTCGCCGTAGCGGTTGCAGCTGTCGGTCACCCGCTTGCAGGCCTCGGCCAGGGGGGCCTCCCGCAGGGCGCTCAGGCCGCCGGTCATCAGTTTGATGGCGTTGGTCACGGCCACGGTGCTCTCGCCCCGCAGCTTGTCAAAGTAGCCGGCGATCGCCAGCACCCGGTCGATCATCTCCCCGGCGGAGAGGCCGTTTTCGGCGGCGTGGGCGGCGATGTCCTTGAGCATGTTGCCGATGGAGACGATGTTGGCGCTGGCCCCCAGCTTTCGGGCGAGGACGATGTCGTCAAAATCGTCCTTAGCGCTGGGGGAGAGGTAGTCTTTTAAGGTGTCGGGTTGGTACATGGGGTTGTCCTCCTTTTTTAAAGGGAGCCGTCAGGCGGCGCCCGCAGTCAACAAAACCAAATATGTATTTGTTTTTATACAAAACGTATAATTTGAATTAGAGAACAGGGGGCGCGACCCGCAGGCCGGCGTGTTCGCGGGCAAAGGCCTCCACCTCGTCCACCGACACGGCCCCGGTGCGGGAGCCCACCGAGAGGATGGAGCGGTTGGCGGCGGCGGTGGCAAACTCCCCGGCCTCCCGCAGGGTCATCCCGCTGCAGAGGCCGTGCAGGAACCCGGCGTTGAAGGTGTCCCCGGCGCCGGTGGTGTCCTTGGGCTTGACGTCGTAGGCGGGGATGGCGATCTCCCCCTCCCGGGTCTTGACGATGCAGCCCTTGGCCCCCAGGGTCAGAAGGACGATCTTGTCGCTCCCGCCGATGAGCTCGTCGATGGCCGCCAGCCCCCGCCCGGCGCAGAACTTTTCCAGCGAGGCGTCGTTGAAGGAGAGGACGGAGGCGCGCTCAAAGTAGAAGCGGTCGTCCGGGTCGTCGTAGGAGGTGAAGGTGGAGCGCTCGGCGTCGTACATGATTTTGACCCCGTGGGCCACCAGACCGTCGATCAGCTCCCGGTTGCCTTCGATCTCCTTCATGTTGACCATGGTGGTGTAGATGTAGGAGGCCCCCTCCATCAGCTCCCGCTTCTGGGGGGTCATGGTGATGAAGGGCTTGTGGTTTTCGTAGAGGAGCACCGTCTTTTCGTTGCCCGAGAGGAGGATCTGGGCGCGGATGTTCTCCTCCCCCGGCAGCACCTCGATGTAGTCGGTGTCGATGCCGTGGCTGCGCAGGTCCTCCAGCAGCATGGGGGTGTACTGGTCGTCCCCCAGCGAGTCCAGCAGGTAGGTCTTGGTGCCGAAGGCGCTGAGGATGACCGCGCTGTTGGCCGTCAGTCCGCCGGGCGAGACCGACAGCTGGCGGATAAAGCACTTGTCCCCCACCACCAGCGGCTGCACGCACTCGTAGTACTCGTCGATGTCGTTGGGCCCCACGGCCACCACATAGCCGCCCGGGCGGTTTGTCTGATTCATGGCAGTTGCCTCCTTTTTATTGCAGCGCGCCGCGCTAGCGCAGCAGCAGTTTTAACAGGTCCAGCTTTTCGCCGTAGGGCGGGTAGCGCACCGGCAGGTCCAGGCTGCCCCGCAGCACCACCGGCTTTTGGTGGCTCATGGCCAAAAAGCCGTGGGGGCCGTGGTAGCGGCCCATCCCGCTGGCCCCCACCCCGCCGAAGGGGAGGGCGTTCCCGGCCATCTGCACCACCGTGTCGTTGACACAGCCCCCGCCGAAAGAGAGCTGCTCGCAGACCCGGCGCACCGTCCCCGCGCTGCGGGTGAAGAGGTAGAGGGCCAGCGGCTTCTCCCCCGCGCGCACCAGGCGGATGGCGTCGCCCAGCCGGTCAAAGGTGACCAGGGGCAGCAGGGGGCCGAAGAGCTCCTCCCTCAGCAGGGGGTCGCCCGGCTCCGCCTCGACGACGGTGGGCTCGATCTTCAGCTCCTCCCGGCAGACGCCGCCTCCCACCAGGGGGGTGCGGCCGATGAGCAGCCCCGCCAGCCGGTCAAAGGCGCGGGCGCTCGCCAGGCGGGGGTAGTCTCCGTTGTGGGCAAAGTCGGGGCAGAGCAGTGCCAGCTGCCGCCGCAGCTCTGCCACCAGCGCCTCCTTTACCGAGCGGTGCACCAACAGGTAGTCGGGGGCCACACAGGTCTGCCCGGCGTTGAGCAGCTTGCCCCAGAGGATGCGCCGGGCCGCCAGGGGGATGTCGGCGCTGGGGGCGACGATACAGGGGCTCTTTCCCCCCAGTTCCAGGGTCACCGGGGTCAGGTGTTCCGCCGCCGCCCGCATCACGATCTTTCCCACCCGCTGGCCGCCGGTGAAGAAGATGTAGTCAAACCGCTCGGCCAGCAGGGCTTGGGTGGTCTCCACCCCGCCGGGGATGCAGCTGACCCACCCCTCCGGTAGGGCCAGCCGCAGCAGCCGGCAGAGGGCCTGGGCAGTGGCGGGCGCCCCCTCGGAGGGCTTGAGCACCGCGCAGTTGCCCGCGGCGATGGCGTCGATGAGGGGGATGAGGCAGAGCTGCACCGGGTAGTTCCAGGGGGCGATGATCAGCACCAGCCCTCGGGGCTCGGGGCGGATGAAGGCCCCCGCCGGGAAGTGGAGGGGGGAGACCGCCGCCAGCTTGGGCCCGGCCCACCTTCGCAGGTGGGACAGGGTGTAGCGCAGGTGCTGCCGCACCAGCCCCACCTCGGTCTCGTACCCCTCAAAGGGGTGTTTGCCCAAATCCCGCTCCAGGGCGGCCAGCAGGTCGCCCTCACTCTGCTCCAGCGCCTGCAGCAGCCGGCGCAGGGCCGCCTCCCGCCGGGGCAGAGGGCGGGTCGCGCCGCTGTCAAAGTAGGCGCGCTGCCGGTCCAGCCGCTTTTCCAGATGGTTCATCGCTCTGTCTCCCCACTTGTCAAATCGTTTTTTTCACTCTGTACACCTAGTATAGCACAACCTGCCCCCTCTGTTTCGGCGCTTTCCCGGTTGTCCCCCATTCTCTGTGCAAGTTCACAAAAGATTCACAAAGAAATTGTTGCATATCGCCAACGACCGACGTATAATAAACCACATTGATAATTTACATACTGAACTATTTGCAGAGGGGGAACGGGAGATGCAGGATGACCGCGCGTTGGCGGTGCAGATTTTGAGGGAGGCCCACCGGTTTGGCTACCGGCGGATGGCTCGGGCGCGGGACGCCGCCCTCTTCCAGGGGGAGATGGCGGTGCTCGGCTGTCTCTACGGCTGCACCAAGGGGGCGGAAGGGCCCCTCTCCCCTTCTCAAATCAGCGCCGAGCTGGGGGTCAGCCGGGCCCAGGTGACCTCGGCCCTGAACTCGCTCGAGAAAAAGGGCCTGTTGCAGCGCCAGCCCAGCCAGTCCGACCGCCGCCGGGCCCAGGTCACCCTCACCGAGGAGGGGCGGGCCTTTATCCAGGGCCAGACCGACCTCTTTGTGGAGAAGGTGACCCACATCATCCGTCAGATGGGACAGGAGGACTTTTTGCAGATGGTCTCGCTTGTCAAGGCGGCCTTTCAGGCCGCGTTTCAATACGACCGGGAACACCCCGAGCAGTCGCCCAGGGGGCCCCGGCACACAGGTGAAGGGAGAGAGAGAGATTGACCAAACTGACAAGGTATTTCAAGGCCTACTGGTCGCAGATCCTGGCTGTTTTTGCGCTGCTGTTCCTGCAGGCCATGTGCGACCTGTCGCTGCCCGACTACATGTCGGACATCGTCAACAACGGGGTGGCCGCCCAGGACCTGGCCTACATCCTTCCCGCCGGCGGGAAGATGCTGCTGGTGGCCCTGGTGGGGGCCGGCTGCACCGTGGCGGTGGGGCTGATCGCCGCCCGCATCGCCGCCGGCATCAGCCGCGACCTGCGAAACGACGTCTTTGCCAAGGTGGAGGGCTTTTCCCTCGCCGAGTTTGACCGCTTTGGTGCCTCGTCGCTGATCACCCGCACCACCAACGACATCCAGCAGATCCAGATGGTGACGGTCATGCTGCTGCGCTTCGTCCTCTACGCCCCCATCCAGGGCATCGGCGGCGTCATCAAGGCCGTGGGAAAGAGCCCCTCCATGAGCTGGCTCATCGCCCTGGCGGTGCTGGTCATCCTCGGGGTGATCTTGGTGCTGTTCTCCATCGTCCTGCCCCGCTTCAAGGTGGTGCAGAAGCTGGTGGACCGCCTCAACCGGGTCACCCGCGAATCGTTGGTAGGGATGCTGGTCATCCGCGCCTTCAACAACCAGGGCCACGAGGAGGCGCGCTTTGACGAGGCCAACCGCGACCTGACCCGCCTCAACACCTTCGTCCACCGCTTCATCGCCGCCATGATGCCCACCATGATGCTGGTGATGAACGCCCTCACCGTGGGCATCGTCTGGTTTGGCTCCCACTATGTGGACGCCGGCAGCATGCAGATCGGCGACATGATGGCGTTCATCCAGTACGCCATGCAGATCATCATGAGTTTCCTCATGGTGTCCATGGCCTTCGTCCTCCTCCCCCGGGCCAGCGTCTCGGCCGAGCGCATCAACGAGGTGCTCACCTGTGAGCCCGCCATCCGCGACCCCGAGAGCGACCGCTCCGGCGAGGGCGGCAACACCCTCCCCGGCACGGTGGAGTTCCGCAATGTCTCCTTTGCCTACCCCGGGGCCGACGACGAGGTCATCAAGAACATCTCCTTTGTCGCCAAGCCCGGGCAGACCACCGCCTTTATCGGCTCCACCGGGTCGGGCAAATCGACCCTCATCAACCTGATTCCCCGCTTCTACGACGCCACCGAGGGCCAGATCTTGGTGGACGGGGTGGACGTGCGGGAGCAGAGCCAGCACGCCCTGCACGACAAGATCGGCTATGTCCCCCAGAAGGGGGTGCTCTTCACCGGCACCATCGCCGACAACCTGCGCTACGGCGACGAGGAGGCCGGCGAGGAAGAGCTGCGCCAGGCCGCCCAGGTGGCCCAGGCGCTGGACTTCATCGAGGAGAAGCCCGACGGCTTTGAGACCGAGATCGCCCAGGGCGGCGGCAACGTCTCCGGCGGGCAGAAACAGCGCCTCTCCATCGCCCGCGCCCTGGTGAAAAAGCCCGAGGTCTACATCTTTGACGACAGCTTTTCCGCCCTCGACTTCAAGACCGACGCGGCCCTGCGCCGGGCCCTGGCCCCCCAGACCAAGGACGCCACCGTCCTCATCGTCGCCCAGCGCATCTCCAGCATCATGCACGCCGAGCAGATCGTGGTGATGGACGACGGCCGGATCGCCGGCATCGGCACCCACCGGGAACTGCTGGAAAACTGTGAAGTCTACCGCGAGATCGCCCAGTCGCAGCTTTCAAAGGAGGAATTGGCATGAGTGAGAAAACCACCCACCGCCCCCGCCGCGGCGGCCCCATGGGCGGCGGCATCAAGCCCGCGGGTGAAAAGGCCAAGAACTTCAAGGGCACCATGGGTCAGCTGGCGCGGTACATGCGCCCCTACTACCTGAAAATCGCCATTGTCTTTCTCTTCGCCATCGCCAGCACCGTCTTCGTTGTCATCGGCCCCAAGATCCTCGGCAACGCCACCGACGCCATTGTGGACGGCTTTGTGGAAAAGGCCGCCTACGGCCAGATCATGGAGCACCTGCCCGAGGGTGCCCAGCTGCCGGAGGGCACCACCGCCGGCCAACTGCTGGCGCAGATGCCCGAGGAGGCCAAGGCCAAGATCCCCGAGGGCACCCTGGAAAAGATCCAGGAGATGGACCTCTCCCACGAGCCGGGCATCGACTTTGGCCGGGTGGGGAGCATCCTCCTCTGGCTGCTGGGGCTCTACGCCCTCAGCGCGGCCTTCAGCTATGTGCAGGGCTTTATCATGAACGGGGTCTCCCAGCAGGTGTCCTACAACCTGCGGCGGGACATCTCCCAAAAAATCAACCGGCTGCCCCTGGCCTACTTTGACCGCCAGACCCACGGCGAGGTGCTCAGCCGGGTCACCAACGACGTGGACACGGTGGCCACCACCCTCAACCAGTCCCTGACCCAGATGGTCACCGCCGTGGCCACCCTGGCCGGCGTCCTCTACATGATGCTGTCCATCAGCGTCTGGATGACCCTGGTCGCCCTGGTGATGCTGCCCATCTCGGTGGGGCTGATCTCCACCGTAGTCAAAAAGAGCCAGAAGCACTTTGTCGGCCAGCAGAAATACCTGGGCAACGTCAACGGCCACATCGAGGAGATGTACTCCGGCCACAACGTGATCAAGGTCTTCAACCGGGAGGACGTCTCGGTCAAGAAGTTCAAAAAAATCAACCGCAAGCTCTACGACTCGGCCTGGAAGAGCCAGTTCCTCTCGGGGCTGATGATGCCCATCATGACCTTTGTGGGCAACCTGGGCTATGTGGGGGTCTGCGTGCTGGGCGGTTACCTGGCGGTGCAGGGCTCCATCAGCATCGGCAACATCCAGTCCTTCATCCAGTATCTGCGGCAGTTCAACCAGCCCATCTCGCAGATGGCGTCCATCGCCAACGTGCTGCAGAGCACCGCCGCCGCAGCGGAGCGGGTGTTTGAGTTTTTGGCCGAGACCGAAGAGGTCCCCGAGAAAAATCCCCCCAAAGAGCTGGGCGAGGTGCGGGGCCAGGTGGACTTTGAAGACGTCTCCTTCGGCTACCGCGACGACAAGATCATCATCCACGACTTCACCTCCCACATCCAGCCGGGGCAGCGCATCGCCATTGTCGGCCCCACCGGCGCCGGCAAGACCACCATCGTCAAGCTGCTCATGCGCTTTTACGACGTCAACGGCGGCGCCATCAAGGTCGACGGGGTGGACATCCGCGACCTGCGGCGCAGCGACCTGCGGGACGTCTTTGGCATGGTGTTGCAGGACACCTGGCTCTACGGCGGCACCATCCGCGAGAACATCCGCTACGGGCGGCTGGACGCCACCGACGAAGAGGTGGAGGCCGCGGGCAAGGCCGCCCATGTGGAGCACTTTGTCAAGACCCTGCCCGGCGGCTACGACGCCGAGCTCAACGAGGAGGCCAGCAACGTCTCCCAGGGGCAAAAGCAGCTTTTGACCATCGCCCGGGCCATGGTCAGCGACCCGAAGATCCTCATCCTCGACGAGGCCACCAGTTCGGTGGACACCCGGACCGAGGTGCGCATCCAAAAGGCCATGAACAACCTGATGAAGGGGCGCACCAGCTTCATCATCGCCCACCGGCTCTCCACCATCAAGGACTGCGACTGGATCTTGGTGATGAAGGACGGCGACATCATCGAGCAGGGCACCCACGACCAGCTCATCGAGCAGGGCGGCTTTTACAAGACCATGTACAACGCCCAGTTTGAACAGACCGCATAGGAAACCGATTGACAGACAAAAAGGGGCCCGGCGCCATTGCGCGCCGGGCCCCTTTTTTGGGAAGTGGTGCCGGGAAAGAGAAAAAGCCGCCCCCGACAGGCGGGGGCGGCCAGGCAGGCCTTGCATCACATGGCCAGGATCTGGGCCAGGGTGTTGGCCTTTAATTCTGCAATCAAGACATTTTGGATGCGGCAGAGCTCTTTGTGGACGGTGCAGACCTTTTCCCCGCTGTTGTTGACACAGATATAGCCCCCCTCCAGGCACTCGTTGAGCAGCAGGTTGCCGCCGATTGCCCGGGCAATGTCCAGCAGGGTCGTCTCGTTGAGATCGCAGAGCAGGCGGTAGCCGCCGCCCTGACCGCGGATGACAGTTACGATTTCGCTGTGACTGAGCTTTTTGAGAACTTTGTAACCGAACTCGGTGGGGATGTCCTCCATGCTGCATATTTCTTTGATGTTGTGTTTTTCGCCGTCGGCCAGTGCGCGCACCGCCCGAATGGCATAGTCCATTTCCCGCGTGATTAACATGATACACCACCTTATTGTAGAACTGTTGTCTGCACAGCGGAGGACAGGCCCTCGCCGCTTAACTGTACCAACATTCTAACAAAAAAGGGAGAAATGGTCAATTCGCGGGGAAATCAATTGAAAAAGGGGGGCGAAAACGGCCTTGGCGCACCGGTCAGTTGCCGTATCTCTCCCCGAACTCCTCCTTCATGTCGATCAGCCGCCGACAGATGGCGCAAACCGGCGTCTCGTGCAGCCGGGCGTAGTTCAGGTGGTCTGGAAACTGGTAATCCTCGGCCCGCAGCACCCCCTCTTCCTCCAACTGAAGGACGGCCGCGACCCACCATTTGGGGTAGTCCCCCGAGCCGACTGAGTCCTTCCAAGCCATTGACAAAGGGGGCATTTCGTCCTGGGTATGCCGCGCAAAGTCCTCCCCCAGGGTGAGGTAGGTCACCTCCGTCAGGGCGTGCATGATGGCTGCCTGGGTGTAGCAGAGGGGGTGGTAGGTGCGCACCACAAAGCCAAAGCGCCCCCCGTGCAGGGTGTCGCCCAGGCAGTAGCGCAGCCCGTGGCGAAACATCGGGTCGTCAAAAGCGGAGAGGTTTGCCGTCACCACCCGCAGGGTGGCGGCGAACCGCTCCGGCAGGTCGTTTATGGGAACGGTCTGCTGGTAGACAAAGGTCACCATCCGGGTCAGGTGCCAGCGCTCGGCGATGATCCAGCGGTCGTGCACGGTGATGTGCTTTTGATAAATAAACGGGACCCGCTTGCCCGTCTGCGGCGGAAACGCAATTTCGGGGTAGATCTTTCGCGGCGGGGACGGGGGGTGGCTGGTGTCAAAGACCACCTTGTCCCGCAGGGCGGGCAGCAGGGGAATTAAGTTGGGGGGGACCTTTATCATCGCACTTCGCTCCTTTCGGACCATAAAATAGGGCGGCAGAAGGTGCTCCTGCCGCCTTTTCAAAATGGAAACGGAGAAAGGTCTTCTCCCGGAGACCGGCGGGAGCTAGCTGCCGTGCAGCTCCCGGAGAATGGCTTGCGCCTTGCGCTTGGTGGCGGCGGGCATGGCGTGGTAGAGCTTCAGCAGCGCCGCCTCGTCGTCGTCGGCGACGAGGTGGTCGCCGAGGTCGGGAACAGGGTATTGAAACGCCGTGCGCCCGAGAAGGTAGTCGGTGCTCACCTGAAAAAAATCCGCCAACAGCAGAAGGGTGGGCAGAGAAGGTGTCACTTTTCCGGCCTCGTAGGTGTAGACCGTCTGCGGGGTCACGTGGATGGCCCGGCCCATTTCAGCCTGGGACAGTCCGCGCTGCAGGCGCAGCTTTTTTAGGTTTTTCAGAAAGACTTTCTCGCCTGCCATCCGCGCACTCACCACCTGTTTCCATCTGCTATTATCATAAAGAGAAAAAGAAAATTTTACCACCAGTTAATCGCCGCAAAATTATGCGCCAAAACTGAAAAAACGGGGAAACCCAATCCCCGGCGTAGAGCGGCGCTTGGCCCGCGAGGACAAGACAGGGGCGGCGCGCCGGCGTGCCCCCCCTGCCCTGGCCCACCGGCGGCGGGGGAGGGGAGGTGATTGCTGGGAAAAGGCAGGCCCTAAGCCGTTTTTCCCGGCTTCCCTTTTTTCTGCCTTGCCGGATGGAGAGAAGCGACCACCGGGCGCTTCCTTCTCCCCGTCGGCGGGCGATGTCGGCGGGAGGGGAGCGTTAGGAGCCGCCGCAGGTATATCTTCGCCCGCTGTTGACGGCTGGCTTTAACCCGCCCCAGCTTGAGACGCCTGCGGACATGGCTTTGATTTGGTTGCAATGGAGATTCGGAAAACAGGTAGCCTACACTGTATTCAGGCAAAAGTTGAGTACAGGTTTTTCTGACCTCGGCATAGGTAAAATCACTTCTACTGTGAATTTTGTCATAGGCGCTTTGCGTATCTATTTCGAGGAATTCTGCGTATTGCCGGATGGATATACCCTTTTCGGAGAGCACCAATTGCAGGTTGGGGAACATTTAATTACCTCCTTAGATATACGAGTACACGTATGCGTAAATTAATTATATACGAGTACTCGTATGTTGTCAAATAAGTTTATACTACTGCAAGTAACTTTGTCTTGTTTTATATACTTAAGAATGTTAAAATGAAAAAAATGGAGGGACTTCTATTGAATTTTCTCGAAAAATTGTGTTATTTAATGGAAAAGAATAAGCTAAACAGACATTCCCTATCAGTAGCATGTGGCATCCCCTACAATACCATTAATAGTTGGTACAAACAGGGTTACGAGGGATTAAAATTGACTTCTTTGCGCAAACTGGCGGATTTCTTTGATACCTCTCTTGATTTTTGGGTAAAAGATGGACCAATTGAAGAGTTGGAATTGGACGAAGAGGTAGCGCGTTTTTTAGAGGAATACCGACAGTTGAGTGAAAGTGATCGAAAGGTTGTGCGAGAGACAGCACGAAGGCTTTTAAAAAAATAAAATACATTTTTATCTAGTGGCTGGCGGGCAAAGAGAAGTGAGAAGGGGCGGCTCGGCGTCCGCTGGGCCGTCCCTTTTTCACGTCACCGGCCAGACTGTGCTAGACTGAAAAAACAGATTGTCCCCTAGAGGCGGGGGCAGAACCGGCTGTGGCGATGAGGTTATAGGGGGGCGGCTTGGCGGTGAACTTTCTTGAAAAGCTGAATTTCATGATGGGAAAAAGCGGCTTGACGAAATATTCGCTGTCGAAAGCCAGCGGTATACCCTATACGACGGTTGACGGCTGGTATAAAAAGAAATGTGAGGGCCCCAAACTCAATACGCTGCGCAAGTTGGCAAAGTATTTTGAAACTTCTATTGACTTTTGGGTGGATGACGGCTCTGCCGAGGAGCTGCTGGATGATGAAATCCATCATTTGGCAGAGCAGTACCACCAATTGAGCGAGGAGAACAGGGCGATTCTCCGAAAGACCGCCGAGACCCTTTTAGAGGGGCAGGCCGCCTGCCGCTGACCGGCGGGGGGAGAAGGGGCGAAGGAGCGCCCCTTCTCTTTTTTGCGGGCTGGGGGCCGGTTGCAAAGGGCGTCGAATTTTGGTAGACTTGGAGTATCATTTCAGAAAGGGAGTATGGCCCATGTCTTGTTCCACCAGCGCTAACAAGGACACCTGCCCCTGCACCGCCGACTGCAAAAACCACGGCCACTGCTGCGAGTGCATCAAGTTGCACCGGCAGGAGAACATCCACGAGGCGGTGGCTTGCATGCAGTGCAAGTTTGCTGAGAAAAAGTAGGTCTTTCCGGCAGAAAGGGGCGGCCCGGCAGGTGCTGGGCCGCCCCTTTTTGCGCCGTTGGCCAAACTGTGCTATACTGAGCGAAACGACAGATTGCCCCCTGGGGGCGGGGAGGAGCCGGCTGTGATCAAGTGGTTTAAAAAGTTGCCCAACACCACCAAAATGCTGATGATGTCGGGCGTGGTGGCCCTGTTGGCCATTCTTTTGGTGACTGTCACCGTTTTGCAAAACGCATAAAAAAGGGCCCGCCGGAAGCGGGTCCTTTTTTTGTGTTTACGGGAGCGGGAACACAGGGGTTGCAGAAGGGCCCCGCCCAGGGGTCGACTGGCAGGAGGAGGCGGCAGACGACAAAAAGGGCGCCCGCGAAACCCGTTCGCGGGCGCTTCTTTATGCACGTCAGACCTGCGCCGCCTCCGGCAGGCGGATGCGGTCGAGGGCTGCCTGGTCGGCAATCATCCGCCCGGTCTGGCGGAAATCTACCCGGTAGATGGTGCAGGCCAGCTGGATCACCGTGTCGATAAAGGGGGTGGGGATCCCCAGCAGCCGCCCCACACTGGAGATGGGGACCAGGCCGGTGGGCACATCCTCCCAGACATAGCGGCAGTCGGTGGACTGGGGGGCGTAGACGTCGGCGTAGGCGGGGTTTTTCTGAATGGTCTCGTAGAGGTCGGCCCCCGGCTCGATGCCGTAGGAGCGCACCAGCCATTCCAGGGCAGTCTCCACCTCCAGTCCGAGGCCGGCGGCCACGGCCACCCGCTCGGCATCCACCTGGCTGATGTACTGGGCGACCATGGGGGTGATGGCCTCTTTGTAGTAGAGGAAGGTCTGCCCCGACTCGATGCGGGTGTAGTTGAGGAGGATGGGGGTGGGGTGGAAGATCATGCCGATGTTGGTCAGCCCGGTGTAGAGGATGGAGGGCACCCCGTGGATCCCGGGGAAGAGCTCCTGCATCAGCTCCACCGCCGCCGGGGTCCGCTCCGGCTCCAGGCAGGCGAGGCGGATGTCCTCTTTGATGGAGTAGATGATGGGGTGGTTGAACTCCTGGTTGCGGCAGGTGAACACCAGGGTGTCGGTCTCGGCCACGGTGACGTCGGCGGTGCAGCCGCAGCTCTCCAGGGTGTGGGCAAACTCGTAGGCGCCAAAGGTGCGGCCGGGGTTGAGCACCACCGTCTGCCCGCTCTTCAGGTAGGGGGCCATTTTGGTGGCAATCTCCTTGTGGGTGTTGGCCGGGGTGGCCACCATAATCAGTTCGCTGCCGCGAATGGCCTCCTCCATGTCCAGGGTCACCAGCCCCACCGGCACGGTGGCGTTCACCACGCCGGCCAGGTTGATTTCCGGCTGGGCGCGGTAGAGCTCCACCTTCTGGGGGGTGCGGGTGAACAGCTTGACCTGGTGGCCCAGGTAGGTCAGGTAGCCGGTGAAGGCGGTGCCGCCGTTGCCGCTGCCGATGACAGTAATTTTCATCCTGAATCCCCCTCTGCTTATGCGTGAAGGGGAGCGGGGTCCAAGTGTCCCTCAATCGGGATCCCCTCTTTTTCACAGAGGTGGGCCAGCCGTTCCCGCTCGGTCAATTCCCGACCGGCCTTCCGGTCGTACGCCACGCAGCGGCCGCCAATGATGGTGGTGAACAGGTCGCCGGTGAACTCGCCGCCCTTGACGATGTGCGGGGCGTCGATAAAGCCCCGCTTGATGCAGTCGGCGATGACGGCCGGCTCGCAGAGGGGGTCTTGGTAATCGCTGTAAAACCGCTCGATAAAGGAGAGGAGGAAGCGGGCCTCCTTGAGAAGGTGCTGTTTGCGGGTCTGCACCCGGGGGTCGTGCACCAGGTCGATCTGGTCTTCCAGGCAGGTCTTGATGACCCCGCGCACGATCTTGCAGCTCTCGATGACGTCTTTGGGGGAGGCGATGTGCTCCGCCTCGCAGAAGCCCACCACGTGGATGATGTGGGGGTGCACCGCCATCTGCATATAGGTGGTGGCCGCCAACTGGCCTTTGGCCACGTCGAGGTCGGCGCTGAGGAAGGGCAGGCCGGCCCGGGTCTCCCGGTAGAGGGTGAAGGTGTCGTCCTGCAGGCTTTCGGTCAGCTCGATCATGGCCAGCACCCGCGCCAGGTCCATGGGGAAGGAGAGGGAGTTGGGAACGTTGAACATGTACTGGCTGACGTAGTGGCGGACCCCCGCCTTTTTGGCGTTGCGGGCGCTCAGGTAGGCCATGACCACCGGGATGACGTCGTGGGCGTCGCGCAGGCCCCAGTGGTGGGGCTCGTTCGCCTCGACGGGGATGCCCCGCTCGGCGTGCCAGCGCATCAGCTCCACCGCCTCTTTGACCGAGGTGTCGATGTCCCGGTCGCCCCGGCCGTCGAGCTTGTTGTACCAGCACAGGGGGACGGCGCACCAGGCATTGTTGAGGGTGTCTTTGAGCAGCTGTGCCATGTCGAAGACATCGGCAGTGCCGCTGTAACAGCGGATGAGGGGCTGGTTACCAAATTTGGTGGCGGCCTTCAGGGCCTCGAATTCCTCCCTCGTGCGCAGGGGGACGCCGCCGGCGCCCTCGTACTCGGGTTTGCGCTTTTCGGGGTGGAAGTAAAACTGCTGGGTGTTCTGGTCGGGGCCGACGGAGATGACGTCGAGCACCCGGCTCTCGGCGATCTCGCGGATGCCGGCGACCGTCTTTTCCACCGAGGGCTCGCCGTAGTGGTGGCGCAGCAGGGGATAGGGGTACTTGGCGCCGATGCGGGCCACCAGGTCGTCGGAGAGGACTTCGTCTTTGGTGGCCTTTTTGCCGTTGCGCAGAAAGTAGAGGGAGTCGTCGATGTCGTCGCTCCCGTCGGAGATGTAGTCGAAGAAGTCAAATTCCTCCGCCACCCGGGCCACCGGGCCGGTGCCGCCGAAGGACCAGACGGTCTTGATCCCCCGCTCCTTCACCTTCTGCACCAGTTCGGCGATCAGGGGACGGGCGTTTTCGGGGGTGAGCCGGTAGCCGACGGCCACCATGGCGGGGTGGTGCAGCTCGATTTCCCGCAGCAGGTCGTCCACGGGGATGGCGGGCCCCAGGTAGATGGGGGTGTAGCCCTCCCGCTCGGCCAGCTGCAAAAAGTGGGCCACGCCGCCCACGTGCACGCAGTTGCCAAGGGACGCGCCGAGAACGATTTTTTCCATAGTCATTTCCTCCCTCTGAGAAGAGACAGGGCGGTCTTTCGACAAAAAGCCCCGCAAAACACCCGGGAGGGGCGTTTTGCGGGGCGGACCCGCTTCAGGTATAGCGCAATCAATGGATTTTTGGTGCCGGGTCATTCGCTTGTTCCGCTATCTGCTTCAAAACGCCTCCAGGTGTGTGTTCACCTCTGTTAACTGTTGTTTATATCGAAATTATTATAGCAGAATTGCCGGCCCTTAACAATCAATATTTTGTGAACAAAAGGGCCCACACAGAAAAGGCGGAGGAGAAATATTGGGGAATTTGACGAAAATTATGAAAAATCATTGTCGCGTTTCAACGATTTGGGCAGGGAAAGACCGGCGGATCGGCCGCTGCGGGCGGGGGAGAGGGTTACTTGTAGGACTCGCATTTGACGGCGAAAAAGCTTTGGGGGTGGTGGCAGGCGGGGCAGATGGCCGGGGCCTCTTTTCCCTCGAACTGGTAGCCGCAGGAGCCGCACTGCCACAGCACCTTTTCCCCCTTTTTGAAAACCGCCCCCTGGGAAAGGTTTTCGATCAGGGCGCGGTAGCGCTCCTCATGGGCCTTCTCCACTGAGCCGACCTTGGCGAAGAGGTCGGCGATCTCGGTAAAGCCCTCCTCCCGGGCCTCCTTCTCGAAGCGCTCGTAGAGGTCGGTCCACTCGGCGTGTTCGCCGCCGGCGGCGTCCAGCAGGTTTTCCATGGTGGAGGGGATGCCCGCGTGCAGCAGCTTGAACCAGACTTTGGCGTGTTCCAACTCGTTGGCGGCGATCTCGGAAAAGAGTTTTCCGTAGGCGTGCAGCCCGTCCACCCCCGCCTGGGTGGCGTAGAATTGGTACTTGGCGCAGGCCTGTGTCTCCCCGGAAAAGGCGGCCCGGAGATTTCGTTCGGTGGCGGTGCCTTTGAGTGATTTCATGGAATATTCCTCCTCGAAATGGTTTGTGGGCGCTTTTGCGAGGGAGCGCGAAAGCCCTTCAAGCCATTTGTATGCACCGCGGGCCGTTTTTGAACCGATTTGGTGCAAAAACGGGACAAAAGGGGCGGGAAAAGGGCCCTTTGGCCGGGTGTTTTGAAGGGTGAGGGGGAAAAGGACAAAAAAATCCCGCGGCGGGCGGCCGCGGGGAAGGGGCGCGGAAGAGGAGAGAGGGGAGAGGAGGGACTAGCGCTTGAGCCGGGCGGTGACGGCGTCCACCCCTTTGGCGATCTCCTCGCGGGCGCTCTCCAGGGCGGCGGTGGGGGAGGCCCCCTCGGCGGGCTCGGGCCCCAGGGCCAGGTAGAAGAGATAGTCGCCCACCCGCACCACCTGGGCGACCTGGGCCTTGGGGCTGTCGGGGTACTCGCGGGCGGCCTTGTCCCGGTAGGCGGCCAGCTCCTCTTCCAGGGCGTCGGCCTCTCCCTTCTTGGCCTTGACGGCGATGAAGGTGTCGGGGTGTTCGGAGAGGGCGGCCTCCTCGGCGATGACCTCGTCCATCTTTTCGCGGGTCAGGCCGTACTTGCGGGACAGGGTGTCGTTGTCGATGGCCAGGGAGGGGTAGTACTCCTCGCCGTAGAGGGCCTTGACCTCCCGGTGGATGGCCGAGAGGTCGGCGTCGCTGGAGGAGCCGTTGGAGTCGTTGCCGCAGCCGGTAAAGGCCAGCAGGGCGGCCAGGAGCAGGGGGAGCAGGCGGGTGAAGGGGGTGTGGCGCATGGCGGTCGTACCTCGATTCTCGATTTCAAGGCCGCCGGGAAAGGGCGGCCCTTTTTCCAGAGTGTTTCCCGGCCGGGCGCCGTTATGCGCAAAAAAGCCGCCGGCAAAAAGGCGGGCGGCTTTTTTGTGAAAAGCGGGGATTTAGCGGGAGTAGCGGGCGCAGATGTCGAGCAGCATCCGGTTGAATTTGTCGCGGTCGGCGTCCAGGGCGACCCAGCAGTTGTCCGGCAGGTTGTGGAGCTTGCGGGTGTCCACGATGGTCTGGCCGTCGGCAAAGCCGCCGGAGATGTCCACGTCCACCCGGGTGTGCAGCAGGCCGGGGAGGACGCTGGGGTCGATGACATAGGCTACGCAGAGGGCGTCGTGAATGGGGCAGAGGTCGGGCTCGTGCAGGGGCTGCAAGAGGTTGTAGGCCCGGGTGCGGATCTCGATGAGCTGGGCCACCATCTCCCCCACGGGGGTGTGCAGGTCGCGGTAGAGCTGGGCCTCCTCCAGCCGGGTGGAGGCCTTGTGGGTGGCGTCCAACGGCACCAGCACCACCTTGGCCCCGCAGGTGAGGACGATCTCGGCGGCCTCGGGGTCCTTCCAGATGTTGAACTCGGCCGCGGCGGTGGAGTTGCGCTCGGTGTGGCCGCCACCCATGATGACGATCTCCTCGATGTTCTCCACCACGGTGGGATCGGCCCGCAGCACCATGGCGATGTTGGTCAGCGGCCCCACCGGGATGAGGGTGACCTTTTCGGGGCAGGACTTGATGGTGCGGATGTACCAGGGGATGAAGTTTTCATCCACCGGCTTGAGGGTGGCCTTGGGCAGGTCGAACTCCTTGGGGTGGTAGCAGATCTCGCGGCCCTGGTCGTCGTACTGGGTGGTGGGGGTCATGGGCTGGTGCAGCCGCCCGGGGTTGAGCTCTTTGACCAGGGGGACGTCCATCCCCTTGACCACGGGGATGCGCTCCTGCGCCCCCAGCAGCTCGACGATGCGCAGGGTGTTTTCCAGGGTGTAGCACAGGGGCTGGTTGCCGTTGACCGCGCAGACCCCCAACAGGTCGATGTCGGGAGAGAGGTCGGCCATGATGATGGCGATGGCGTCGTCGGAACCGGTGTCCACGTCGAGGATGACTTTTCGGGGTGTCGATTGCATGGGAAAACCCTCCTTTTATTGCCTTGGCTTTGAATTTTAGTATAGGGGCAGCTTTTGGGGGAGGTCAAGGGGAAAGTGGGGTTTTCTCCCAAACGCTGCAAAGGGGCGGGGCGGCTTTGTGAAAAGGCCACAGTTGCCCACAAAAAAGCCCCCCGCAGCGCAGTGCTGCGGGGGGCTTACAGGCGCGGGGGAAACCGGCCGCCTTCACACGGGGATGAGGAAGGTGGAGAGGAAGAGGACGGCGGGGATGGTGATGACCGAGCAGATGGTGGTGACCGCCACGATCTTGCCGGCGTAGACGTCGTCGGCGCCGAAGATGTTGGCGAACATGGCCGTGGCCACCGCCGAGGGGGTGGAACTGGCAATCAGGTTGACCATCACCGCGAACTCGATGTTGTCGATGCCGGTCTGGCAGAGGAGCCACCCCAGCCCCAAAATCAGCAGGGGGCAGAGCAGCAGGCGGGCCACCGCCACCTGGAAGACCTCCCTGTTTTTAACCAGCTCTTTGGGCTTTACGTTGGAGATGAGGATGCCGATGATCAGCATGGAGGAGGCGGTGTTCAGGTTGGCGATGTTCTGAATGGCCCCGGTGAAGACGGTGGGCGGGGTGAAGCGGCAGATGTAGAGCAGAAAGCCGATGGCCGCCCCGATGTTGCTGGGGTTGATGAGGGCCTTTTTCAGGTTGATTTTATAGCGGCCGTTTGACACCTCTTTGGCGCCGTTGGTCCACATGAAGATGCCCGAGGCCGCCAGGAAGCCCACCAGCAGGAACACCCCGGTGGAGCCCAGACTGGCCTGCACCAGGGGGATGCCGATGAACCCGGCGTTGGAGTAGCCGGTGCCGTAGCGGTTGATGCCGTTTAGGGGGTCGCCCTTTTGGCGGAAGATCAGGGTGCCGGTGAGGACGCAGATGCCCTGCACCACCACCCCCAGCGCAAAGGCGTAGAGGAAGAGGCGGAACTCTGCCGCGTCAAAAGGGCGCAGGAAGGAGTTGATGATCAGCATGGGGGAGACCAGGTAGAGCAGGATGTTGCTCAGGGGGGTGGTGAGGGCGTCGCTGATCTTGCCGGTCTTTTTCAGCAGGATGCCGCAGACGGCGATGATGACCATCACCACGACCTGGCCGGATACTGCAAGGGCAATTTCCATAGGGGGTGCACTGTCCTCTCTGTGATGGGATTTGGGGCGGCCCGCCGCAGGGCCGAAAGGGGCGGGGTTTAGAGGGCGGGCTCGTCGTCCGGGGCCTCGATCTCCAGTTCCATCAGCAGCTCTTTGAGGGAGTAGAGCTCCTCTTTGGTGATGGTGACGCCCTTGCCCATCTTGCTGTGGTCGGGGGACCACTCGCGGATGTCGTACTTGGGCTCCCGCTCGTTCCAACTGATGAGGTTGAGCTCTTTGGTCCAGCCCTTGGCGTTTTCAGAGAGAACGCCGATCATGTCCACAATTTCGTATTTGAATTCTGCCAATTTGAAATACCTCCTGAAAGTCGGCAGGCGATCTTCGCCCGGCCGCTGTGTTCTCACTGATGCTGCGCCGGGGCGGGTGGTACCGCACTTCCCGGGCGCATCCATTTGTATATCATAGCACACTCCCGCCCGCAAAAAAAGCATGAAAACCAATTTTTGGCCCCTTTTTCGACCGGGGAAGGGGGGATGGTCTGGAGGGGGAGGAGGGGAGCGGGAAACTGGAGAAGTGGGGGAGGCGGACGCCTCGCCGTTTTTTGACTGGAAGAGGGGGCGGTGAGGGAGGGGAGGAGAAAAAACCGGCAAAAGGGGGATGGCAGTGGTCATTCTCTCTTTTTTGAGCGAGGGTAGAAGCGTTCTGGTGGAGGAAAGGGCGAGGGAAAACGGAGAAGTGGGGAGGCGGTGGTGCGTTCCCCTTTTTCGACCGGAGAAGGGGGGACTGCCTCGGCGGAAAGGGAGGGAGAAAATAGCGGAGCGGAGGTGACGGTGGCGTTCCCCACTTTGTCGCTCAGGAAAGGAGGTACCCGGCAGGGACGGATCGGGGGGAGTCGGTGAAGCGGGAACGGCGGCGGCAATGTCCCCCTTTTTCAATTGAGGATGAGAGGCGCTCCAGCGGGGAGAAGGGTGGGAGGAAACGGCGAAGAGGGGGGAGAGGCAACAGTGCCCTCTTTTTCGACCGGGGATAGGGGTGTTTTGGCAGAGGGCAGGATCGGGGAAATCGGTGAAACGGGGGTGACGGCGATGCCCTTTTTTAACCGAGGGAAGGGAAAGCGCCACAGCGCAAGGGGAGGGGGGAGAAAAACGGGCGGAGTGGCCGAGACAGCGGCAATACCCCTCTTTTGCCACCGGCGCGCAGAGAGGGCGAGGGGCGAAAAAAGATTGGCAAAGGGCGGTTGACAACCCTGGTGGATTGTGGTATTTTGGGGCTACAGCAAAGAGCAAAAAAGCCCAGAAGGGGACAGCGGACCAGACGGGACCTTACAGAGAAGCGCCGGTTGGTGAAAGGCGTGAAGGAAACCGTGTGGAAGGGCCTTGGCCCGGCGGACCGTTCCGCCGCCGATCACCCCGGAGCTGCGCAGTGAAACCCAAAAGGGGGAGTAAGTGTCGCCGGTATCCCACCGTTAGAGGGGAGCGTGTTGTTGGACACGGCTGAGCGGCCCTTTTGAGGGGCAACTGAGAGTGGTACCGCGGAGCAGCGATGAAAAACAGTCGGCTTCGTCTCTCTGAACCGATCCGCCCGGGAGGGCGGGTCGGTCAGGGGGGCGGGGCTTTTTTTCTTGCCTTCACGGCAGGGCCCACGTCCAACAGGGAAACAAAACCAGAGTCAGAGGAGGACATTGCAATGCTGCAAAATGAAATCAGCCAAATTGCCGAGAGACTGCGGGGCCTGCGCCAGATGACCGACACCACCCCCGAGGAGATGGCCCAGGTCACCGACACCGCGGTGGAGGAGTACCTGCGCCTGGAGGAGGGGGAGGAGGATTTCTCCTTCACCTTCCTCTACAACTGCGCCAAACACCTGGGGGTGGACCTGACCGAACTGATCACCGGCGAGATGCCGAAGCTGTCCTTTTTCACCGTGGTGCGCCGGGGCGAGGGGATGCCCATCCGCCGCCGGGCGGGGTTTGAGTACCAACACCTGGCCTATCTGCTGCGGGGGCGGATGTGCGAGCCCTTTTTGGTCAAAGCTCCCTATCGGAAGGAAGAGCAAAACCAGGAGATCGCCCTCTCCCGCCACAAGGGGCAGGAGTTCGATTTTGTCCTCAAGGGGAGCTTGAAGGTGCGCATTGAGGACCACTACACGGTGCTGCACGCGGGGGATTCGATCTACTACGACTCCAGCCACGGGCACGGGATGATCGCCGCCGAGGGCGAGGACTGCGAATTTTTGGCAATGGTTGTGGAAGGGCGTGATGAGAAGTGAGCGAGATGATCTACCAGAGATTTACCGAGGAGACGGTGGACGAAAAGGGGCGGCTGACCGGCATCTCCTTTCACCCGCCGGAACACTTTAACTTTGCCTTTGACGTGATGGACGAACTGGGGCGGACCAAACCCGACGAGCGGGCCATGGTCTGGCTGTCCGAGGCAATGGAGGAGCGGGTCTTCACCTTTGGGGATTTCAAGCGGGAGTCCTCTCGGGCGGCCCACTACTTTGCCAACATGGGCATCGGCAAGGGGGATGTGGTGATGCTGGTGCTCAAGCGCCACTACCAGTTCTGGTTTGCGGTGCTGGCGCTGCACAAGCTGGGGGCGATCGTCATCCCCGCCACCAACCAGCTGATGAAGAAGGACTTTGTCTACCGCTTCAACGCCGCCCGGGTGAAGGCCATCGTCTGCACCTGCGACGGGACGGTGGCCGACGAGGTGGACCTGGCCATGGCGGAGAGCCCCACGGTGGAGCTGAAAATCTGCGTCAACGGGGAGCGGCCGGGCTGGCGGTCCTTTGACGCGGAGTACGGGGCCTTCCCCGGCGAGTTCCCCCGCCCGGCCCCCGAGGAGGCGCCGGACAACGAGGACCCGATGCTGATGTTCTTCACCTCCGGCACCACTGGGTATCCGAAAATCGCGGCCCACTCCTTCACCTACCCGCTGGGGCATGTGGTGACCGCCCGCTGGTGGCACAACAACCGGCCGGGGGGACTGCACTTCACCATCTCCGACACCGGCTGGGGGAAGGCCATGTGGGGGAAACTCTACGGCCAGTGGCTGTGTGAGGACTGCATCTTCACCTACGATTTCGACCGCTTTGACGCCAACAAGATCCTGCCCCTGTTTGCCAAGTACCACATCACCACCTTCTGCGCGCCGCCCACCATGTACCGCTTCTTTATAAAGGAAGACCTGAGCAGGTACGACCTGTCCTCCCTGGTCTACTCCAACACCGCCGGCGAGGCCCTCAACCCCGAGGTGTTTCGCCAGTGGAAGGCAGCCACCGGCCTGACCTTGATGGAGGGGTTTGGCCAGACCGAGACCACCCTGACGGTGGGCAACCTGCTGGGGGCCGAGCCGCGGATGGGGGCCATGGGCAAGCCCAGCCCCCAGTACGACGTGGACATTGTGGACGAAAACGGTCGCTCCTGTGTGCCCGGCGCAGTGGGGGAGATCGTCATCCGCACCGACAGGGGGAAGCCCTGCGGGATGTTCATCGGCTACTACCTGGACGAGGCCCTGACAAAGGAGGCCTGGCACGACGGGATGTACCACACCGGCGACACCGCCTGGCGGGATGAGGACGGCTACTTCTTCTTTGTGGGGCGCACCGACGACGTGATCAAGTCCTCCGGCTATCGGATCGGGCCGTTTGAGATCGAGAGCGTCATCATGGAGCACCCCTCGGTGCTGGAGTGCGCGGTGACGGCGGCCCCCGACCCGGTGCGGGGCCAGGTGGTGAAAGCCACCATCGTGCTGGCCCGGGGCTATGCCCCCAGCGAGGAGCTGAAAAAGGAGATCCAGCAGTACGTGAAAAAGAACACCGCCCCCTACAAGTACCCGCGGATCGTGGAGTTTGTGGAGGAGCTGCCCAAGACCATCAGCGGCAAGATCCGCCGGGTGGAGCTGCGGCAGGAGGCACAGAAGTAGGCGACTGCCAAAAAGCAAAAAAGGGCCCGAGACCGAAGGCGCGGTCTCGGGCCTTTTTTGTTGTGGAATGGGTCACTGCCGCCCCTTTTTGGCCTTGGCGAGCAGGGGGGACCGGGCGTAGTCGCGGTAGAGGCGGGAGGCGGAGCCGGAGAGGGCCAACAGGCCCAGCAGGTTGGGGATGACCATCAGCCCGTTGAAGAGGTCGGCCAGGGACCAGACCAGTTCCAGCTTGAGCAGGGAACCCAGGACGATGAAGCCCACCACCAGCAGGGCATAGGGGAGGACGGCCTTTTTGCCGAAGAGGTAGACGATGTTCTGCTGGCCGAAGAAGAACCAGCCCACGATGGTGGAGAAGGCGAAGAAGAGCAGGCAGATGGCGATGAAGCTGTTGCCGAACGAGCCGAAGGTGGCGGTGAAGGCCGCCTGGGTCAGCTCGATCCCGTCCGCCCTCGAGCCGTACTGGCCGCTGGTGAGGATCACCAGGGCGGTGAGGGTGAGGACCACAAAGGTGTCGATGAAGACCCCCATCATGGCGACGACGCCCTGCTGGCAGGGGTGCTCCACCTGGGCCAGGGCGTGGGCGTGGGGGGTGGAGCCCATCCCGGCCTCGTTGGAGAAGAGGCCGCGGGCCACCCCGTAGCGCATGGCCTTTTGCACCCCGATGCCGCAGGCGCCCCCCAGCACGGCGGTGGGGGAGAAGGCGCCCACAAAGATCTGGCGGAAGGCGTCGCCGATGGAGCCGGCGTGAAAGGCCAGGGCGACGGCGCAGCCCAGGATGTAGACGACGGCCATAAAGGGGACGATCTTCTCGGTGAGGGAGGCGATGCGGCGGATGCCGCCGATAAAGACAAAGCCGGCCAGCACGGCGATGACGATGCCCACGACCAGTTTGTTGGCGCCAAAGGCGGTGGCGAAGGCCGAGGAGATGGAGTTGGCCTGGACCATGTTCCCCATAAAGCCCAGGGCGAGGATGATGAAGACCGAGAAGAGGACGGCCAGCACCCTGCCGAAGCGCCCCTTAAAGGCGGCTTTTATATAGTAGACCGGCCCGCCGATGACCGCGCCGTCCTTTTGGGTGCGGTGGGCCTGTGCCAGGCTGGCCTCGGCAAAGATGGTGGCCATGCCGAAGAAGGCGGAGAGCCACATCCAGAAGATGGCGCCGGGCCCGCCCATAACGATGGCGGTGGCGGCCCCCGCCAGGTTGCCGGTGCCCACCTGGGCGGCCACGGCGGTGGCTAGGGACTGAAACGAGCTCATGCCGTCATCGCCAGCCTTTTTCCCGCTGAAGCGGATCTTGCCGAAGACCTCTTTACAGCTCTGGCCGAAGCGGCGCACCTGCACGAATCGCAGGCGGAAGGTGAAATAGATGCCCGCCCCGCAGAGTAGAAAGAGGAGGAAGTAGTTCCAGAGATAGTCGTTTGCAACCGATACGAGAGATTCCAAAAATGACATGATAACGCCCCTTTTTTCTTTTGTCACACGTTTGGCAGTATACCAGAGAAAGGGGCGGTTGTCTACAATAAAAACGCAAGTGTATTCCATGCAGAGACAATCTGGCGGGCTGTCGGTTGGTGAAGGACAAAATTAAAAAGAAACAAAACGGTTAAAAATAGTTGCAAATTAGAAACAAAAGCGGTATACTGTACTTACGGAGTTGCGAAAAAGAAATAGAGGGCGTCGCCCAAAAGTGGCGTGGCGCCTGAATGGTGAACGGCCCTGCTCCCCCCTTTTTTGGCTGGGGTAGTTGCCGGCGAACAGGCTGGGAGAAAAGCACAGATGAAGAGGCGCTGCGCCAAGGGGGAGGTGCGCCTCTATCGTTTCTGAAAAGAAACGAATTATTCGGAAACCAGGTTGTCGCGGTAGTGCTCGGCAATCTGCTGCAACTCGCCCAGGGTGGAGACCTCGACGCCCGAGTCGAGGATGATTTTGCGGACGGCGACGGGGAGGGAGTTGAAGTAGGGAGAGAGGGCGGGGTCGTTGAGGTAGAAGTTGGCGTTGGCGGACATGAAAAAACCTCCTTTGGGATGAGATGATGGCTTGCTTTCAGTGTTTCCCAGCGGGGGCAAAGAATACAGGAGGACGGAAAATGACGGAGAGAGAATGGCGGGAGCTGCCCCATCTGCAGCGGGAGGTCAAGCTGCTGCAGGGGCAGTTGGAGCGGCTGCGCAGGGCGCAGGAGAGGTGGACGATGCGGCGGCCGTGTGAAGGGGAGATGGCGCAGGAGGAGATCGGCACCGAGATGCGGGAGCTGGAGCGCCGCCTGCAGGCCACCGTTCGCGAATATTTGATGCGGGTGGAAGAGGGCTACGCGTTTTTGGGCGAGGTGGAGGACAGCCAGATGCGGCAGATCTTGAATCTGCGCTACCTCGAGGGGATGAGCTGGCAGCGGGTGGCCTTTGCCATCGGCGAGTACGACGAGCAGTATCCCCGCAAAAAGTGCCGCCGGTTCTGGGTGAAGGAGGAGGGACGCATTTGACGAAAAGGACGGCCGGGGGGCGGTATACTGAAATTGTGAAAGGGGAGGACACTCCCCCGATGTGGCAGAGACACCGCAGCGAAGCGGCAGGGGAAGGGGCCGGCGGTGCAGGAAAACCAGGGCGGTGAGCCCAGACGATAAAGGGGGGACAGACGTTGACAAAAGCGGAGATCAAGGCCGTTTTGACCGGCGCGCTGCAGGATGGGGTGGCGCTGTACTGGCAGTTCCCGCCCAGCGGCACAGGGCGCTGCCTGGTGTGGGGAGAGACCGGCCCGGCCGGGGGGCGGGCCGCCGACAACCAGCCGGGGGAACGGGGGATGAAGGGGATGGTAGAACTTTACACCACCCTGGAGGAAGACCCCCTGTTTGCCGCGGTGGAAGAGGCGCTGCGCGGGGCGAGGCTGGCGTTTTCCTGGGAGAGCAGCGGCTACGACCGGGACGCGGGGCTGGTCAAGCACCGCTGGCGCTGGGTCAGCCTGTGAGGGCTTTTGAGAGGGTGCAGACCGCCGAGAGAGGCGTTTGCAAATAAATTTTTAAAAGGAGCGGATCAAGATGGCGACTATTGGCGTGAGCAAACCGTATTATGCCCTGTATCAGAGCGAGGGCGGCACCGTCAGCTACCAGGGCGGCGGCCTGATGGGCAAGGCGGTGGAACTGTCTGCCAGCATCGAGGCTGGCGAGGAGAACAACCTGTACGCCGACAACATGGTGGTGGAGAGCGACAGCTCGTTTGCCGGCGGCACCCTGACCATTACCACCGACGACCTGCTGCAGGAGGCGAGCAAAGTCCTGCTGGGGCTCAAGACCAACGAGGTGACCGTGGGCGAGGAGGAGGTCACCGAGCTGGTGTACGACGACGAGTCCGTCGCCCCCTATCTGGGGGTGGGGATCATCATCAAGAAAAAGCGCAGCGGCAGCTATGCCTACCGCGCCATCATCTTCACCAAGGTGCAGTTCAAGGTGCCGGAGGACAGCGCCACCACCCAGGGCGAGGCGGTGGAATGGCAGACCCCGGCCATCGAGGGGGCCATCTTCCGGGACGACAGCGCCACCCACGTCTGGAAGAGGGAGGCCACCCTGGACAGCGAGGAGAAGGCGGAGGCCTACATCAAGCAGGTGCTGCACATTGGGGCCCCCTCTCCCGAGCCCCAGGCGTAAGGGGGAGAGCCGATGGAGAGACTGAGTTACATTGAGCTGGCCGGCCGGCAGTGCCCGCTGAATTTCTCGCTGGGTGCGGTGGAGGAGATCGGCAGGCGCTACGGCAGCTTGGAGGGGATGCAGGAGGCCTTTTCGGCCTTTGACGAAAAGCCGATCCACGAGGCGCTGGGCGACATCCTCTGGATTTTGGCGGTCCTGCTCCGCCAGGGGGCCGAGTACTGCCGGGTGATGGAGGGGAGAGAGGAAGAGCCCTTCACCGAAGAGCAGTTGAAGTGCCTGCTGGGCGCGCAGGACGCCGGGCGGATCACAGAGGCCCTGACCGAGGCGATGCAGCTGGGCCAGGGCAGAGAGGTCGAGGTGCAGGCCGACCCAAAAAACGGGGAGGCCGCGCAGGGCCGGTAAGCACTGCGTGGTACTGGTTTTACGGGAGGATGCTGGGGATCCCCCGCCGAGAGCTGTGCGCGATGCCGATGGGGGAGCTGTGCGACTTGATCGCCTGCTGGCAGATCGCCCAGGGGGCAAAGGAGCGGCCGGTGCGGCCGCTGGATGAGGAGATGATCCCCGACCTCCCGTAGGGAAAAGAGAGAAGGGGCGGGGGGTCGTTGGCCGCCCGCCCCTTCTAAAGAGAGGGAAAGGAGGAGAGGATTTGGCGAATGCGATGACGTTTGACTTCAAGGTTGAGGGGAGCGACGCTGTGCAGAAGCAGCTGGATTTGCTGGGGCAGACGATGAAGACGATGCAGGCGCAGATGGACTACGTCTCACAGAAGTTCAAGCTGTTTGGCGGCACAATCGGCGTGACGACGAGCAAACTGCTTCTTCTCAACAGCCAGGCAAAAGAGCAAAAGAAGGTACTGGATATCCTGTCTGCCGAGCAGGGGAAGCAGATCCAAGCGCTCAACAGTGCCAGAGAGGCGCTTTCTGAGCTGACCAAGGGGAAAAAACAGTACACCGACTTGACGGAAGACGAGAAGAAAGCCGTAGACGATGCAAAAGACAAGATTTTGGAGCACCAGCTGGCCGTGAGCAAGTTGCAGGAGGAGTACCTGCACGCCAGGACCAATATGGACGGTTTTGCCGATGCAGCGAAGGGCAGCTTAAAGGAGGCATTTGACCAGTCGAGCGTGAACGCACTGGGGCAGAAGCTGGCCGGTGGGTTCCGAGTGGCCCTTTCGGGGATGCAGTCGGCATTGACCGGCTTTGGCGCGGCGATGGCGAAGTCGCTGCCCGCCACCATCGGGGCGGCCACCAAGGCAGCTGTCTCGCTGGTTTCCTACGCAAAGGACAAGTTTGTAGACTACGCCAAAAATATCTACAGCGCCGCCATGAGTACAGAGGTGGGAGAGGCTTTTAAAGAGCAGTTTGAGGAGGTGAAGGGGAGCGCCCAAGGCGTGCTCAACGAGGCGTTTGCCCCGATGTTTCAGGGGCTGAGCGGGCTGCTCACCGCCTTTGGGCCACAGCTCACAACCGCCCTTAGCAGCATCTTTCAGGGGGGAGACGGGAACCTGCTTGCAGATGGGCTCACCAGGTTGTTTACCGATGGGATCGTGTTGCTGTCTCAGCAATTGCCCACTATTTTGGAGGGCCTGAACACCGTGGTGGTCGCGGTACTGACGGCTTTGGGAGAATCCCTGCCGACGTTGATCAATATGCTGTTACCGGTCTTAGTGGGGGGATTTGTAGCACTTATTACCAGTATGGTCACCCTACTGCCGGATCTACTGCCCGTTGTACTAGAGGCCGGCATACAGCTGTTTTTACAGCTCATCAACGGTCTCAACACGGTGGTTCCCATTCTCATCGGCCAGCTGCCGGAAATCATTGGGCAGGTCAGCCAGGTGATCATCGAAAACCTGCCGCTGCTCATCAATGCCGGCGTCGAGCTGCTCTTAAATCTGATGGAGGGCGTCACGGTGGCCCTTCCAGAATTGATGGAGCAGTTCATGGCGATGGTGCCGACGCTGGCAAACCTCATCTCCGAGAATCTGCCCAAGATCATCGAGACGGGGATCGCGCTGCTGGTGGCCCTCATCAATGGGATTGTAGACGCCTTGCCGCAGTTGGTTCAACAGATTGTCGACCTGATTCCGACCATTGTCAATACGCTGCTCGACCATCTGCCGGAACTGATTGATGCGGGACTTGATTTGCTGCTTGCGGTGACCATGGGACTGGTGCAGGCGATTCCACAGCTCATCGATGAGATCCCCGGAATCATTGAGAAAATCATCGACACATTTTTGAACACCGACTGGCTGCAGGTGGGTATCGACATCCTAAAAGGACTCGCACAGGGGCTGATCGAGGGGGTCAAACACGCGATTGAAGCGGTGAAAAAGGTGGCCAAGATGATTCTCGACAAGTTCTTTGGCCTCTTTAAAATTCACTCCCCGTCCAGAGTTTTTCGGGACAAGGTGGGTGTAAATCTGGCCAAAGGCATTGGCGTTGGATTTGTAGATGAGATGGAACATGTCAGCAGGCAGATGGCTGCCGCCATTCCCACCCGCTTTGGCGGGATTGTGCTGGCGGGGGGAATCTCCCCCAGCACACTGGCCGCCGCCTCTGCCGGGGTGCCCGGCGGGGTGGTCCTCAACCAGACGGTGAATAACTACAGCCCCAAAGCCCTTTCGCCGGCGGAGACGGCGCGGCTCAACCGCAATGCAATGCGCCAGATGGTGATGGGGGTGAAATTCGCTTGATCACACAGAAGAAAATTACCTGTGAAAACAGCAGGGGGGAGAAGGTCTCCTTTGGGTATTTTCTGCCCCTCTGGCTCAAGGATGCCACCGGGCTGACCTCGGCTGCCTATGAGGTGAGCACCCAGCGGCAGGACGGAATGGACGGGGAGAGCTGGCAGAGCAGCTGCGCCCAGAAGAGGAACATCGTCATCACCGCGGCGATCAAAGGGGAGTACGCGGCCCAGAGAGAGCGGCTTTTCGGCTTCTTTCAGCCCCGGGAGAGGGGGACCCTCACCTACTGGGAACAGGGGGGCCGGGAGAAGATCATCGACTACCAGGTGGAGAGCGTGGAGTTTGCGCTGCAGGGGAAGACCCGGGATGTGAGCATCTCCCTCATCTGCCCCTATCCGCTGTTTCGCGCGCCGGAGCGGTCGGTGGTGAACATGGCCTATTGGGAGCCGCTGGTGCGCTTTCCCTTTGTGTACGGCGCCCCCATCATGACCGCCCGGCGGATCGCGGAGCGGATCGTGGAGGTGCAAAACGACCAGAACGTGGCCTGCGGCCTGACAATTACCTTTGTGGCCCGGGGGCCGGTCAAGGACCCCTCTCTCGCCGAGTTGGGGAGCGGGGGCAAGTTGGCGCTTGAACTGGAGATGGCGGAGGGGGACACGGTGGTGGTGACGACCGGGCGCGGCCAGAAGCGGACACTCCTCAACGGGGTCTCCCACCCGGAGATCTGGCCCCTGGCAAACGACTGGATCCAGCTGTACCCCGGGAAGAACACCTATCAGTACGGCGCGAAACAGGGGGTGGAACACCTGGATGTGAAGCTGGAGTACACCCTGGAATACTGGGGGGCTTGAGAGATGGAACTGTATGTGTACCCGCCCATCGGCCAAGGGCTTTCGTGGCACGGGGTGATCGACCAATTCGGCTCCCTGCGCTGGCGCCGGAAATACACCGAGCCGGGGGAGTTTGAGCTGCACCTCCCCGCCAGCAAAGAGAATGTCGCCCTCCTCCGCCCAGGGGCCCGGCTGCAGCGGCTGGACTGCCGGGAGCAGGGGGAGATTGCGGGGATCAAGCTGGAGGGGGAGGAGATGTCGGTGACCGGCCGCATGCTCTCCGCCCGGCTGGACCAGCACATCCAACCGCTGTTTGCCTGCTCTTGCAGCGCGGTCGAGGCCATGCGCAAGGCGGTGGCGGCCGGGGGGGTGAAGGCGCTGGTAGACCCCTCTGTTGGGGGCGGGGGAGCGGAGGAGACCGTTCAGCTGCAGGCGCGGTTCAAGAGCGACCTGCAGATCGTCTCCGCCCTGGCAAAGGCCTACAACCTGGGGTTTTACCTGGAGGTGCTGGGAGACGGCGCCCTTCAGCTGGCCATCTACCAGGGGACCGTTCGGACGCTGGAACAGACGGAGAACGCCCAGGTGATCTTCAGCGACCTGTATGACAATCTGCTCGCCCCGGTCTACACCTATTCGGCCACCGGCTACAAAAACGTGGCCCTGGTGGCCGGGGAGGAGGCCGAAAACGGCGAGCGGATGGTGGTGGAGGTGGACCGAAGCGGCGGGGGTGACCGGCGGATGCTCTACGTCGATGCCGGCGGCCTGCGGCGGGAGGAGCGCACAGAGGAGGAGTACCGGGCGCTCCTGCGCCAGGAGGGACTGCAGAAGCTGGCGGAGAGCCAGGTGGCGGAAAACTTCGACTCCTCCATTCTGCCCACCGCCCCCTTTGTGTACGGGGAGGACTGGGCGCTGGGCGATGTGGTGAGCGTCTACGATTCCCGGTGGGGGATCCGGCTGGACGCCCGGGTCACCGAGATAGAAGAGGTCTTTGAGGGCGGGGTGCACCAGGTGATCCCGGTGCTGGGGACCCCCCTTCCAGAGACGTTGCAGTTGTAAAAGGAGGGATTTGCAGATGGCGGAACAATACGGATATTTTAACGGGCTGGCCTATGACGAGGATTTTCCGGCCCAGCGAATTGCAGCTTTGGTGCCAAACGGCGTCTACCAAAACGGGTCGCAGGTACTGGCCGACGGGTCGATGAAGCTGCAGGTCACGCCGGGACGGGCCTGGATCAACGGGTATTTTTACCGCAGCGATGAGGCGGTCGAGGTCACCGTGCCCACAGCGCACCCCTCGCTGCCCCGCAAGGACGCGGTGGTGCTGCGGTGGGATCTGCCGGAAAAGGTGATGGGGGTGTGCGTGGTCGAGGGGACGCCTGCCAACAACCCGCAGCCCCCCGCCCTGCGCCGGGACAGCCAGGTGTACGACCTGCAGTTGGCGCTGGTGAAGGTGGAGACGGGGGCGATCGCCCTGACCCAGTCGGCGGTGCAGGATACCCGGACGGACAAGGCGGTCTGCGGGTACACCCAGGGGTTCGACCAGATGGATTTCAGCCAGCTGATGGCGCAGTTGGACGCCTGGGCAGAGGAGTACCGCACCGGCAAAAACGAGGAATTTCAGGGCTGGTTCGACACCATCAAGGACCAGCTGACGGACAATGTGGCGGGGTCCCTGCAGGCACAGATCAACCAGATCACCGAGAGCAAGGGGCAGCCGGGGGGCATTGCCGAGCAGGATGCGCTGCAGGCGCTGGCGGACAGCAGGGGACAGGCGGATGGGATCGCCACCCTGGACGGCGCGGGCAAGCTGGTGCAGATGCCGACGGCCGGCGATGTGGGGGCCGATGCGACCGGCAGTGCGGCGGCGGTGCAGGCGGCGCTGGGCAGCCACACCGGCAACAAGCAAAATCCCCACGGGGTGACGGCGGCCCAGGTCGGCGCGGCCCTTGCGGGGCACACCCACACGGCGGCCCAGGTGGGGGCGGTGCCCCTCTCGGGCGGAAACGCCAGTATTTCCGGGGGATTGACTGCCGGGGGAACGGTGCGCGCCAACTATTTTTGCGCCAGTGCCAACCAGGGGCTGCGCTATCAAAAGGACGCGGCCACGCAGACCGAGATCATCTTTGGAAATGGCGGGAACACCTATCTGCCGAACCAAAATGTCTACGCCACCTACCAGATGTTTCAGAACAACGGAAAGCCGGTAGGAGATTACGAGGTGGGCAGCTGGACGCCGAACTGCGCGCAGCTCAACATCGGCTCTAAGAGCGGGCGCTATGTGCGGATTGGCAAACTCGTGTACGCTCAATTTGAAATCCACATTTCCAGCACCAAGACCAACGGGGGGGAGATGGAGTTTTCCGGCCTGCCGTATACGAGTGATTCATTCGGCGTCGGCAATTTGTTCTACACAAATGTGTGCTTTTACATCAATGCCTCCAGCAACAATCCGGCGCCGTCGGTCTTCCCGGGGTGTTATGCTGGAAGCAACTGGTTTCGATTGATGGGGTTTTCGGGCGGGCGCCCCTGGACCCTGAGTGGGCGCGAAGTTTCGGGCAGTGGCGACGACGTGATTACCGGTGGCATTGTCTACCGAATTGCTTAGGAGGAGAGAGATATGGAACAGATCTACATTGCGGGACAGATGGTTGATTTACAGGACGAACGGCTGTCATTTCGACTGGACGCGGTCGACCGGGACGGCTGCCAGATCAAAGCGCAGTTGACGGTGGACCTGGGCGGGGCCAAATACACCATTCCCGAGGGCCACAGCGAGGCGCTGAAAAATTCGGAAGAGGGGCGGCAGCGGCTGATGAGCTACCCCAAGCAGGTGCAGGACTGGCTGATCCCCAACGTCTGGGGAGAGGCCCCCACTGTCAGCGAGAACAGAGGAGGGCAGTGATGTCGACCTGTCCCAACGAATACTGCACCGAGCGTTTTTCGAGGCTGGAGGGGCGGGTGGACCAAAAGAGCCAGGAGCTGGACCACCACGCGGTGCAGCTCGCCCGTCTCGAGGAAAAGTTCGACAGCCTGACCCATTCTTTACAGGGGCTGACCAAGGCACTGTGGGGGATGAGCGGGGCCATTGTCTCGGTCCTGCTGGGATTTTTTATCTGGTATGTCCAGACACTTTAAAGGAGGGGTACAAGTGCAGGTGAAGGAGAAGTTGGCGCGGCTCATCGATGTCAAGAGCATCATCACCCTAATGGTGATGGGGGTCTTCTGCGCGCTGTCGGCAGCGGGGAGGATCGATGTGCAGAGCTTTATGACGGTGGCCACAGCGGTGATCACCTTCTATTTTGCAAAACAGCCGTCCAGCGGCAAAAAGGGGGAGTGAGAGATGGCACAGAGACTGATCCAGCCCCTCAACCGGACGCGGGTGACCGCGTCTTACAAGTGGGGCGGCGCCTACCAGCGGGAGTTTGGGGCCCCGCACTACGGGCAGGACATGACCGGCGGCCCCATCGTCTACGCCCAGGGCGAGGGCACGGTGGCCTTTGCCGGCTGGGACAACGTCTGCGGCTACGTGGTGGGCATCGTCTACGACGACTGCGCCAACCACTTTGACGGTGGGCACCGGCCCCTGGTGGGGCGGTACTACCACATGGCGGACGTGCGGGTCAAAAAGGGGCAGCGGGTCACCAAGGACACCCGCATCGGCACGGTGGGGAATACCGGGAAGCTTACCACCGGCCCCCACCTGCATGTCGAGTTTGACACCGACACCCGCTACCCGGCCTACACCCCCACCCTGACGGGGCATTCCAATCTGCTCAAGAGGGGGCTGCGGGGGGCGAGGGACACCACGGTGGACCCCATGCGGGTGACCCACTGCAAGGCCTCCGGCCCCGACTGGCAGGCCATCGCCGCCGGCTACGGCCGGGATTGGGTCGACCCGCGGGACGCACAGATCCCCGAGATCCAGTAGCGGCAAGACCCCATAGAGGGGGAGAGGCCCGACCGGCAATCCGGTCGGGCCTCTCCCTTTGGCGCGCGGGGCATTCACGCCTGCCGCCGGTAGGTGGCGGGGCGCAGGAGGATGAGCATGGGGAAGATTTCCAGCCGCCCCAAGAGCATGTCCAGGCTGAGGACGATCTTTGAGAGGTCGGAGTAGGTGGAGTAGTTGTGGATGGGCCCCACGATGTCGAGCCCGGGGCCGATGTTGTTGAAACAGGAGAGGACGGCGCTCAGGTTGGTCACCAGGCTGAAGTTGTCCAGGGAGACGACCAGCAGGGAGGCGATGGCGATCAGGCAGTAGGCCGACATGTAGGTGTTGATCCCCTCGAGCACCGAGCGGCTGACCGGGCGGCCGTTGAGCTTGACCGTCTCCACGCTGTTGGGGTGGAGCAGCTTGCGAAAGCCCGCCTTCATGTTCTTGAAGATGAGGAGCAGGCGGATGGTCTTGACGCCGCCGCCGGTGGAGCCGGCACAGGCCCCGGCAATCATCAGCACCAGGAGAAGGGCCCGGGAGAGCTCCGGCCAGAGGTCGAAGTTGGAGATGGCAAAGCCGGTGGTGGTCATGATGCTGCTGGTGTGGAAGGTGGCCTCATGGATGCTCATCCCCACCGAGCCCATCTGGGGGTAGATGTTGCAGGCGATGACGGCCGAGACGCTGAGCATGATGGCGAAGTAGAGCCGCACCTCCTCGTCTTTAAGGGCGGCGCGCCAGTTGCGGAAGAGGAGGTAGTAGACGCTGAAATTGACCCCGAAGAGGGCCATAAAGACGGTGCAGACCCCCTGCAGGTAGATGGAGTAGCTGGCCATGCTGTCGTTTTTGATGCCGAAGCCCCCGGTGCCGGCGGTGCCGAAGGCGGTGCAGAGGCTGTCGAAGAGGGGCATCCCCCCTGCCAGCAGGAAGAGGACGCAGATGATCGTCAGCCCGACGTAGAGGAGATAGAGGATCTTGGCGGTCTGGCGCATCTTGGGCACCAGTTTCCCCACCGAGGGGCCGGGGCTCTCGGCGCGCATCAGGTGCAGGGTAAAGCCCTGCCCCTTTTGCCCGGGCGCGACGGCCAGCAGGAAGACCAGCATCCCCATGCCGCCCAGCCAGTGGGTGAAGCTGCGCCAGAAGAGCAGCCCCTTGCTCATGGCCTCCACGTCGGTGAGGATGGAGGCACCGGTGGTGGTGAAGCCGGAGACCGTCTCAAAAAAGCAGTCCACCAGGCTGGGGATCTCCCCGCTGAAGTAGAAGGGGAGGCTGCCCAGAAAGGACATGACCACCCAGGCCAGGGCCACCAACACAAACCCCTCTTTGGCGTAGAAGGTGGAGCCGGATCTCTGCCCTGCCCGCCGCAGGAGGAGCCCCAGCACCACGAGGATGCCGACAGTCAGGAGGATGCCGCGGCGGGCGGCCTCCTCCCCCAGGGAGGCGGAGATGGCGGCGGGGGGGACGAGGAAGGCCGCTTCCAACAGCAGGAGATTGCCCAGGTAGCGGCCGATGATCGCGCAGTTCATAGTTTCCTCCCCCGCCTATCCCGCGAAGATGTCGCCCAGGTCCCGGATGGTCTGCTCGGCGGTGGTGACGACGATGACGGTGTCGCCCAGGCGGATGCAGTCGGAGCCCTGGGGGATGATGGTCTTTCCCCCGCGAAGGATGCAGGAGAGGAGGATGTTGGGTTTGATGGGCACCTGGGTCAGGGGCTCGTCCAGATGGCGGGTGGCGGAGGTGGCCACGAACTCCAGCGCCTCCGCCTTCCCCTCGACGATGTAGTGCAGGGTCTGCACCGCACCGCCGGTGGTGTTTTCCATGGCGCGCACATAGCGGACAATGTCGGTGCAGCAGAGGTCTTTGGGGCTGATGACCGTGTCGATGCCCAGGTCGGAGAAGGTGTCGACGTACTCGGCCCGGTTGATCTTGGTGATGCTCTTGGGGACCCCCACATGGGTGGCGTACATCGAGATGATGAGGTTTTCCTCGTCCATGTCGGTGAGGGTGACCACCGCGTCGGTGGAGGTGATCCCCTCGGCCCGCAGGATGTCCTGCCGGCTGCCGTCGGCGTTGATGATGGTGGCCTTGGGCAGCAGGGCGGCCAGCTCCTCGCAGCGGGTGATGTCCTGCTCGATGATCTTGACGGTGATGCCGCTGGAGAGGAGGCGGCGCGCCAGGTAGTAGGCGATGCGGCTGCCGCCGATGATGAGGGCGCTGCGGGTGCGCTCGGTGGTGAGACCCAGATTTTTTAGCAGGGTCACCAAGTCCTTGCTGTCGGCGGTGACCGAGATCTTGTCCCCCTCTTCGAGGGTGAAGGCGCCGGAGGGGATGTAGACCATCCCCCGCCGCTCGACGGCGCAGACGAGCACCTTGACCCGGATGAGTTTGTAGAGCTGGGAGAGGGGCTTGCCCCGCAGGGGGGAGTCGGCGCAGATCTTCAGCTCCACGATCTCCACCCGCCCCTTGGCGAAGCGGTCGCGCTTGAGGAAGGAGGGGAACTGGAGCAGGTGGTCGATCTCCCGGGCGGCGGCCATCTCGGGGTTGATGGTCATGGAGAGGCCCAGCTCGTCCTTGAGGAAGTTGAGCTGGCCAGCGTATTCGGGGCTGCGCACCCGGGCGATGGTGTGGACATTGGCCATCTTGTTGGCCACCATGCAGCACAGGAGGTTGATCTCGTCGCTGCTGGTGGCGGCGATGAGGAGATCGGCGGTGTCGATGCCCGCCTCCTCCAGCACCGACTTGCAGGCGCCGTTGCCCTGTACCACCATCACGTCATAGGTCTGTAAACTCTCTTCCAGCACCCGGGGATCGCGGTCGATGACCACCACGTCGTGCCCGGCGCGGGACAGGCGGGCGGTGAGGGCCAGACCGACCTTGCCGTCGCCGACAATGACGATTTTCATTTCAACACCTCTCATCTTTCGTGAAAAGAAAAGAATTTTGTCGCGATGGGTATATCTTAACACATTATTAACAATAAGGCGAATGAAATTAACGAAATCTTTATATAAATCCCGCCCTGATTTTTTGGCGAAAAGGGAGAAAAACAGGGGGACAGGTCGGGGAGGAGAGCTACCGGGGGCGGCAAAAATCTGCTATACTGTCTGACAGGAGATCGCGGGGGACGGCTGGCCTGTCCCCTGGAACAAGGGAGGAAATGAGCGGTGGAAGAGCGGGTGTTGGAAGTCCCCAACCTGGACTACTTTGAGAGCGGAAACGACTATGTGGGCAGCCACAGGGGGTTTAACTACCGGATCTGGCCCCAGGAGGGACAGCTGCTCGCGGAGGTCTGGTACGGGTACTTTTGCCGGGCCAAGAGCGCAGTGGAGGGCGAGCAGTCCTTTCTCCTTGACGAGGAGGGGCGCACCGCCCTGGAGGGTTGGCTGAAAGAGGCCGACGCCGCCTTTGCGGAGAAAAAAGAGGCGGGGGAACTGGAAGAGAAGCTGCGCATCTAAAAGAAGGGCCGTCTGCGGACGGCTTGAAAAGAGAAAAAGAGCGGGTCGCCGGCAATTGTGTCGGTGACCCGCCCTTTTTGTGTGGGAGGGAGAGGGGCCTGCCCCAGATAGGGGGTGGGGGAGGCCCCTTTTCTTGTTGGTTTCCTCTGCCGGCGATAGAGGGGAAAAGGGGAAACCGGCTTTTTCCGGGGAGGCGAAAGCTGGCCCTGTCTGCTCCATGGGGGAAAAGGGAAGGGGACATAGGGACAGGGGGGGGGTGCTCGGTGGGTCGGGGGAAGTGGGGAGAGACGGCGCGGCCTTTTCTCCGGAGCTCGCGGCGAGGGAGGAAGAGACTACACCGTCTTTTTTCCAGGGTCTGCGTCGGGGCGGCCAAGGGAAGAGGCAGCACAGCCTTCCTCTCGGGACTTGCATTAAGAGAGGTCAGAGAGGTGGGCGCAGCCTTCTCCTCAGGACCTGTGCCAGGGGGGCTAGAGGAGAGCTGGGGGGACCTTTCTCCGGGGTCTGCGCTGTAGGAGGACGAGGAAAAAGGTGGGTGTGGTCTTTCTCTCGAGGCCTGCGATGGGGGAAGCCAGGGGGAGAGATAGATGCGGCCTTCCCCTCGAGGCCTGCGTTGGGAGAGGCAGGGGAGAGGTGGGTGCGGCCCTTCTTCCGGAGTCTGTGCCAGGAGGGGCCGGGGAAAGAGATAGCGCGGTCTTCCCCTCAGGACTTGCGTCGGGAGGAGCGGGGGGAGAACTGGGTGCGGCCCTTCTTCCGAAGTCTGCGTCAGGAGGAACGGGGGGAGAACTGGGTGCAGCCCTTCTTCCGGATTCTGCGCCAGGAGGGACCGGGGAAAGAGATGGCGCGGCCTTCCCCCCGAGGCCCGCCTGGGAGAGGGAGCTCTTCGGCAGAGCTCTCCTTTAATGGAGGTTGGGGGCGGCGGCGAGGATGGCCTCTTTCCACTGCGCCTGCTTGGGCAGGGTGAGTTTTAGCACCCCGCCGTCCGCCGCGACGACCACAAGCGCTTTTTGCAGCAGGCCGAGCTTGCCGTCCCGTACAGCCTGGATCTCCTCCAGCGGGATGGAGACGGCGCCGTACCGGCCGGTCATCTTGTTGACAGCGGCGGCGGTGAGCCCGGTCCTCAGATTGAATCCCTCCAGCTTTTCGGGGATCGCCAGCAGCCGCCGGTCGGTGAGATAGATGGACGCGCTTGTGCTCATCTTCCCGAAAAACTGCTTGTCCTCGGTCGTAAAGGTACCCGGCGCTTCCAGCAGCTTTTTCTCCCCTTCGCCGCCCGCGAGGCGGGTGCCGCAGCGGGGGCAGCAGTCCGCCCCGTCCGGCGTCTGTTCGGCAAAGCCGCAGAGGGGACATTTGATCTCTGACATAGGGTGTAGACCTCCTTTTTTTCTGTGCCGGTGCCGCCGAGAGGGGCCCGTTCGGCCGCGTGCCGGCAGATGCCCCCAAAAGAGGGGCGTATTGGCATGATTTGAGTATAGCACGGATGGGGAAGCGCCACAATGGTCCCCCTGGCGGCGGGTCGGGTGGAGGAGGGCCTGGCCGTCCCGTGCAGTCTTGACGACGGTCCGGCCTTTGCCCCCGCCGGGCAGTACCCCGTCCCCGGCAAAGAGGGGAGCGGCGGCAAAAGAAAAAAGGAATGGCCTTTTGATAGTGGACAGACTGCTGTCAGCTTTTTTGCGGTAGGATGGGGGCAGCAAAGGGGAAGACCCCCTTGGAGAGAGGAGCGTATCAAATGAGCGAAGCGTACTGCCAATCCTGCGGGATGCCATTGGGCGAAGGCGGGGAGATGAGGGGGAGCGAGGCCGACGGCAGCCCCAGCCGCGACTACTGCAAATACTGCTACGAAAAGGGCCGGTTTCTGGCCGACTGCACCATGGAGGAGATGATCGACTTCTGCGTCCCCCTCATGGCCCAGTCGGGGATGGACGCCGGCCAGGCCAGGAGGCAGATGGAGGCGGTCTTCCCCCAACTGAAGCGCTGGAAGCGGGATTGAGACAAAAAAGGGGGGCCCCGGGACAGGCAGTCTGTCCCGGGGCTCCCCTTTTTGCCGGTTTAGCGGTAGAAGCCGTACTTGACCTTGATGCGCTCCAACTTTTGGATGAGGGAGGGGCCGAAGAGGAAGAGGAAGAGGGCGGTCCCCGCCCCGTGGAGGGCGTCGTAGGGGACGCCGGAGAGGTAGAGGAGCCCCAGGGAGGGGAGGGTGAGCCCCATGCCCGAGGCGGGGAGGGCGCTGGCCATCACCAGGGCGGCGGCGTTCATGATCCCCCCGTAGACAATGAAGGTGGTGAGAAAGCCGAAGGAGGCGAGGGTCAATCCGTCCAGCGGCAGCCGCCTGCGCTGGATGACCAGCCCGCAGAGGAGCCCCAGGGCGCCGAAGGCGTAGAGCCGCCAGCCGAGAAAGCCGCCCCCGCCGTCCCAGCGGTCCGCCAGGAGGGCCAGGGGAACGGCCAGCCCCAGGCAGAGGAGGGCGGCGAGGAGGGGGAGGGTGTCCCCCGCCCGCTGCCACTGCCAAACGCCCAGGCCGAGGGCGGCGGCAACGGTGGTGAGGGCGGCCGCCAGCAGCGCCAGGCGGCCCCCGGCGGGGGCCCCTGTGCCCAGCAGGTGGACCGCCAGGGCCGCCGCCACCGAGAGGAGGGTGCAGACCACCGGCCCCTGCACCAGCTGGAATTGGCGGGAGTTGGTGCGGTTGGCGGCGGCGCGGTTGAAGACCAACCCCGCCAGAAAGCCCAGCAGCCCCCAGCAAAACATCTGCCAGGGGGTCCAGGGCCCCTGCATGGAAAAGAGGTTGGCGCAGAGCCGGGCCAGGGCCCCGGTGAGAAACCCCGCCTCGGGCCCGAAGGCGATGCCGGCGATGATGACCAGGGCGGTGCCCGGCTGCAGGGGCCCCGCCAGATAGCCCAGCAGGTTGCCGCAGACGGCCAGGGCCGCCATCATGGCGATCATCACGATCTCCCGCGCCTTGGGCCGCCGCTTTTCGTAGACGAGGAAGAAGGGCAGGGAGGTGTAAAAGACGATCAGCAGGCTGACCAGGAGATAGCGCTGGTCGTCCAGCAACGCCACCCCCGCGAAGATGGTGAGGGGGATCAGCAGAAAGATGATGGCGGCGGAGAGGAGGGTGCGCCGCTTTCTGGCCCGGAGCTGTTGGCGGTCAAATTCATTGCGCACAGTGTGATCACATCCTGACAGGTGACGGCCTCTGCAAACAGGTGGCGGGACATCCGGTTGGCGGAGGTGGTGTAAAAGCTGTTGCCGCCGAAGAAGCGGCGGGGCGGGTCCTGCGAGGCGATGCAGCCGTCGAAGAAGAGGGCGCAGGTGTCCCCGTATTCGGCGCAGAACTCGATGTCGTGGGAGACCATGAAGAGGGTGAGCCCCCGGGCCAGCAGAGACTTGAGCAGCTTGGCCAGAGAGGCCTTGAAGAAGGGGTCGAGGCCCTTGGTGGGCTCGTCCAGCAGCAGGATCTGGGGCTGGCGCAGGAGGATCTTGCCCAGGGCCAGCCGCTGCTGTTCCCCCCCGCTCAGGTCGTAGGGGTGGGCGGCGCGCCGGTCGGTCAACTCCAGCAGGGCGAGCATCTCCTCCACCCCCTCCCGGCGGGCGCGGTCGGTGCCGGGGAGGTCCGCCAGGGCGTCGAAGAGCTCCTCCTCGGCGCTCAGCTCGGTGAAGAGGGCCTGGGGGTTTTGGGGCAGCACCCCCAGGGCCAGCCCGTCGGCCACCTTTACCCGGCCGCGGTTTGGCTTGAGCAGCCCGGCGATCAGTTTGAGGGCGGTGCTCTTGCCCGCCCCGTTGCCCCCCAGCAGGCAGTACCACTCCCCCCGGCGCACCGTCAGGGAGAGCCCCCGCACCACCTCGTCCTCCCCCCGCCGGTAGCGAAACCAGACGTTTTCCAGGGTGAGGGCGGGCTCCGCCGGGGGCGGGGGGGCGGTGTCCCCCTCCGGCAGGGCGGGCCGGGAGACCCCCTGGGGAAAGAGACCGTCCAGCCAGAGCCGCCCCTCCCGCACGGTGACGGGGCAGGGGCCCTGGGGCTGCACCCCGGCGCAGATGCGCACCGCCGCCGGCAGGCCCAGGTACATGGGGTGTGCCTGCCCGGCCCGGCTCAACTGGGCGCTGACGGCCTGGGGGGTGTCGAAGGCGGCGATGCGGCCCCCCTCCATCACCATCACCCGGTCGGCCAGGGGAAATGCCTCCTCCAGCCGGTGCTCGGAGAGGAAGACGGTGGTGCCCAGCTCCCGGTTGATTTTGGCGAGGGTGGCGAGAAACTCCGAGGCGGCGATGGGGTCGAGCTGGGAGGTGGGCTCGTCGAGCACCAGCACCTGCGGCTGCATGGCCATGACCGCCGCCAGGTTCAGCAGCTGCTTTTGCCCGCCGGAGAGGGCGTAGACGTCCCGGTGGAACCAGTCCTGAATGCCGAAAAAGCTGGCCATCTCCGCCACCCGGCGGCGGATCTCGGGGGTGGGCAGCCCCAGGTTTTCCAGCCCGAAGGCCAGTTCGTGCCACACCTTGTCGGTCACCAGCTGGGCGTCGGGGTCTTGCTGCACAAAGCCGATGGCGCAGGCGGCGGTGCGGGGGTCGAGCCGGTCGATGGGGGTGCCGCGGTAGAGGACCTCCCCCCGGCGGTCGCCGTAGGGGGTCATGCTGGCCTTGAGGTGGCGCAGCAGGGTGGATTTGCCGCAGCCCGAGCGGCCGCAGAGGACGGTGAAGGAGGCGGCAGAGAGGGAGAAGCTGACCTCCCGCAGGGCGTCCTCCTCCCGGTCGGGATAGCAAAAGCTCAATCGCTCACAGCGGATCTCTTCCATTGGCGCTCTCCTTTCCAGTTGATCAGGGGGGGCAGCAACAGCAGCGCCCCGTAGGCGGCGGCAGAACAGACAAAGAGGGGGCTTGCGGGGGGAAAGACGATCTTGGGGTAGAAGGCCACCTCCCAGGCGCCGCTGAAGATGCCGGTGCAGGCCGCGGCAAAGAGCCCCCCGATCAGCCCCAGCAGGGCGCCGTCTTGCCGGGTGAAGCGGAAGGTGTGAAAGCTGGTGCGGCCCTTGAGGCCGTAGCCGCGGGCCTCCATCGAGTCGGAGGTGGCGATGGCCGCCTCCAGCGACCAGGAGAGGAGGATGGACAGCTCCCGCCCAAAGACCCGCAGCCGGGACAGGGGGCCGCCCTGTCCCCCTCTGCCCAGGCAGCGCTGCCCCATGGACACCTCCCCAAACCGGGCTTTGAGCAGGGGGACAAAGCGGAGACAGATGGAGAGGGTGAGGGAGAGGGCGGGGGAGACCCGGCCGAAGAGGTAGACCACCTTGTCGGAACGAAAGAGGGGCCCCATGCAGGAAAACCAGAGGAGGATGCCCCCCATCAACACGCCGGTGGCCAGCCCGTAGAGAAAGGCCTCGGCGGTCATGGGGTTGTCGGCCAGGTAGAAGAGGACGGTGGCCCCCCGGTGGTTGAAGAGGGGGTTGATCAGCGCCGTCAGCACCACCGCCGGCAGGAGGAAGAGGAGGGCCAGCCGCAGGGCGGCCGCCCCCCGCTGCAAGAGGGCGTAGAGGAGGGCCGAGCAGAAGGTCAGCCCCAACAGCAGCGGGTGGAGGGAGAAGACCGAGGCGACCACCAGGGCGGCAAAGTAGGCAAAGGTGACCAGGGGGTGGCAGCGGGCAAAGCCGCCCTCCCGCGGGGGGGCCCTCATCTGCCCCCCACGTCCTTGCCGAAGTCGCAGGTGTAGCACCAGACCAGGGTGTCCCCGTCCTTGAGCGGGTACTGGCTGCACCCGTAGTTGGGGAAGGTGCCGTTCACCTTGTACATCCACCCGCTGCCGCTGCCCACCTGTTTTTCGTAGAGGTGGCCGATCCCCTCGATATAGGCGCTGCCGTAGCCCGACTGGCTCTGAAATTCCATCTGGATGCGGTGGCTGCGGGTCACCCGCTTGAGCACCTCAAAGGCGCTCTCCCCCTCCTGGATCTCCACCTTGGTGGGGGGGAGGATGATCCCGTTTTGGGGGATGTAGGGGCGGAGGTTGTCGTCCACCTGGTCGAGTTTGTCCAGCAGGGTGGTGCAGACGATGGAGACGGTGACGGTGGAGGTCTGGGGGGCGCTGCTCCCCCCGGACGGAGCGCCCTGCGACGAGCCGGCGGAACTGCCGGCGCTGCTGGGGTCCGACGGGCCGGCGGGGGCGGAGGAGCTGCCGCCCGCGGGGGTGGTCGAGGGGACGGAGGGGGCTTCGGGCTGCTCCCCCTCCCCGCTGGGCTGGTCGGGAGCCTCCTCCCCCGCCGCGGGGAGGAGGACCCAGCTCCCCCCTTCCCCCAGGGAGAAGGAGAGGTTCCCCTCCTCCGCCTGCACCGGGCCGGCGTATTCCAGCGCGCCGCCGGTGTAGCGGTAGAGGGCGGCGTAGGCCGTCTCCCCCTCTGTTTTCAGGGAGAGGTCGGCCTGCACCGGCAGGGCCCCGTTGTGGCAGAAGGCGAGGGTGAGGGCAAAGGCGGGGTCCTCTTTCCCCTGCGCTGCCAGCAGTTGGGCGATCTCATCGCCCTCCGACCCGCCGGCGACCACCTGCAGGTTGACGGGGGCCGCCTCCCCCAGCTGGTCGCAGGGGAGGGACCAGGTCAGTTCCCCCGCCCCCTCGACGGAGAGGGTGCGGGTCAGGGGCGCGCCGCTCTCGGCGGCGGCCTGCAGCTCCTGCGGGGTCAGGCAGTTTTGGTTGGCGCCCTCGGCAAAGCGGGCCCCCTCCTCCGCCAGGGCCTGGGCGGCGGCCGCCCGCTCCTCCTCGGTGGCGCCGTCGCTCTGGGCCAGGGTCTGGGCGCTATTCAGCGCGCGGCGCAGGGCGCCCAGGGCGTTCCAGGAGTATTCGCCGGCGGCGTTCCCCTCCTGGGCGCCGTCGAGAAGGGCCTGGGCGGCCTCGATCTGCGCCCCCAGTTCCCCGCCGCGTTCGGCCGGTTCGATGGTGGTCAGTTTGAAGATCCCCGCCGCGGCGAGGAGGGCAAAAATGCCCACAACGGCCCACAGGCGGGCCTTTTTTTTCCAGGTGCTCATCGGCATCTCCCTCTTGGTTGGTCGGTGCGCGCAAAGGGCGACCGGCGACGGGGCCGGTCGCCCTTTTCAGCGGGTGGGTGCGAACAGTAGACGGTCAGGCCCGGCGGCGCTTGCAGGCGAGGGCCAGCGAAAGGGCGGCCAGCGCGGCGGCCAGCAGGGCTGCCGGGGCAGAGGCGTCGGCGGTGTTGGCGCTGGCGTCGCCGCCCGTCTCAGAGCTGGGTCCATCCAGCAGGGCGGCGGCCTGCTGAGCCACCTCGTCGGCCAGCCGGCCGTTTTGCAGGTACTTCAAGTCCCCTTCCAGGATGCCGTCGCGGTACCCCTGGATCTCTCGGGCAATCGCCAGCAGCTGGGCGGCGTTTTCGGCGGTGACGGGGATGGGCTGTCCGTCTTTCATCAACAACTGGGCGGTCATCAGGTTGACCAGGTCCACCTTGGCCGGGCTCAGGTACTGCTCGATCTCGGAAATTTTGGCCAGGTCGGCGGGGAGCAGTCCCTCCAGCGCTCGGTCCAGCTCCTGGATGAGGGGGCGGCTCTCCAGGGTGATCTCCGCCCCGCCGAGTTTGTCGGCAATCAACTGGGCGGCAGCGGCCATCTGCTCCTCGATGGCGGCCACCCGGGCGCGGCTGTCGGCCAGCCGCTGCCGGTTGGCCAGTTTCTCCCGCTGGGCGTCGGGGAGGGCCTCATAGCGCGATTGCAGGCTGTCCACCGCGGCGCGGTCGCCGGAGGTGAGGGCGGAAAGGGCGGGCAGGGCGGCGATGTCCTCGTCCAGCTTCTGGACGATCGCCTCCTGGCGCAGGGTCTCGATGGCGGCCGCCGCCTTTTGCAGGGTGTCGGCGCCGGTAATCTGTGAGCGCTCCTGGGCGGAGAGGGCCTCGTAGGCCGAGAGCAGGGCGCTCACCTTGTCCGCGTCTTGCAGGGTGAGGGACGAGAGGTCGAGAGAGGCGATGCCCTGGTTGATGCGGGCGATGGGGTCGGCGGTGGAGAGGGCCAAGATCTCCTCCAACTTGCCGTGGTTTGTCACCTTGGCCTGTTCGGCGGCAGAGAGGGCGCGGTAGCGGCTCTCCACCCGCCGGGCCTCCGCCAGGTTGATATAGCGGTAGGAGTCGGCGTCGGGCAGCCGCTCGATCTGGCGCTGCACATCGGCGGCGGTGATGGCGGTGTCCCCCTTGTTGCCGTAGCAGTAGAGGTAGCTGGCGTCGTTGTACCAGACCAGCGAGCCGTTGGGGGCGATGGCGATGCTCTGGGTGCAGTACTGGCGGCGGCCGATGCCCGGGACCACCTCGACCTGGGGAGCGGTCTGGCCCTCCCTGTCTTTTAAGATGAAGAGGTTGTCGGAATTCTCGTTGGCCACAAAGTAGAGATAGACCTGGTTGCCGTTTTCGGCGCTGGCGTAGGCGGTGGTCAGGGCGGCGGAGCCGGCGCTGTTGACGGTGCCGGTCTGGTAGAGGGTGGTCATGGTGTTGACGTCGACGACAAAGACCGGCATCTGCGCGCCAAACCCCTGGCCGGCCAGGTAGAGCCGGTCGTTGTAGATGACCGGGGAGGACTGGGTGTCGCCCCCCGAGATGCCGGCCGTCCACTCCCGCAGGCTGGCCTGGTCCAACTTGCCGTCGGCGCGCAGTTTGTAGCTGCGCACCGCCGCCCCCGCCGTGGGGTGGCCGGAGGAGAGGTAGACGCGGCCATCCTTTTCATAGTAAAAGGGGGTGGAGCGGGCGTTGTAGCCGCTGGGCAGCGAGAAGGTGTCGGCCACCGCGCCGGTCTTGTAGTTGACCGACCAGACGGTGCTGGAGCCGGTATAGTTGGCGTCGGTGAAGACGGCGTAGTCCCCGGCAAAGGCCACGCCGTTTGTGTTGAAGCCGGCGTCGGAGGGGGAGGCGACGGTCCAGTTTGCGGCCTTGACCTCGGTGGTGCTGGCGGGATTTTCGTCGGCGGTGTCAAAGCAGGCGTAGACCCCGCCGGTGCGGTAGGAGCCGGTGAACACCCGCCCGTCGTGGCAGATGACCGGGCTCTGCATGGCCGAACCCGGCAGCTCCTGGGTGACGTAGAGCTGCTCGAGGGTCTCGGCGTCAAAGACGCGCAGGAAGTTTTTCTGCACCCCGGTGGCGTCGGCATCCAGGTTGTTGATCTCGCAGGGGACGAAGATTTTGCCGTCCCCCGCGCCCAGGATCATGGTGTACTGGTTGTGGGCCGCGCCGAAGACCGGGGCGCTGGCCACCTCTTTGCCGCTGTCCAGCTCGTACTTGCGCAGGCGCTGGAAACTGTAATTGTAGACGTAGTTCCCCAGGATGACCGGGGTGCCCGACGAGTCGGTCCAGGAGGTGGAGTCGCCGACTTGCTTCTCCCACTTGCGTTCGATCTCGCCGGCGGTGGTGGGGGTTTTGGCGTCGGAGACGCCTTTGAGCCCGTCGGTCCCTAAAAACTGGGGCCAGCCCAGTTCTGTCGACGGCTCTGCCGCCAGGGCGGGCAGGCTGCCGGAGGCGCAGAGGCAGAGCGCCAGCAGCGCCGCTGTCGCCCGCTTTTTTACAGAGATGTTTCCCATTTTCTTCTCTTCCTCTCGATGGTCGCGGGGATGGCAGCCGGGGGAGGACGACAAAAAAAGACCGTCGTCCGACGGCCTTTCGTGCAAAAAGGGCGGGCGCAGGGCGGCCCAGCCTGTTTTGGCACTTTTGTCCTCGGCCGGAACTACTCATACACCCTGTTGCGGCAGGTCTCCTGACTCGGATGTCTCCCTACTCTCCAACCCGCCTTCCCAGGCCCAGATGCCCAGTGGCGGCAGCGAAGCTGCCGTTGGATTTCGCCATCCTCACAGTAGCGGCGACTGTCACGGATTTTCACCGTGTTCCCTCTTGCTCGCCCCCGAGGGGCGACCACAACGAACCATTCTGTTTTTGATGAGACCACTATACCACGGCCCTGGCCCGCAAGTCAATTTGAAGGGGGACTTTGCCGGAGATGCGCGCCTGGAAAGTTTTGTTCCCGGCTGGACGGGCCATCTTGCCGCCGGCTGGATAACGGCGGGGCGGCTGTGAAAAATAAGGGGGAGGGAAAGGAGGGGGCGCGTTTGACCCCATTCACAGCCTATTTGGAGGGGCTCGAGACGGTGTGGCAGCGGGCGGTCCTCGGTGAGGTCCTGCGCTGGGTGGGGGAGAAGTTTCCCGATTTGACCCCTAAAATTGCCTGGAACCAGCCGATGTTCACCGACCACGGCACCTTTATCATCGGCTTTAGCGCCGCAAAGGCCCATCTGGCGGTGGCCCCGGAGAGGGCCGGGATCCTCCGCTTCTCCGGCGCGATCGAACGGGCGGGGTACCGCCACAGCAAGGAGCTCATCCGCATCCCCTGGGGGCAGGCGGTGGACTTTGCGCTGCTGGAAGAGATCATCCGCTTCAACGTAGAGGACAAGCGGGACTGCGCCGCGTTTTGGCGGGGGTAAAGCCGCTCGCCGCGCCGATTCCCCTGCGGGGGCAGAGAGGCGGGGGCCTGCACAGGGGAAAAAGAAAAAAACCGGCGCAAATCGCGCCGGGCGTTGCCGTCGGGGTCTATACCGTGAAAAGATGCCCGCCGCACACCTGCGAGAAACGGCAAAATAAAAAAATGAGCCCGAGCGCGAATGCGCCCAGGCTCAGACTGGTGGAGCAGGCGATGGGAATCGAACCCACAACCTCAGCTTGGGAAGCTGATGTTTTACCACTAAACTACGCCTGCACCTGTAAGTGCTTTACTATTATAGTACGGCTTGCCCCCAAACGTCAAGCCCCGGGCGAGAAATTGCAAAAAAATTCCCCTTTCCCGCCCCTTCGACAGGGCGGGGGGCAGCTGTGGGAAAAAGGGCGTTGTGCGCGGGCGGAAAAGGTGCTATTTTAGAGGGGAGAAAGAGGGGGATCGAGCGATGAAAGAGGCAAAGGGGGAGAAGCGGGTGTGGATTTTGTATGCGGTGTTGTCGGCGGTGTTTGCCGCCCTCACCTCGATTTTGGCCAAGGTGGGCATTGAGAAGATCGACTCCAACCTGGCCACCGCCATCCGCACGGCGGTGGTGTTGGTGATGGCCTGGGGGATCGTCTTTCTCACCGGCGCCCAGGCGGGGCTGCGGCAGATCGGCGGGCGCAGCATGGTCTTTTTGGTGCTGTCGGGGCTGGCCACCGGGGCCTCCTGGCTGTTTTACTACAAGGCCATCCAGATGGGGGAGGTCTCCCGGGTGGTGCCCATCGACAAGTTCAGCGTGGTCATCACTATGGTGCTGGCCTTCGTCTTTTTGCACGAGAAGATCACCCTGAAGACCGCCCTGGGCGGGGTGCTGATCACCGCGGGGACCTTTGTCATGATCTTGTGACCCGGCCTCGGCCGGGAGAGCGGTCGGGCCGCCCCTGACAAAGGCGGGCAAAAGGCGGGAGAGGAGCGACGCGGCTCCCTCCCGCCTTTCTCTGTGCCCTGCGGGCGTGTGGGGGCGGCGCGCCGCGGCCGGGGAAGGGGGAAAACGCCCCCCTTTTACAAGGCGGGCGCACGGTGCGGTTGCCTTTTTGCCGGCAAGCAGTGTTGCCGGCCTTTCCCCAGGGGCGGAGAAACCGCCGCCCACAAGGGGCTTGCCGTTGTCCAAAGGCGGACCGGATCCTTTCGAGCTCCCCCTCGGCCTCCCCCCGTTTTCCGCGCAGACGCGATCTGTGACGGGGGCCTTTCCCCATGGGGGGCTGGTGTCGGGGCATAGGTGCTGTTGCCGCCGGCATGGCGGTCCGGCCCGTCTGGGACGCGGACGGTGTTTTGCGGATCGCGTTTGGGGCATCTCCGCCCATTTTTCGCTTTTTTGTCCCCCCTATCCCCACAGGATGGGACGGAGCGGGGGAAAATGCGGGGAGAAAGGGAAAACACCTTCTGAACGCCTGCCTGTTTGTCCCGTTTTGTGCTTCCATGCGCTGTTGGAGAGGCGGCTGCCGGTCGGCGGGAAAAGGGAAAGCGGCACCGCCAAAGCGATGCCGCTTTCCGACAGGGGGGAGATTTTCCTGTGGGCTGCCCTCGCCCCCCTTTGCGGGGACTAGATGTTGAAGCTGGGCGGCTGCTTTTTGGCCGGGTCAAAGGACTGACCGCCGGGATAGGACAGGTCAAAGTAGATGCGGGAGTCCACTGTGGTGCCCCACTCCTTCTGGCTGCCGGTGTCCTGAATGCGGTTGAAGGCCTCGCGGAACATGGTGTTGTGGGCCTCCTCCCGGTTGAGGAGGAAGTCGATGGTGTCCCGCACCCCCTTGTCGTCGATTTGGCGGTAGAGGTACTGGTAGACCACCTTGGCCCGCTGCTCGGCGGCGATGTCCGAGAGGATGTCGGCTGCCAGGTCGCCGGTCTCGTTGACGTAGGCGGCCGTCCAGAGATAGCCGGAGGCGTTGGCCAGCATGGGGGTCAACCCGGTGAGGACGTGGGCCTCCACGTTCCCCACGGTGGCGTGGGCGGCGTCCAGGTCATGGCCGTTGAGCAGGTTGACCGCGGTGGCCACCATCTCCATGTGGCAGAGCTCCTCGGCGGCCACGTCCAAAAACAGGTCCTTGATTTCCGGGTCCTTGATGCGCATGCTCTGGGACAGGTACTGCAGGGCGGCCTTCAGCTCGCCCTGGGGCCCGCCCAACTGCTCCTGCAGCATGGCGGCGTAGTTGGGGTTGGGCCTGTCCACCTTTACTTCGTGAAGCAACTTTTTGTCGTGTTTGAACAACGTTTCTTCCTCCTTTGGCGCCAGGGGCGCAGCTTTTTTAATGGGGGGACGGTCCGCTCTGCCGGCCCCCCCACCGGTATAGAGAGGGGCGCTTACCGGCCCAGGCGGCCAAGGGTCGCCCGGCGGCCCAGCTCCTCTTCAATGGCGAGCAGGCGGTTGTACTTGCAGACCCGCTCGCTGCGGGCGGGGGCGCCGGTCTTGATCTGCCCGGCCGAGAGCCCCACGGCGAGGTCGGCGATCGAGGTGTCCTCGGTCTCGCCACTGCGGTGGGAGAGGATGGCCCGGTAGCCGTTTTGGCGGGCCAGGGACACCGTCTCCGCCGTCTCGCTGAGGGTGCCGATCTGGTTGGGCTTGACCAGCACCGCGTTGGCGGCTCCCACCTCGATGCCCTGGCGCAGCCGGGCGGGGTTGGTGACAAAGAGGTCGTCCCCCACGATCTGCACCCGGCCGCCCAGGCGGGCGGTGAGGGCGGCAAAACCGGCGAAGTCGTTCTCCCCCAGCGGGTCCTCCAGGGAGACGATGGGCCAGCGCCCGCAGAGGCCGCACCAGTACTCGGCCAGCTCTCCGGGGGTGAAGGGCTGGCCCCGCTTGGGCAGCCGGTACCCATCGCCCTGGCTCCACTCGCTGGCCGCCGCGTCCAGGGCGATGGACAGGTCCTGCCCCGGGCGGTAGCCGGCGGCCTCGATGGCCTGGCAGAGCAGGGCGAGGGCCTCCTCGTCCCCCGGCAGGTCGGGGGCAAAGCCCCCTTCGTCCCCCACGGCGGTGGAGAGGCCCCGCTCCCGCAGCAGGCGGCCCAGGCTGTGGTAGACCGCGACGCCCATCTCCATGGCCTGGGAAAACCGCTTTGCCCCCACCGGCACGATCATGAATTCCTGTACGTCCAGGTTGTTGCCGGCGTGGGCGCCGCCGTTTAGGATGTTCATCATCGGCAGCGGCAGGGTGCAGGCGGCCGCCCCGCCCAGCCAGCGGTAGAGGGGCAGCTCCCGCGCGGCAGCGGCGGCCTTGGCGCTGGCCAGGGAGAGGGCCAAAATGGCGTTGGCCCCCAGGCGGGACTTTGACTCGGTGCCGTCGGCGTCGAGCATGGCCCGGTCCACCGCCAACTGGTCGTCGGCGTCCAGGCCGGTGAGGGCCTGGGCCAGCGCCCCCTTGACATGGGAGACGGCCCGGGTCACCCCTTTGCCGCCAAAGGGCTCTCCGCCGTCCCGCAGCTCCCGCGCCTCAAAGGCCCCGGTGGAGGCGCCGGAGGGAACCATCGCCTCCCCTGTCGCGCCGCAGCGCAGCCGCACCTGGGCGGCGACGGTGGGGTTGGCCCGGGAGTCAAAGACCTGCCGGCCGCTCACCCCGCAGATGGCGGTGGGAAAACACGCTTTTTCATCCATTTTTTCGTCCTCCTTGTGTCGTGTCCTGGCGCTCCTGCCGGTGGTCGTAGAGCACTTCGCCCCCGATGAGGGTGTAGAGGGTCTCGGTGAACACCTCCATGGGGTTGCCGGAGAAGACGGCGATGTCGGCGTCCTTCCCCGGCTCCAGGGTGCCTAGCCGGTCGTCCACCCCGCAGATGGCGGCGGCGTCGCAGGTGATGGCCCGCAGGGCCCGCATGACGCCCAGCCCCTCCCGGGCGGCAATCCCCGCATAGATGGGCAGGTACTGGAGAAGGGAGACCGGGTGATCGGTGGTGATGGCCACCGTCACCCCCTCGTCGGCCAGGAGCCCCGCGGTCTTGAAATCGGCGTACTGCACCTCCACCTTGTTGCGCGAGGCGATGGAGGGCCCGACGATGGCGGGGAAGCCCGACGCTTTGACCTGCCGGGCGATCAGGTGGCCCTCGGTGCAGTGGTCCAGGGTGAGGCGGAGGCCGAACTCCCGCGCGATGCGGATGGCGGTGAGGATGTCGTCGGCCCGGTGCGCGTGGGCCTTGAGGGGGATCTCCCGGCGGAGCACCGGCAGCCAGCACTCCTTGCGAAAATCCTCATCAAACCCGTCGCCGCTTTTTTGGGCGGCCTCCTTTTTGGCCAGGTAGGCCCGGGCGGCGGTGAGCTCTTCCCGCAGCATCCCGGCAATGCTCATGCGGGTGGCGGGCATCTTGCTCTGGCCGCTGTAGTTGGTTTTGGGGTTCTCGCCGAAGGCGACCTTCATGGCCGCCGGGGCCAACACCACCATCTCGTCCACACTGCGGCCGTCGGTCTTTAAAAAGGCGAACTGTCCCCCCACCACATTGGAGCTGCCCGGGCCGATCATGGCGCCGGTGATGCCCGCCCGCACGGCGTTGTGAAAGGCCGCGTCCATGGGGTTGATGGCATCGACGGCCCGCAGGTAGGGGGTGATGGGGTCGGTGGTCTCGTTGCAGTCGTCCCCCTGCAGCCCGGTCTTCTCCTCGCTGATGCCCAGGTGGCAGTGGGCCTCGATGATGCCCGGCAGGACCCAGCCGCCGCCGGCGTCCAGCACGGTGGCCCCCGCCCGCTCTTTGGCGGTGCAGTGGGTGTCCACCCGCAAAATTTTGCCCTCCTCAATAAGGACACAGCCGTTTTCAATGGGGTCTTCGCACATGGGGAAGACCCGCCCATTTTCAATGATCAGCACGCTCTCGCCGCCCTTCGAGTGATTCCTTGTTTTGGCAGTATTAGCATGGCTTTTTCCCCCTCTTTTATGCGGTGGCGGCTGCATAAAAAGGCGGCGAGGGGCGGATACTAACAGCGTACTTTTGAGTGGAAAGGGGGGTCAATTCATGTACGAGCAGAACCAGCAGAACCAGCAGAGCCAGCAGCAGAAAAAGCAGCAGCAGAACCAGCAGAATCAGCAGCAGAAAAAGCAGCAGCAGAATCAGCAGAACCAGCGTCAGAACAACAACGACTAGTTGCCTGACGATTTGAGGGCCGGAGCCTTGAACCGCTTTTTTGTGAGGGCGGCTCAGGGCTCTGACTATTTTTTCCTCCTTTTAAAAAAGAAAAGGGGTATGTAGGGGGGCGGCGTTTCGCCCCCCTATCGCCTGTTCTTCTGCGCCTCAGTTGAGCTTGAGCACCTGTCCGGGGTAGATGAGACGGGGATTTTGCAGCTCGTTGATCCCGGCGAGGCGGTTGACGGTGGTGCCCAAGCGGGTGGCAATGGCCCAGAGGGTGTCCCCCCGCTGTACGGTGTAGGTGATGGCCCCGCCGCTGGCGGCGCTCGCCTGGCCCGCGGAGATCCGCAGCACCTGCCCGGGGTAGATGCGGTTGGGGTTTTGGATGCCGTTTTCGCTGGCAATGGCCGAGACGGTGGTGTCAAAGCGACGGGCGATGGCCCAGAGGGTGTCCCCCCGGCGCACGGTGTAGGTGGCGGCGGACACGGAGGAGCGGTCGACCGCCGCGCCGGAAGAGGCGGCCCCGACCCGCAGCACCTGCCCGGGGTAGATGCGGCTGGGGTTTTGGATGCCATTTTCGCTGGCAATGGCCGAGACGGTGGTGCCGAAGCGACGGGCGATGGCCCAGAGGGTGTCCCCTCGGCGCACAGTGTAGGTGATGGGCCCACCGGAGGCGCCGACGGTGCCGCTGCCGGCGTGGCCGGGCAGGCGCAGCACCTGCCCGGGATAGATGAGGTTGGGGTTTTGAATGCCGTTGAGGGAGACCAGTCTCCCCATGGTGGTGCCGAAGCGGCGGGCAATGGCCCAGAGGGTGTCCCCCCACCGCACGGTGTAGCTGCCGCCGTCGGGCACCGGTGTGGGGGCGGTGACGGTGGGCAGAGGGTCGCTGTCGCTGCGCAGCAGGGCCTGGGTGAAGCGGTCTAGGTCCACCCGGCCGGGGATGCCGGGCACCTGGCCGTCGTCGGCGTACTGCCAGCCGGCCCAGTAGGTCCAGACGTTCCCGGCGTTGGGCCGGTCGACCCCGTACTCGGCGACCCACAGCGGGTAGGAGGCAAAGCGGCTGTCGAAGACGTCCCGGGCGTTGGAGGCGTCGGCATAGATGGCGCAGGGCTTGCCGGTGACCGCTTCCAGCTCCTCCAGGAAGGCCAGACCGACGGCGCCGATCTCCTCCCGGCTCAGGGAGCCAAAGGCCTCAAAGTCCATGGCCAGCAGGCAGTCCGGCTGGGTGCCCCCGGCCAGCGAGGCGAAGTAGCGGGCCTCCTGCCGGGCCTGGTCAGGGGTGCGGGCGGTCACATAGTGGTAGAGGCCCACCAGCAGCCCGGCGTCCTTGGCGCGGCGGTAGTTTTGCCGGTAGAGGGGGTCTTGGTAGTCGCCCCCCACCCCGGCGCGGATATAGACCATCTCGACGCCGGAGGCGCGGACGGCGTAAAAGTCGATGTCGCCTTGCTATTCGCTCACGTCAATGCCGCGGTATTCCCGGCCGGGGGCCGGGTCCAGGGCAAAAGCGGGCAGCGCGCAGCCCAGACAGAGCAGCGCGGCGAGCAGGGCGACAGCCCATTTGCGTAAAGGGCGGTCAAACACGATCGATCCCTCCCGTTTGGTGTAGATTTGAGGTGCGCGCTCGGCGCACACCACCAGTTTATGAGCGGGGGGAGGGGCGGGTGTTTTTGCAGTACAATCCGTTATACCTGATAAAGTTTTGAAATACATAGCTAAACGGTAAAAGAAAAAGAAAAAACTAATTTGAAGTGAGTCAATAGTACGGAAAAATATATCGTGGGCTATGTAGCAGTTGGGGCGAGCTCCTAAGATTAAATCGGCTGGAGAATATAGGAGGCTGCGTCGAGTTAAAGGCAGTAGGATTTTTTAGCGGATGTCCTGGGATAAAATAAATCCTGTTGGTTAGCAAAGTTCTGGATCGATTTACAGGCCAATCCTTATAAAAGTGGGTATGGGACTTTTATAGACAATAAGAAATAGTAATAGCTATATGATTTTTCATTAAAATCATCGTTGCTAGACAAATTTCGACAGAGGCAAATGCTTGATGCCAAGCGTGGTATCTATTGAAAAAAGAGGTTAAGTGTAGTACTATGATTAAAATATAAAAGTGGGGGAATATCGTGAGCTATTCAGTATTGATGACTGTATACAGAGGAGAAAAAGCTTCAAACTTAGATGCTGCGATACAAAGCATGCTTAAACAGTCTGTCCCAACGGATGATTTTGTTATTGTTTGTGATGGTGAATTGACAAAGGGGTTAGACAAGGTAATTGACAAATATGTAAAAATGTACCCAGAGACTTTTAATATCGTTCGATTCCCTAAGCGAGACAACTGGGCGGCTGTCTTAAATGACGGGCTCTTGCTATGCAAAAATGAACTGGTGGCCCGTATGGATAGTGATGATATTTCTTTAGAAATGCGTTGTGAAAAGCAGCTAGAATGGATGGATGAGTACCCCACTACTGCTGTTATCAGTGTAGGTATTGCAGAGTTTGGAAATGATGATCCTTCCAGCATTTTGTCTAGTAGAATCTTACCTACAAGAAAGCAAGGTCTTGTGCATTTTGCAAAATATAGGTGTCCCCTCAACCACGCAACAGTAATTTATAAAAAAAGTGCTGTACTTGAAGTAGGGGGGTATGAAAATTTTCCGCAATATGAAGATTATCAACTTTGGATGAAAATGGTAAAAAAAGGATATATTATAGACAATATACAAGAACCACTTTACTTAATGAGAGCTGGTGATGATTTATACAAACGAAGAGGGGGAAAGAAATACTTTGAAAACATGAAGAGTTTTAAAAGATGGATGAAAGATCAGGGCTTTTTGTCCGTATTTGAATATGCATATTTGCTTGCGGCGAATGGTCTCATTGTTTTGATGCCTAGTTCGTTTAGAAAATGGATTTATTGTCGCTTTTTGAGAAAGTGAAGAATATAGAAATTGGGGGATTACTAAAATGGGCATTTTTACAGGTAAGAAACTTCTCATCACCGGAGGAACGGGCAGTTTTGGAAATGCTGTACTTGATCGGTTTTTGAAAACTGATATTGGAGAAATACGCATCTTTTCTAGAGATGAAAAGAAACAAGATGATATGCGGAAAAAGTATAAAAGTGATAAAATCCAATTTCATATTGGCGACGTAAGAGATGTCCAGAGCTTGCGAAATGCAATTTATGGGGTGGATTATATCTTTCATGCCGCTGCGCTAAAACAGGTGCCGAGCTGTGAGTTTTATCCCTTAGAAGCTGTGAAAACAAATGTTTTAGGGACAGAAAATGTTTTGACAACTGCAATTCAAGAAGGAGTAAGAAATGTAGTTTGTCTATCTACTGATAAAGCAGCATATCCCATTAATGCGATGGGGATTTCCAAGGCTATGATGGAGAAAGTCATTGTCGCTAAAGGGAGAGCAGTGGGTGGGGGAAATACTGTCATATCCTGCACAAGATATGGCAATGTGATGTGTTCCAGAGGAAGTGTAATTCCACTTTTTGTTGAGCAGATTAAAAAAAATCTACCAATTACTATTACCGACCCTAAGATGACTCGCTTTTTGATGAGTCTTGATGAGGCAGTGGAGCTGGTTCTTTTTGCGTTTGAGAATGCAGAGCCGGCAGATATGTTTATACAGAAATCTCCAGCAAGTACAGTAGGAGATCTTGCAACAGCATTGTTGGAGTTATTCCATGCTCAAAATCCAATTAAGTTTATTGGAACAAGACATGGCGAGAAACTGTACGAGACTCTGTTAACGACTGAAGAAAAGATTCGAGCATGTGATATGGGAGATTACTACAGGGTCCCAATGGATGCGCGAAGCCTTAATTATGAAAAATATATCGAGGAAGGGGATACAAAGTTAGAGACTGTTGAACCCTATACTTCTCACAACACTAGGCTGCTTTCTGTAGAGGAAATCAAATCCAAACTGTTAGAGATCCCCTATATACAAGAAGAGTTGCGACAATTCTGAGAGATGGTAGATAAGGAAATAATGATACGTGATGCAATCGACAAATATAGTCTCTGACAAGAAAATCAATAGAATAACCATTCTCAACATTATAGGAACTCTTGCTTATCAGGGCATTAGTTTTTTGCTGACTCCAATTTTAACACGAGCTTTGGGGTCTTATGACTATGGCATTATTTCTATTTACAATACATGGGTGAACTTTTTGTATCCCATTATTGGCCTAAGCACAGCAATCGTTATCCCGCGAATAAAAATGTCTGTTCCTGAGGAAGAGCAGTCATCTTATATCAGCTCACTCGCGGGGCTTTCGACTATTTCGTTCGTGTTTTTTGGATGTTTAACGTTACTATTTTCCTCAATGATCTCAAGAATCATAGGATTAGAGCCCATTGTTTTAGTAATGTTGGTGATTCATGGATTTGGCTTAACCCTTGTTAAATTTATAGTTTCATTTTATATACAGTATCAGAAAACCCTAAAACAGTTTGCCTTTACAATAGTAGTTTCTTTTGCCACCTGTGTATCGACTTTACTTTTGCTTCGGTTTATTTCACGCCCTGAACAAAAATATTTATGTCAAATCATTGGGTTTGCAATTCCGTATTTTTTAGCAGGTCTATTAGCATTGCTTATTCTGCTTAGAAGAGGCAAAAAAATTGTTCGTTTAGATGTTTGGAAGATGGCTTTACCAATATGCTTGCCAATAATTTTTCATTCGACTTCTCAAATTGTTTTAGGACAAAGCGATAAAATCATGATACAAATGATGTTAGAAAATGGAGTCTCATTGGCTGGCATATATGGATTTGCGCACACCGTTACAAGTGGTGGGTCCATTTTATGGACGGCACTGAATAATGCGTGGTCTCCATACTATTTTGATTTGCTAAAAAAACAGCAGTTTGAAGTAATCGAAAAAAAAAGCAACCGCTATATGTTTTTGTTTACGTCTTTATATTGTGGATTTTACCTAATCATACCGGAATTCGTAAAAATAATGGGAGGAAGCGGTTTTTGGAGTAGTATTGATGTCATACCAATCCTCTATTTAAACGTTTATTTTATTTTCCTTTATTCCTTTGCCGTAAACTATAAAATAGTAACGGGCAATACAGTTTCCATTGCAATTAGCACAGTCGCTGCAACACTGTGTAATATCCTTTTGAATCTTATTTTGATTCCCTCCATAGGGATGATAGGTGCTGCACTGGCTTCCCTGATCTCCTATGGACTACTCTTCTTGTTCCATCATTTGTCACTTACTAAGTATTCTGGGTCTTATAATTATGCATTCAAATTTTATTTTGGGGGACTGGCACCAGTTTTATGTTGCACAGTTGTATTTTATCTCTGTAAAGAGCTTTGGTTTATCCGTTGGTTTATTGCGGCCATAATTGGGGTTTTGCTTCTGTTGAGAATCATAAAACAAAAATCTCTTTTTTAGTGATAATAGGAGGAATAAAGGTGAAGCGTATTTTGATCCTAGGATCCGGAGGCATGTTGGGGCATCTTGTTACATTGTTTTTTAAAGATAGAAAAAAGGATTATTCCACAGCAAATTTGTCTTATCCTAGGCAAACTTTTTCAGATAGCAGAGTAATGAATGTGCGAGAGGTGGACAGGCTAAAATCGTTTTTAGAGACGGAAAAATTTGATTATGTTATAAATTGTGTCGCTTTGCTAGTAAAAGACAGTGAGTTGAATCAAGCTGATGCGATTTGGATTAATAGCTATTTTCCGCATTGGTTGGAAGAAATCTGTACAACTATTGGGACGAAAGTAATACATGTCAGTACATTCGGAATATTTGATGGGTGCAACGGTCCCTTTGCTGAGCATTCTTCGCCGGTCAACCCTCTCTTTTATGCCAAAACAAAGATGTTGGGAGAACTTTCAAGTAGGGACAGTCTTACTGTTCGTTCCGACTTTTTTGGCCCGGATATGAATGTAAAAGGGAAAGGGTTGTTTAACTGGTTTTTCATGAGTAAAGGCGATATACACGGATATGTTAATGCTGGATTCTCTGGTGTAAGTTCACTGGAGTTTGCAAAGTTTTGCGATGCGGCCATGAAAAATGGTTGGAGTGGTTGCTATAATTTAGCTGCCCCCGAGTTTTCCTCTAAGTTTCAACTTTTAAGCCAGATAAAAGCAACTTTTGGTATAGATAAGGTTAGAATAGTACCAGATAATCGACCTTGTAATTCTTTCTGCTGCTTGAGTGAGCGCAAAGATATTAACTATATATCGGCTGATTATAAAACCATGTTAAATGAGTTGAAGTGTTTCATGTCTGAACACCGCACATTTTATGAGCATTATTATTTTATGTGAATCTTTAACAAACCGTAAGGATGGACAGGTATATTGAAATTTTTGTTTATTTCTGGGGCATACAAAAATGCTGGAGATTTTTTGATTGAAAAACGCTGCGAATATCTTTTTAGACAAATTGAACCAACTTGTGTGATTGAAAAGATCATGGGCAATGTTTCTCTCGATAATAAGCTGGAATATGTGAATAGTTTTGATTGGATTGTCATTCCGGGAGGACCTGGCTATATCTTTGATTACTATCCTTCCCATATAAAACTAACGAGCTGCTTAGATGACATTGAAGCCAAGATCATGGCAGTTGGATTGGGATGGTACGGAGCAGATACGACGCAACATACCATTTTAAACTATACCTTTTCTAAAGAGACTCAAAAGTTGCTTCTTCGCATAAGTAGCGATTGTGGCTTTTTGGGATGTCGAGACAATTATTCTGTGCAGGTATTGAGAAATAATGGTTTTGAAAAAGCGATTATGACAGGTTGTCCTGCTTGGTATGAGTTGGAAAAAATAAATGAAATTTCTCTGCGGAAAGACATAAATTTCAATTTTAAAAAGATATGTGTTTCTGATCCGGCCGAACTGTTTGAAAATGCAGAGCAATGTTTGAAGGTTGTCAGGTATCTTAGAAAAACATTTCCGTGCAGTGAGATTTGCTTTGTCTTTCATCGTGGTATCGAAAAAGATATGTATACAAACTCCTTTAATGCAAAAATTGCGCAAAGGCTTAAAAAGAGATTGTGTGCAATGGACAATATAACAGTTCATAATATTGCGTTCGGGGAGAACGGTTTTGCAGTTTATGACGATGCAGATTTGCACATCGGATATCGTGTACATGCACATATTTACAATTTAAGCAAGAGGAATGTATCTGTACTAATTGAAGAAGATGGTCGTGGAGCTGGAGTCAATGAGGCGCTCTCTCTGCCGAGACTTTTGGCTTATAAGGGAAAAGCTAGAGCACCTAAAAGTGTTTTTGAAAAGGCTTTTAGAAAAGGAGCAAAGGCGGTAGGGATTAATTTAATTCAAAAAAGCAATGTCTACTTAATCGATCAATTGGATGAGGTACTCAATAGCTTAAAAGAGGAAGAGTATTCTGCATATCCAATGGCATTTCGGCGGATGCAAAATTCATATAAAAGAATGGTAGATGTGATAGAAGGTGCTTTATATTAAGAGGTGAAATGATGTTTTCGAAACTAAAAAAAACAATGTTAAATATGAGAAAATTATTTAGTAAGATATACACAAAATTGTTTCCTCAATATAAAAGAAAAGGCGCAATAGGAGTATCTGTATCCTACGAGGTTGATTTAGCAGAAACAGTTCTTGAGGATTATGTTACAGTCGCACATCACAGTCAAATATTCAAGAGTCAGATTGGTAAGAGAACATCTGTTGGGCGATACAATAAAATAAGAAGTGCCAGAATCGGAAGATATTGCTCCATTTCATGGGATGTGACAATTGGGGCAGTCCCACATGACTATCAATACTTGACTACAAGTGCACTGTTTACAAGAAAACAATACGGCTTTATTGATGACGATATATTTAGCGATGATGAATTAACAGTGATTGGAAATGATGTTTGGGTAGGGTGTGGAGCCATTATATTATCAGGTGTTACGATAGGGGACGGCGCAGTAATTGGAGCTGGAGCAGTAGTTACAAAAAATGTTGATCCCTATGAAATTGTTGCAGGGGTGCCTGCAAAACATATTGCGTATAGATTTGATGAAGAGATAATAGAAAGACTACAAAAGTTACAATGGTATGAATGGAGTGATGAGCAGATAAAAGAACGACAGATTCTTTTTACAAACCATGTGGATAAAAACCTGTTAGATAACTGGGAGGGAAATAAGTAATGGCTAGCAAAATGAAATACTGTAAGAAATGTCTTCAGCCTGATACAAGACCGGGCGTCTTATTTGATGAAAACCAGATTTGTTATGCATGTAAATATGAGGAACAAAAAAAGAATATAGATTGGACAGCAAGAGAACAGGAATTGCACGAGATTGCGGAAGATGCCAAACGCAAAGCTAGAGAGCGGAAGGTTGCTTATGATTGTGTAATAGGGGTTAGTGGAGGTAAAGATTCAACGTTCCAAGCCGTTTATGCCAAAGAAAAATTAGGCCTTAATTGCTTGCTTGTCAACTGTGTCCCCGACAATATAACCGAAGTCGGAAGAAAAAACATGGAGAATCTGGCTGGGATGGGCTTTGATGTAATTCATTTGACAGCCAACCCAAAGATTGCAAAGAAGTTGGCGTTAAAAGGATTCGTAGAGTATGGAAATATTCTGAAAGCGTCTGAGTACGCTCTATGGGCATCTGCCTATATCATTGCTGATAAATTTAATATTCCTCTTATTATTCAGGGAGAAAATGCAGCGATTACTTTAGGTACGGTTCTTCAACAAGAGGCAACAGATGACGCCTATTCAATTGTCCAGATCAATACTTTAAAGGGCTGTCATGCATCGGATTGGATTGACGAAGAAATCAAACTAGAACAGGTTTCACTTTACGACTTTCCCTCTATTGAAAGCTTAATAAATAAAGATATAAAGGCGATCTTTTTACAGTACTACACTAAAGAGTGGTCACAGGTCTATAATGCAGATTTCTCGATTGCAAGGGGACTTTTAGGGAGAACAAATGAAGATTTACATGATATAGGTAGATATAGAAGATACGCAGCACTTGATAGCGATCTGCAAATTGTTAATCAAATGCTTAAATACCTTAAGTTCGGCTTTGGATGTGCCACCGATGATGCTTGTTATGACATTCGAGAGGGCCGTCTCACTCGCGAAGATGCTGTTTGGTATGTAAAAGAATATGATGGTTTATGTGCAAGACGATATGTTTTAAACGCTTGTAACTACCTAGGTATCACAGAAGACCAATTCTGGAATATTGCTGACCAATATGTCAATAAGGATTTATTTCAGAAGAATAATGCGGGAGAATGGATCCCCAAGTTTACGGTTGGTGAGGATTTTGATGGGTAATAAGAAAGTTGTTGAAAGATTACTTAATGAATTTCTTTCTACCACTAATTTTAAGTTTGCTTGTGTAATCGTGTTCTTCTGTAAGGCCAATAATTATTTAAATAGTAGTCTAATAGTCAAACTTTTAACGGTGCTACTTATTGGCTGGGGCCTCGCCATTATTTTTAGAGATATTATTGGTAAAAAAACAATACTGCAGTTTAAATATTGGAAAATATTATTGGCTTTTTTTGCATCCTATTCTATTACTGTTTTTGTCAACAGAGATGTCGCTTTTTTTAGCAATATTCGAGACGCCGTGTGGTTTTTCATTACCATATTTCTTTTTGTGGCGTTCCCGATAGGAAATCAAACGGCAGAGGTAACCGAGAGCGATAAAATATTTAAGTTGTTTCTTTTATTGTCTTTTGCTTTTGCCGCTGGTTCACTAATTTTTGTTTTTACAAATACTGGTGGCTCTGATACCTATACTTGGGGGTTTTATGCTAATAGACTATTTGGATTATATAGAAGCCCTAATTATGGAGCAGTTTATTCTTCAGTTTCGCTAACAATATCGCTCTATTTATTGCGTTGGGGTGCCTGCAGCCAGAAAAAAATTGTATTCTTAATTTTTAATATGGTTTGTCAGTTTTTATATATAGTTTATTCTGGTTCTAATACAGGTAAGGTAACGTTGCTTGTTTGTCTAATTATGTACTTTGGATATGGTATAGTATTCGGAGACTCAATAAAAATGAGACTTGCCAACAGTCTTCTTTGTATCGTTTCTGCAGTCATGGTACTGTTTTGTATTGATATAACAAAATCTTTAACAGTTGGCATTATGAATTCACTGGAAACAAAAGTGAGTGTGAGTCAGCAGCAAGATCAGAGCATATCAAGCAGTCAAAGTGCGTCAAGCAGTCAAACTTCACAATCGTCGGGTACAGATAAGTCTGAAAGCCACGAGAGTGTAAGTATTCCAGTAGAGAAAAAAGAACCAGTAAGCGTGCCACCTGAGGATAAATCTTTTGATTTAGAAAGAAAAGACTATGGAAATGGCGAGTTGGGAAATGGAAGAGTTTATAATTGGAAAGTCTCTTTAAGGGTATTTAAGGAATATCCATTATTTGGAACCTCCATGAGAAAATATAGTGTTGTCGTGAAGAATTATGATAACTCTTGGAGGATTCAAAACAGTCACCCAACGTTAGAAAATGACTTTTTTTCTTTACTGGTTTGCACTGGAGTTGTAGGATTGATTCTTTTTTTGCTATCAATTGTACCAATAATGAAAACCATTTTGGTTGGACTTTGGGCGAATAGAAAATCTCCTGGATCAGTCAAAACAATATGGCCAGCCCTCTCTATATCCGTTGTAATAGGGATAACGACTATGTTTACAGATGCGGTAATATTTTCTAATGCACTCCAATCCGTTATGTTTTGGATATCTTTGGGGTATACTTATCGGCTGTGTTTAAATGAATTGCAAAAAAGGGAAAAGGGCTATGAACTTTATTGACTCTAACTATTTTCTAAGTGATTTTCTAAGAGATAAACTGTTGAAAAAAGAAAATCAAAAAGTTTTGGGTTTTATTTCTTTTATTTCTCAAGTAGATAGTATTGGCGATTATCAATCTTTTGAAATTGCCATGAAGGAAATGGAAAAGCTATATACGGATAAAAGGTTTATTTTCTCAGTAAAAAGAGCGTTTGGTGAAAGCTTGCTTTATGGTCATTTACATGCCATTGCGGAGTACGCAAAATTAAGTGATGAAGAGATACGCTATTTTCCAATCATGGAGCACGGTGTTGACTTTTGGGAAATGGTGAAAAAGCCGAGTTATCCACGAGTTTTCCAAGGAAAATATTTGCGTAGCAAATGGCGTGAATTAAACAAAGGGGTTCCAGCATTTTATATAGGTCCATATATTTACTATGCTAAGAGCACTTATTCAAAAGAAAAAATTTGTGCACTCAAACGAGAGAATGGGAAAACGCTTTTAATTGTACCAGCTCATACTCATGAAATGGCAGAGCAAAGCTATGATATGAAAAAGTTTGTAAATACAATTATGCAAAAGTATTCGGATCACTACGATACCATAATGGTTTTGGCGTATTGGGCTGATTTGAAATACGATTTATATAGTTTGTTCCAGAAAGCTGGAGCAAAACTTGTAAGTGCTGGGTTTCGGGGAGACCCCAATTTCATTTCAAGGTTAAAAACACTGCTCTTGTTGGCTGATACTATTGTTGGTAATGACTTGGGGACATTTATTGGTTATGGCTTTTTTTTAGGAAAGGACGTATACCTTATTGAAAATGATGTTAAGTTAAATCTATATGACACGAAGTTGGGCACTGATGATATAGTGTATCAAAATAACTTGCAATTATTTTTGAATGCTTTTGGAAGTGAAATTAGTAAGGGGAGGCAAGCTTTTTTATGTAATCAGTTTTGGGGAAATGAAGAAATAAAATCACCTTGCGAGGTGAGAGATATTTTCCAAGTTAACCAGTGCGTTCTGAAAAAGGCAAAGGGACAAATAAATGCTATTCCCAAAGCTGTAAATGCGTGCATTCATTCCGACGAGCTAACGCATTCTCAAAGGGAACTGCTATTGGCATCGATTTAAGAGCTGTATGGGGGATTTAGGAAATGTTAAAAAGAATACTCGTTGTAATTCCGGCTAGAGGAGGTTCAAAAGGAATCCCTAAAAAAAATATAAGACTAATGGCAGGAATGCCTTTAATAGCATATTCGATACTTACAGCTAAAAAGAGCAGATATTCCGTTGATATAGTAGTATCAACGGATGATGATGAGATTGGTAGAGTTTCTTCTCGTTATGGTGCGGAAGTCATGTCTAGGCCGGCCCATCTTGCGGCAGATGAAGTGACATTGGACCCAGTTGTATACCATGTGGTTCTCGAAAAGGAAAAAATGTCGGGAGAAAAATATGATGTAGTTATTACAATGCAGCCCACATCTCCACTTTTAAGTGTAACTACTTTTGACAGTGCTTTGGATTTCTTTTTTTCAAATGATTTTGATTCAGTATTAAGTGGAGTAAACGATCCGCATTTAGCTTGGGGTAAAAAGAATTCAATGATTGTTCCACTATATGAGAAAAGATTAAATCGACAGTACTTGCCAGTACATTTAAGAGAAACAGGGGCATTTTTTATATCTCGAAGAGACTGTGTAAAAGAAGATTCCCGATTTGGCACACGAGTGTCTGTTTACCCTATTCCAGAAAACGAGTCAGTGGATATCGATACCCCCCATGATTGGTGGATTGCAGAGAAAGAGCTGCTTAAGAAAAATATCATAATAAGAGTTGAAGGATATAAAGAAATTGGTACAGGGCATATTCAACGGGGACTTCTGTTAGGATATAATTTAATTGATCACAATGTTCACTATGTCCTCAGTAGAAAGTCTGATATTGGTATTGCCAAAATAAAAGAAAGCCATTTCCCTTACTCGGTTATAGAAGACGATCAAGAATTGTACAGTTTACTAGAAGACCTAGAATGTGATATTTTGATAAATGACATGCTAAATACTACAGAGGAATATATAAAGCAGTGTAAAAAAAGGAATATAAGGGTGATCAACTTTGAAGATTTAGGTGAGGGAGGACAATATGCAGATGCAGTTATAAATGACCTATACGAAAAACAGAACTCTTATAAAAACTATTTTTGGGGAAGTGAGTATTACTGTATAAAAGATGAATTCTTACTTTCCGAACCGTCAGAGTTCCGTGATGAGGTAGAAGAAATACTAGTTTCTTTTGGCGGAACGGATCCTAGCAATTTAACATCAAAGGTTTTAGAATGTGTTCCACAAATCTCATCAAGAGTACATTTCACTTTCATTTTAGGTATGGGATATTCTGAAAATGACCATTTGAATCTAAAGGGTAATTATATACCATCAAATGTAGATATAGTAAGCAATGTGTCTTATATGACAGACTATATGAAAAAGGCAGATATTGCAGTCTGCTCACAGGGAAGAACTATGTTGGAATTGGCATCTATGGCAGTACCGACAGTCTTATTGGCTCAGAATGAGCGCGAACAAAACCACGAGTTTGGCTATTTAAAAAATGGGTTTTTAAATTTAGGCTTGGGAGAAGAAGTCGAAAAGGAAACAATAGTTGAAACGCTTAAGTGGCTAATCAATAGCAAACAAATACGGGCTCAAATACGAAACCAAATGCTAAAGTTGGATTTAAAAAAGGGACTGAAGCGCACATTGAGAATTATTTTTGAAGGGGGAAGAGACAATGAGCAGTAATATAATAAACCGTGCTCAAAAGGGCCAGTTTAGTTTAATTGCAGAGATAGGTGTCAATTATTATGATATAGCTGAAAAATTAAATTTATCACTTATGGACGCGGCAAAACTTATGGTGGCAGAAGCAAAGAATGCAGGCATTCATGCAGTCAAGTTTCAATCTTATAAAGCTGATACTCTGGCATCCAAGCATTCTCCAGCTTACTGGGATTTGGACGAGGAAAAGACAAAGTCACAGTATGAACTCTTTAAGAAGTTTGATTCTTTTGGATATGAAGAATATAAAGAACTATCCCATTTTTGCGGACAAATAGGAATAGAGTTTTTATCTACAGCGTTTGACATAGAATCGGCGGACTATCTGTTTGGATTAATGAATGTTTATAAAGTGTCTTCATCAGATTTAAATAATAAGCCATTTTTAGCTTACCAAGCAAAAAAGAACAAACCCATTCTTCTATCAACAGGAGCATCTAATCTGGAAGAAATAATTGAAGCTGTTGAAACAATACGTCGGTATAATAGCCAGCCTCTCACTTTGCTTCATTGTGTTTTGCAGTATCCTACGCCATTTGCAGATGCCAATTTGAACAAAATACTTTCGTTAAAAAAAGAGTTCCCCGATATAATTATTGGGTATTCTGACCATACAAAACCAACGCCTGATATGGATGTATGTAAAACAGCATATAATTTGGGTGCAGTGATAATCGAAAAACATTTTACCCTTGATAAATCTCTAATTGGCAATGACCATTATCATGGAATGGATCCAAGTGATGCCAAACATCTTTTGGAAGGTATTGATTTTATTGAGCAAATAAAGGGCAGTGGAGAATTGCATTGCTTAAACTCAGAAAAAGTGGCGAGAGCAAATGCGCGTCGATCCTTGGTAAGTTTATGTAGAATACCTAAAGGGACAATTATTACTGAAGATCTGTTAACATATAAAAGGCCGGGTACGGGCATTTCTCCAGATAAAATACAGTCGGTACTTGGAAAAGTGGCAAGTTTGGATATTGAAGAAGATACAGTGATAAATTACAGTATGTTTGGCAACTTAGAAAACTGAGGTTGAGGAGTCTCACGGTAAGTGTTGAAGGCTTGCGTGAGACTTCTTTTTTGCACGGTTCTGTACATTCTTAAAAGTTAAAGTTCTTCGTAGCGAATTCCCACAAAGAGAGTATTGGAGGAAACAAAAGCCGACAAAAAAAAGTTGCCATATGGCAACCTCTTTTTGTTGGCGGAGCGGGTGGGATTCGAACCCACGGAGCCTTGCGGCTCAACTGATTTCGAGTTTTATCGCCGTCTGTTAATTACATGGTTTCTCCTGTCAATTTCAGTCAGCCTTGTACGCCCGCAAACCCGCATGAAATCCGGGCTTTTTGAAAAAATAGCCCGTAAATACTGAGAAATCGCCCATCGGTTCCAATCAGCAATTTTTCCGCTTTTGGAAAGAACTGCGGAAAGAACGGAAAGAACAAAAATCAAAAGGCAATACACGGACAGTTCGAATACCGGCAAAGCTTACCAAGATATGAGGTGTATTGTCATGAAAGAAAACGCAATCAACTGGGACAATGTCCCCGATGTGATCACGAAGGATCAGCTGTATCACATTTGCCACATCAGCAAATCTACCGCCCTGTACCTGCTCCAAAGCGGAAAAATCCCCTGCGAGTACACGGGCAGGAAAACCCGCTGCTACAAAATCAAAAAGGAAGATGTCATTGCCTATCTGGAAAACCGCAAGGTGTTCCCCGAAAGCTACTCCGCCCCGGCGGGCTGGTACAAAGGGGATTATACTGTCCGGATGGAGGAACAAGTTCCCCCAATCGTGCGGGAGCATTTGCAACTGTATTATACCGATCTGCTCTCCGACTATCCCGATGTACTGACCACCCAGACGGTCTCCAAAATCACCGGCTACGGAAAAACCGCCATCAACAACTGGTGCAATCAGGGGCACATCAAGTCTTTCCGAAAAAACAATGTCAACCATATTCCGAAGGTCTATTTGGTGGAGTTCTTCTGCTCTACCTACTTCCGCACCATCACCCGCAAATCGCCGTGGCACATCCGTACCCTGCAAGGCTTTTCCAGCTGGCGGAAAATCCGTGACCTGCACACAGCAGACAGCGAAGGAGGTGCGGAGAAAAAATATTAAAGTATCAGCCGTCCCTTTCGAGGCGGCTGATACTTTAATATGAAAGCACGTTATTCTTCGTTCTCCCACGAAGAAACTATGTGAAGTTCTCCGGAATCCACTTCCAGCGCCATGTTGTCTCCTAAACGCATCATCATATTTCCGTCGGAATCAAATCCCAAAGAAGATGTAGAAAAGATAAAATCACCGTCATTGTAGTCAAAAACACTTTTTCCCATATTTGACCTCCTAATTCAATTTAACAATTTCATGTTCTCGTGTACCATATATGCGTTGAACCTGATACAGGCAATCATCAATCCAATATGTAATTTTATCTTCCGCCATATCATTGGTATAGATATTTGTACAAATCAGATTTTGCTTTTCGTTGGTACCTCCACAAGCAATGGGCAGTATATGGTGGATATTCCAACCGCAATATACCGTCCTTCCCCAACGAATAACGCAGTAATCTGCATTTCCATATCCGTCTCTGCACATTAGGTTGCCATGGAAATCCTCTGCAAAACGAACATTGCCATAGTATGCGTCCCACAGGCGCAACGCATTGGATTTACATATTTTCATTGTATCACCTCCAACCCGGATCAAAATAAAAGCCCATACACAACCATGTGTGTACAGGCATCAACGATCCGAGTCGAAACTTTACACACATAGCAACAAAGACATCAGCCGAAGCCGTTGCCTAATGTTGTATGGTGTAAAGCTTTGATACAGCAACTTGGGCTCACCTCAAAAGAGATAAATATCTCTCGGAGCCTATCTTGTGGATTCTCAGCATCGTAACGAGAATTTCAATCGATGTTGATAGTATCTCAGAATTACAATTTTTTCATCGTAGGCGTTTTGAACCCGGTTGTTCTTTGGAATTTCTCGTCGATCCGGCATACAAACTGATTCAAATTTAACATATCCTACAATTCAAATTATATATACCATACGATGAAAAGTCAACTATTCCAATAGAAAAAGAGAGTTTTGGTAGAAACTATAATTTTAAAAATCGCACATTCGTAAAGCAAAACCTCCTTTGGTACAATAACGGTATCAAAGGAGGTTTTGCTTTATGGCTAAAACAATATTTGAACAAACGGGCGGCACATACACCATGCAGGGCGACTATTGTCTGCCCGATCTTACATTACCCGCCGAAGAAGAACGCCTCATCGGTGTCTGGGCGCAGCGCCGCAGACAGTACCTGAAGCAGCACCACAAAATCCTGTACTACAATCTGCTCACTTCCGGCAAACTCCGTTTCCACCTCGCTGATGTGGAGAAAGAAGCGCAATCTCTTTTTCTTCGGCTAGTCAAAGAATACGCCGAGCGTGAGGGCGTAACCGAACAGCTGAAAGCGGAGAATCCAATGGAGTGGGTGCAGAAAATGAACAATATCCGCAATCGGGCGGCAGAAACCGTTTATGCCGACTTGATTTTTGCGTAGCAACAGAAAAAGCGAGAAAGAAATTAGTCAAGTGTGATTTACCGAATCATACTTGACTAATTTTAATTTTGTGGTATACTATACTCAGTGAATTTATGGCAGATAGGAGGATACCAGTCATGTTTATCGGCAGAGAGCGTGAACTTGCGGCGCTGAATAAGCTGTACGAATCGGATAAGTTGGAATTTGTTGTAATCTATGGTCGCCGCCGTGTCGGCAAAACAGCGCTGATCAGCCAGTTTATTGATGATAAAAACGCCATCTATTTTATGGGCGTTGAGAGCAACGCCAAGCAAAACCTCGAAAATTTCAGCAAGAGCATTCTAAGCTTCCACACCGGCATGGACGCCGAAACCTCTTTCCTGTCCTTTCAGGCGGCTTTGGAGTATGTGTTCAAGTTGTCCGAAAAGGAACGGGTTATCCTTGCCATTGACGAATACCCCTATGTTGCCCGCTCCTCGAAAAGCCTCGCTTCCACCATCCAGCTTTTGATTGACCAGTACAAGGACACTTCTAAACTGATGCTGATCCTCTGCGGCTCGTCCATGTCCTATATGGAAGACCACGTTCTTGCCTACAAAGCGCCGCTTTATGGCAGACGGACGGCGCAGATGAAAATTCTCCCCTTTGATTTCGATGAAACTTGCCATTATTTCAAAAATTTCACCGATGAAGAGAAAGCCTATGTGTACGGCATCGTCGGCGGCACGCCCCAGTATCTGCTTCAGATGAGCGATAAGCTGAGCATTGAGGACAATATCAAAAACACATTCCTGAACCCCAACTCCGCCCTGTTTGAAGAGCCGGAAAACCTGCTCAAGCAGGAGGTGCGGGAACCGGCGCTCTACAACGCCATCATCACGGCGATTGCCACCGGCGCTTCCCGTATGTCGGAGATTTCCGGAAAGGTCGGCGAAAGCACAAATATTTGTTCCGCCTATGTGAAAAACCTGATCTCCCTCGGCATTATCGAAAAAGAGACGCCTTATGGGGAAAAGGCGTCCCGAAAAGCGATTTACTCTATTGCGGACAATATGTTCCGCTTCTGGTATCGTTTTGTGCCGGAAAACAACTCGATCATCGCCCGTGGAGCTGCCGATCTGGCCTACAAGCGTATCGAGCCGTATCTGTCCGACTATATGGGCAAGGTGTTTGAGGAAATCTGCAAGCAGTACCTCTGGAAGCAGCTGCTGAACGGCGAATGCCCGGTGGAATTTTCCTCCCTCGGCCGCTGGTGGGGCAACGATCCCAAAGAAAAACGGCAGGCTGAAATCGATATTCTTGCGGAACAGGATAAAAACACCGCCCTTTTTGGCGAGTGCAAATGGACGAACGAGAAAGTCGATCTCGGCGTTTTGGAGACCCTCGTAAAGCGCAGCGAACTGTTTGCCTATAAGAATGTCCACTACTACCTCTTTGCAAAAAACGGATTTACCAAAGGCTGCATTGACCGGACAAATGAGATGGGGAATGTGACACTAGTGGCCTACAAAGATATGTTGCGCTAACGTCCGTATTAGAATAAAACATTTGCAAACAGAGGTGCTCACAAAATGGTGAATGATAAAATAAATGTAGTTGGTACAAATATTGCTGAAAAGGCAACGATGATATGGAATGTGGCAGATATGCTTCGTGGCCCGTTTAAGCCGCATGAATACGGACTTGTTATCCTGCCTATGACGGTAGTGAAACGTTTTCACGATTGTTTACTGCCTACACATGAAGCCGTATTAAAAGAATATGAATCCAAGAAACATTTAGCGGTAATTGACGGCTTTTTAACTCGTGCGTCCGGTTATCAATTCTATAATACAAGCAAATTTGTTTTTGAGTCACTGCTTGCAGATTCTGAAAACATTGAAGCAAATTTCCGTGATTATCTGGCAGGCTTTTCGGCAAATGTACAGGATGTTCTTGCTAAATTTGATTTTGACAATGTCATCCGCAGAATGGTTGAAAGCAATACCCTGTATCTTGTAATAAAAGAATTCAATACGCAAAAGGGATATTTGGGCCCTGATAAAATCAGCGCTGTGGACTGCGGTTATATTTTTGAGGATTTGGTTCGCCGCTTTTCTGAGTCGTTTGGCGAAGAAGCCGGAGCCCATTTTACCAGTCGTGATATTATTTATCTGATGACCGACCTGCTTCTTACAGATGCAAAGCTCGATGAAACGGGCAATGTCACCGTTTACGATATGACAATGGGCACCAGTCAGATGCTTTCCTGTATGGAAGAGAGAATCCACGAGTTAAACGAAGATATAGAAGTTACCTGTTTCGGGCAGGAATTTAATCCCTCTACTTTTGCTATCGCAAAGGCAGACATGATGATTCGTGGCGGCGATCCAAACAATATGCGGTTTGGGGATACTCTTTCTGATGACCAGTTTAAAGGCTTCACTTTTAAGTACTGCATTTCCAATCCTCCGTTTGGAATCGATTGGAAGCGAGAGCAAAAGGCCGTCGAAGCGGAAGCTAAACTTGGTGAGCTGGGAAGATTTGCTCCGGGACTTCCGAAAATCAGCGATGGTCAGCAGCTTTTTGTGCTGAACGGTCTTTCCAAGCTTGCGCCTGATGGCAGAATGGCAATTATCCAGAACGGTTCTCCTCTGTTTGCAGGCGACGCAGGCAGCGGCCCCTCTAATATCCGTCAGTACATATTGGAAAACGATTGGCTCGATGCAATTATCCAGCTTTCAACCGACCAGTTCATGAATACGGGAATCAGCACCTATATTTGGATTTTATCCAAGGACAAGCCTGCCTATCGTGCAGGAAAGGTACAACTTATTGATGCCTCCCATTGCTATGAACAGCGCAGGAAGTCTATCGGAACCAAACGCAACGATATTACCGACCTTTGCCGCAATCTGATTGTAGAAGCATACGGCGAGTATAAGAACGATGCTGTTTACGGTGATAAGAACGGCATTTATTGCCACAGCAAGATTTTCGGCTCAGAGGACTTCGGATACAACAAAATCGTTGTAGAACGCCCGCAGAGAGACGAAAACGGCGAAATCATACTGAAAAAAGGCAAGCCTGTCGCAGATAAAAATCTACGTGATACGGAGAATGTACCGCTTGTGCAGGATATTGACCGTTACTTTGAACGGGAAGTTTTGCCGTACGCTCCCGATGCATGGATTGATAAGAGCAAAACCAAAGTCGGATACGAGATTCCGATGACACGCTACTTTTATGAGTATCAGCCGCCGGAACCGGTGGATGACATTGTAAAGCGCATTAAAAAGCTGGAAAGCGAAATTTCCGAAAGCTTAAATGCACTGTTTCATAAGGAGAATGAACTTTGAGAGAAGTGTTGAGTTTTCTGTTTGACATATTTACCGACCCGCTCGGTCTTCCCATTGCGGGATATTGGGAATGGATTATTCTTGCAATCATTACATTTGCTGCATACGCCATTGCGTTCCGGACTGTGGGTGATTTATATGATGGCGGTATGATCAGCGGCAGCGCAGCCGGTTCTGTTTTACATTGGATTATTCGCCTGATTGTATTTGTTGTGATATGGGCAATTACATATTTTGTGATTTGGCTTGCAAAGCTTATTTTTGCACATTGGCTGCTCATTGTAAGTATCCTTGGCGGCATTCTGGTGGCTGCTGCAATTGTTTGTCTGATTGTTCGTTATACCCGAAAAGGTGGTGAAAACAATGCGTGAAATGAAGGATAGCGGAATTGAATGGATTGGAGATATTCCAAAAAATTGGAATATGTCAAAAATCGGGAGCTTATATACGCAACGAAATGAAAAGGTATCTGATAAGGAATATCAACCGCTTTCCGTAACGATGCAAGGTGTTTTACCACAACTTGCATCTGCTGCTAAAACAGATGATGGTGATAACAGGAAATTAGTTCGTGTAGGTGATTTTGCAATTAATAGTCGATCCGATCGACGGGGTTCGTGCGGAATTTCCCCATTGGATGGATCAGTATCACTAATTAATATCATATTGACACCAAGAACAACTATGCACCCTGGTTATTATGATTGGCTTTTTCATACAACGCTTTTTGCAGACGAGTTTTATAAATGGGGGCACGGGATAGTAGCTGATTTATGGACAACTCGATGGCAAGAGATGAAATCCATATGCGTACCTGTTCCAGAATATGCTGAACAAAAACGTATTTCCGAATTTTTGAATTCAGAGTGTGCTGAAATCGATGCTGTTCTGGAAAAGACCCGTGCCTCGATTGATGAATATAAAAAATTGAAGCAGACTGTTATTACACAGGCCGTCACCAAAGGCATCCGTGGCGGCAGACCGATGAAAGACAGCGGAGAATCTTTTCTTCATAAGGTGCCCGTTGGATGGACAAATAGCAAGATCAAATACTGCGCTATTTTTTCTCCTTTATGCAATACCAGCCATCTTACAGAAGATAGTATAGTAACTTTTACTCCTATGGAGTGCATAAAAAATGGCTATTTTGAAAATCGGGAAGCTGTTTTTGCTTCGATGAATTCATCGTATACGCAATATCAAGAAGGCGACATTGTTTTTGCGAAAGTAACGCCTTGCTTTGAAAATGGGAATATTGCAATAATGCAAGGGCTTTCGTTTGAATTTGGTTTCGGTAGTTCAGAGCTCTTTGTATTACGCCCTAAAAGCATAAATACTAAATTCCTTTTCTATTACTTACAAAATGATATATTTAAACAATATGCTTGCGCAACTATGACAGGGACTGGCGGACTAAAAAGAGTATCTCCCTCATTTGTGCGGAACTTTCCAATTTTTCTTCCAAGCGATAGTGAACAGGCTGATATTGCGGAATACCTAGACTACAAATGTAAAGAGATTGATTTACTAATTTCAAAAAAGCAACAATATCTCACCGAAATAGAGAATTATAAAAAATCACTCATTTATGAGTATGCAACTGGCAAGAAGGAATGTCCTGCAATAAATCAGAATGACGACGTTTCTAATGCTTATCCATATTTCCCCGCTCCGGTGCATGCTTCCAGTCCTCGTTTTGCTCAGGCCGTTTTGATGAGCAAAATACTTGAAGAAAGCAGCAAAGGAATGGGCCGTGTCAAACTTGAGAAAACATTATTTACTATCGAAAATCACATTGGATTCAATTTTGACACAGAGTATCTTAGAGAAGCGGCTGGCCCCCTCGATGCTTCGATTTATGAGTGTGAGAAAATCATAACGCGCCGTAATAAGTGGTTCAGTACGAAAACTTCAAGTTATGGCGTCTCATATGCTCCTACCAATGATGTGGATAAATACAAGAAGTACTATGCGAAGTATTTTTCTGAGTATAATTCCGAAATTGAACGCATCATTGATGTTTTCAGAAATTACACAACTGAACAAGCAGAAATAATTGCTACGTTATTTGCTGCTTGGAATGATGCTATCATTGATAAAAAACAGTTTACCGATGATGACATTGTTGATGATGTGCTAAATAATTGGCATGAAAGCAAAAGACGTTTTCCCAGACAAGTTTGGCTTCGTGCAATGAACGAGATCCGAAAGAACCATATTATTCCTAAGGGATATGGAAAGCATACTGTTATGAAGGAGATGCAGTAAATGGAGATACCTATCACCATTCATTCAGACGAAAAAGGATATTTCGATAGAGAATGCCCAAATGAGAATTGCCTTTATACTTTCAAAATCAATATGCAGGATTGGAAAGAAAAAATTTCTGATGACGAAGTCCACTGCCCAATGTGCGGTCATATTGATACCGCCGATAAATGGTGGACACAGGAACAATTGGAATCTATGCAAGAAATTGCAGCAAGCTATGCTATGTCAATGATTACCAAAGAGTTAGATAAAGCTTTTGGTAAACTGGCCCGTTCTACTCGGAATAATAAATTTTTGAAGATAACCTATAAGCCCAGCAAAAAGATTACTTTTCAGAACAATCCTATCGGTCAGAGTGAAGAATGGGAAACCGATATTACATGCGAAAAATGTGGCACTCGATATAGTGTTATTGGTTCAGCTTATTTTTGCCCCTGTTGTGGCCATAATTCCGCAGTCAGTGCTTTTAACGAGTCTACAGACAGCATTGAGAAAATGCTGAAATCTCTTCCAGAGATGAAGCAGTTGTTAACTGAATCATATGGTAGGGATAAAGCAGAAACCATGTGTCGTGGACTTTTGGAAAGCTCCCTCGGTGATATTGTTTCATCGTTTCAGAAGTTCGCATCTTGCCATTATGATAAGCTAACGGGAGAAATATCTAGAGTAAATGATTTTCAAATCGTTGAGAAAGGAAACCAACTCTTCAAAGATGCAACTGGAAAAGGTTACGAAGAATGGTTATCGGATAAGGAACTACACAACATGAATATGTTTTTTCAACGTAGACACTTGATTGAACATAACAACGGCATGGTCGATCAGAAATACGTTGATAAATCTGGTGATAATTCCTATGTTATAGGTCAGAGATTGGTGATAAAAGAAAACGATGCATACGCTTTATTAGCAATAATTAAAAAGCTTGCTAAAGGACTTATGACATTATGAAAAGATGTTCTATAGAGCGCGCATTACAACACTATGGCAGGAAAGGTGAAAACTAAATGTCTATTGCTGTTACAACCGAAAAACGATTTGAAGAAGATATAGAATCTTTCTTCCTTTCCCCGGCAGGCGGATATACAAAAGGTACCGATACATACGACGCCAAGCTCGGTCTATATGTAAATACCCTGATTGATTTTGTGCAGCGCACCCAGCCTAAAGAATGGGCACGTTTTGAAAACGCTAATCAGGTTGATCCTGTTCGCAAGTTTTGCCTTGCGTTTGCTTCAGCCTGTGATGCAGAAGGCGTTCTTTCAGTTCTGCGTCATGGATTTAAGCATAGGGGTATCCATTTTCGGGTGTGTTATTTTAAGCCGGAATCCGCTCTAAATCAAACGGCAGCCGCATTATGGGCGCATAATAAAATTGAATGTTACCGGCAATGGTATTATTCCGCCGACAGCAAAAAGAGTGTGGATATGGTTTTGGTGCTCAATGGCATTCCTGTGTTTGCCTTTGAACTGAAAAATCAATATACCGGTCAAACCGTTGATAACGCAAAGCAGCAATGGATGTATGACCGGGATCCCCGTGAGACCTGTTTTCAGTTTAATCGGCGGATCTTGGCATTTTTCTGCGTTGATCACACGGAAGTCTGGATGACAACGAAATTGGCCGGTAAAAATACATATTTTTTGCCGTTTAATCAGGGCTCTAACGGTGCAGGTAACGATGGCGGCAAAGGAAATCCTGCGAATCCGAATGGATACCCTACTGCGTATCTTTGGGAAAATGTTTTCCAGAAGGACAGCATGATGGATATTATCCAGAAATTTATGAACTTACAGGATGGTAAAACTTTGATTTTCCCTCGCTATCACCAGCTGGATGTTGTTCGCAAATTACTGAACAATGTTAAAAAGGACGGCTCAGGACACAACTATCTGATACAACATAGCGCAGGCAGCGGCAAATCGAATTCTATTGCTTGGACAGCCTATCGTTTGGCTTCCCTTTTCAATGCGGATAACAAGCCTGTATTCTCAAGCGTTATTGTTGTAACAGACCGCACGGTTTTAGATGCGCAGCTACAGGAAACGATCTCCGGCTTTGATCATACGCTTGGTGCCGTAGAGACGATTGGAGAAGACAAAAATTCAAAAGATTTGCGAGATTCTATTAACAACGGAGTCCGTATCATTGTCACCACATTACAAAAATTTCCTGTTATTTATCAGGAGGTTGATAAAGTGGCAGGACGGAATTTTGCGGTTATTGTAGATGAAGCGCATTCGTCGCAAACAGGCAATTCAGCCTTGAAATTGAAAGCGGCTTTGGCCAATACGGAGGACGCTTTGCGAGAGTATGCAGAAATTGAGGGTAAGAACGAAGAAGAGCTTGATCCCGATGATAAGCTGATGAAAGAAATGCTGGTTCACGGCAAGCACAAAAACCTATCTTTCTTTGCTTTTACTGCTACGCCGAAAGATAAAACTTTAGAGCTTTTCGGAACGGAATACGAGGATGGTTCTTTCCACCCATTTCACATTTACAGCATGAGACAGGCCATTGAAGAAGGCTTTATTCTCAATGTTCTTCAAAATTATATGACCTATGACACCTGCTTTAAAATAGCTAAAACTACGGAAGATAATCCTGATGTTCCTGCAAGCCGAGCGGCAAAGGTAATCCGCAGGTATCAAGAATTACATCCATATAATATTTCGCAGAAATCACAGATTATTGTTGAAACGTTCCGTGAAACAACACGCCATAAAATCGGCGGCAGAGCTAAAATGATGGTGGTTACCTCTTCTCGGCTTGCTGCGGTGCGTTATTTTCACGAAGTAAAACGCTATATAGAGGAGCAGAAGTATAATGATGTTCAAATACTTATTGCTTTTTCCGGTGCTGTTCAAGATGGAGATACCGAATATACGGAGCCTAAATTAAATGTCCGTGCTGATGGCAGCCATATAGCAGAAACGCAGACCAAAGCAGAGTTTCACGATAATTTTAATGTGCTTATCGTGGCAGAAAAATATCAGACCGGCTTTGACGAACCATTGTTGCATACGATGATCGTAGATAAGAAGCTGAAAGGCGTAAAAGCCGTGCAAACGCTATCTCGCTTGAATAGAACTTGTGCCGGAAAGAACGACACATTCATATTGGATTTCGTCAACAAAAAAGAGGATATTCTGAAAGCGTTTCAGCCGTTTTATCAGGAAACAACGCTTTCACAGGAAGTTAATGCCGATTTGATTTACCAAACGCAGAAAGAACTGCGGGGCTTTGCTATTTATAGTGATACTGATGTTGAAGCCTTTGCGAAAGAGTATTTTAATACAGGAAAACAGGACGCTCGTGCAATGGGAAGAATGACCAGCATATTAAAGCCTGTTGCAGACCGGTATAACAAGAAATCTACCGAAGAACGTTACCAGTTCCGCCGCCAAGTTCGTAATCTGATTAAGTGGTACGGATACATCTCCCAAATTTTGCGTATGTTCGATAAAGACTTACACAAGGAATATGTGTTCTGCTCCTATTTGCTTAATTTGCTGCCGTCAGAGGCGGTTTCTATGATTGACCTCGAAGGCAAGTTAAAGTTGGAATACTATAAGTTGCAGAAGACCTTTGAAGGCTCCATAGAATTGCAGGAGACAAAGGGTGTTTACGAGCCCGCCAAACATAAAGGTGCTATGGGTGGTGACAGCAAGGAACCTCTTGACGAAATCATTGAGAAAATCAATGAAAAGTTTAAAGGTGCATTCACCGAGGGAGATAAAGTTTTACTGAATGCTTTGCATACTAAATTGATGGCAGACAAAAAACTGACAAAAATGGCACGCAGTTCTGATCCGCAAATTTTTGCGGAAAGTATCTTCCCCAAAGCTTTCGGAGATGCAGCGCAGGACAGCTATATGGAATCTCAAGACACCTATACTTCTCTGTTCGAAGATCAGAATAAATACAATGCAATTATGAGTGCATTGGCAGATGTGGTATATCGGGAAATGAGAAAAAACTAATCATATTTTATTTTAACGGTTATGTTAGCCGGGAGGACTCAAATGTATATTTGTAAAATTGGAATTTCTAATTTTAGGGGAATTAAAAGTGCTTCTATTTTGATTAATGGTAACTCTGTGTTTGTCGGTGATAATAATTCTGGAAAGTCCACAATATTTGAAGCAATAGATTTAGTGATGGGGCCAGACCGTCTTGCAAGGCATCCAGTAATTGATGAACACGACTTTTACGGAGGCGAATACCTAAAAGGTGATAAAACGGTTCAAATATATATTGAAGTTGTAGTTATAGGACTTAGTGAAGACCAAAAAATACATTTTGGAAATCATATAGAATGGTGGGATAAAAAATCAAATTCTATTATAAGTGGACCACCGGCCAGTGCTACTGATTCAGATGATGTTGAGCCTGCCTTACGCTTAGTATTTCAGGGCAACTATAGTCCGGAGGAGGATGATTTTGAGGGGCAAACATTTTTTGCTGGAACACTTCGTGAAGGAAGTGTTCCAGAACCTTTTCGCAAGAAAGATAAGCGTAAGTGCGGATTTTTATATTTGCGAACCTTGAGAACCGGAAGCCGTGCTTTGAGTCTTGAAAGGGGTTCTTTACTTGACATAATCCTTCAACTAAAAGAAATTAAACCGCAAATGTGGGAAAGCGTCATAGAACAACTTGAAAAAGTTTCTATTGCAGGCGATCCAAATTTAGGTATTACGGAAGTGCTTACATCTGTTCAAGATTCCTTGGCAAATATAGTTGCTTATGAATCTGCGGACAAGCCACAAATTAAAGTATCCAATTTAACTCGTGAGAATTTACGCAAAGTATTAACTGTATTTATGGGTTCTGGTGCTTATAAAGAAAATGGTTCTGAATATATGACTCCGTACTTTCACCAAGGAACAGGAACTATTAATACACTTGTTTTATCTCTACTTTCAATGATAGCTAATATAAAGGAAAATGTAATTTTTGCTATGGAAGAGCCGGAAATTGCATTGCCTCCGCATATACAAAAAAGAGTTATATCAAGCGTAATCGAAAAATCCAAACAGGCTTTGTTTACATCTCATTCGCCATATGTCCTTGAAGAGTTTTCACCAGAACAAATTCTTGTTATCTCTCGAAAGGATGGTGTGCTTAGTGCCGAACCTGCTGGAATGCCTCCAGCTGTAAAAGTAAAAAAATATAGGGATGAATTCAGACGCAGATTTTGTGAGTCTTTATTAGCCCGAAGAGTTCTTATTACTGAAGGGAAGACGGAATACGATGTGTACTCTTCAGCTTCCAGAAAAATGCAATGCCTGCATCCTGAAAAAAGTTACTCATTTGATTTGCTTGGAATTGCACTTGTAAATGCCGAAACGGATACTCAGGTGTCAGCATTAGGTCAGTATTATAAAAGGCTCGGAAAGACAGTTTATGCTGTTTTCGATAAGCAAGAAGAAAGAGATAGTGAGCAAATTGCTTTGGCAGTTGATTGTGCTTATGAAGCCAATGAGCACGGAATAGAAGATGTCGTCCTTAAAGGAATTAAGCCGTCTGTATTATTAAGATTTGCCCTAGATGTTGTTGCAAGCGGCGAATGGCCTCCGCATCTTTCTAATCAAACACCTTATGAGGGGATGAAGGACGATGAATTATATACAACAATGAAGCTGTATTTTAAAAATAAAAAGGGAGAAGGTGCGCTTGCAGAATTAGTCCAATTTTGCGAAGAAGATGAAATGCCTTTATTTATAAAAGATACTATTATTAGCATTAGCGAAACTGTGTATCCGATATCCCTTCCCAATGACATTAATGAGGAGTGAATTATGATTCAGCTTCAAAACGACGAATTGCGCAAGGATATTTTGAAATCTGTCTCTCCTTTACTTATTATGGGAGGCCCCGGTTCAGGAAAGACTACTATTGCGTTGTTTAAGGCAAAGCAACTGATTGAAGAAACTGGAACACTTAAAAAGAATCAAAAGGTTTTATTTTTAAGCTTTGCACGAGCCACTATTTCCAGAGTAGAAGAGCAGGCGGGTGATCTTATTCCCGAAGACACGAAACAACAGATTGAGATAAATACTTATCATGGATTTATTTGGAATATACTAAAACATCATGGATACCTTCTTAATTCACACCCCATTCATCTTCTCCTCCCTCATGAAACAGGTCGGCTACTTTCAGATGTGCCTCTAAATAAACGTGCAGCAAAAATGCATGAACTATTTCTGGCAGAAGGTCTTGTGCACTTTGATATGTTTGCAAAACTATGTTCGCAGTTGTTAACAGAAAGCAAAGCTTTACAGAAACTTATTTGTGCCATGTATCCAGTAATTATTCTTGATGAATTTCAAGATACCAATATGGACGAGTGGAATCTGATAAAAATCTTTGGAAGCGAATCTAAATTGATAGCTTTAGCTGATCCCGAACAAAGAATTTATGATTTCCGTGGAGCTGATCCTAAAAGAATATCTCAGTTTATTGAAGCGATTCATCCAGAAATATTTGATTTCGGGCAACAGAATAATAGAAGTAGTGGAAAAGACATTGCTCAATTTGGAAATGACTTGCTGCAACAAACGAACAAAGGTAAAATCTATAACGATGTAAGTATTTTTGCTTATCCTTTTTATAAAAAACCATTTACACATATTTATTTAAAAAGCGCTTTGTTACAAATTCGAAAGAAATTATACGAGTCTCAAGGAAATGATTGGTCTTTAGCTATTTTAGTGCCAACAAATTCACTTATGTTAGCTGTGTCGGACACATTGCAACGGACTCAAAAACTATCCAATGGAAAGGTTTTACCAGCAATTGAGCATGATGTTGCCGTAGATACATCAGGAGCGTATTTAGCCGCTCAGTTTATTGCTAACCTTTTAGAAAATGGATCTCAAAAAATATGTACTGAAACTACTGTGCTAAGATTTTTGATTGAACATATACTTGGGAGAAAAGGGGCAAATAATTCAGTTTCCAAAGCAGATAAAGAGATTGCCTCTGCTTTAGAGCAATATATAAAGTCCAAAAAAATCAGAGGGAAAAATCGTGAATTACTTATTGCAGAAACCAAACAATTAGTGAACTCGGTTAATGACTTACACTTTTCAGGAAATGTGGTGAATGACTGGAAACAAATATTAAGCATCATTATCGATTGCAAATCTGATTATTATAAAAAAGTTGCAAATGATGCAAAATATTTACGCTTACTTCAACGGGGCACTCAATTATATTCAGCGCTAGATACAATTTGGAGGAACAGCAGCACATATAATGGCGCTATACAAGCAGTGTCAGATGCCTTGACGCAAGAGCATTTTTCTTTAAGCACAAAAAGATGGAATGGAATAAGCGTTATGACAATACACAAATCAAAAGGCAAAGAGTTCGATGTGGTTATTGTATATGAAGGGCATTATCACAATAAGATTGTATCAAGTCCAGAACGAAAAGAACAAGCGATTTTGAATTTACGTGTTGCAGTCACAAGAGCGAAAGAACACACTTATATTCTTACTCCCGATGATGAGCCGTGTTTATTATTATAAATGCGGTTTATGTTTCAAGATATCGATATTTCACAAACAGAATAACCAAAACAAAAATAGGTTGCTCATAACAGGGCAACCTATTTTTGTTAATGGCCTGATTTGATATGAAATAAAACGAATTATAGTTTTCCTGCAAGCACGCAAATGCCCGCCACTCCCGGCGGGCAAATTTTTTTGTCCGTTTTCAAAATTTTTTCTTAAAAATAGGTTGCGTTTTGGCGTTTCAATTCCAAATAAGTGAAGGGGAAATTTTTTCTCAAAAATTTTTTTGAGAAAAAGCCCGGAAATGGGTGTGCATTTCGGCACCCTTTGTCCAAATGAGTGAAGGGGTCTTTTGCAAAACAAAAAAATTTTCAAAAACACCCGATAATTTTGCTCTTCCCAGTGGGAACAGGTGAAAGGATTTTTCAAATTCTCAAATATTTTTCCCGTTTAGGGGGTGCGTTTGACCTCTCCCTGTGGGAATAAGTGAAAGACCTTTTCATTGTACCTTGAAAATTGAATAACAATCCGAATGGGATATGACTTTGCGATGACAGGAGCGAAGCGACGCCGCCTGACGGGGGCAGGGATAGAAAAAAGGTTCGGAAAAGCACAGCAGATATCGGAAGGCACTATGATCCTCACGCCGATATCTGCCTTACATAGCCGTAAAAAAGGAGGATTGAAGCGCTATGAAAAAATCAGAGCTCAAAGAGCTTTATCAGATGATGTTTCCGGAATATCCGGACATCGTGACCGTCCGGCAGCTTCGGGAAATGCTGGGCATCAGCCGTCAGCTTGCCTACGATCTCATCAACGATGGTGAATTGCAGGCGATTAAAATCGGCAACAGTTTCAAAATCCCGAAAGTCAGTGTGATCAACTTCGTGACCGAAGAGAAAAAGGAGGTGAAATCAAGTGCCTGAACGAATCGAACTCACGCCGTCCCAGCGCAGGCGATGCAACCGGCTGATTAAAAGACTGTGCGCCAATTACGACGACGGAAACTGCCTGCCGCTTGACGAAGGAGACGGTTGCGTTTGTGTGCAGATGATCTCGTTATCCATTATCTGCAAGTATTTCCGTAATGCGGTTTTACCGGCGAACAAGGAACTGTATGCGGATATTTTCAAACAACATACTTATCACTGCGCCGAGTGCGGGGCAGCTTTTGTGCCGAACTCCAACCGGCAGAAATACTGCCCATCGTGCAGCAAAAAAGTGCACCGCAGGCAGAAAAACGAGAGCGCAAGAAAGCGTAAAGCGGACAATTAAGGGTTTGAAAATGCCCGGTTTACAAGGGCTTTTTAACACCAAATCTGGGTACATAAAGGCATTATACTAAACTCCTCGATTTCGGTGTTCTAATTGTCCGCAAACCAAAAAAAGAAAGGATGTACTTATGAAAAGAAAATTAGTGACCGTGGACGCAGAGACCCTGCTGGCCACACCGATGAGCAAGACAATGTTCATCGTCGATGGGCTGATCCCGCAAGGGGTGAATGTCCTGAGCGGAGCCGCCAAAATCGGCAAAAGTTGGCTGATGCTGTGGCTCGGCTTGCAAGTATCGCAGGGGTTCTCTGTTTGGGGAATCCCGACCATGCACTGCGACGTGCTGTATCTCTGCTTGGAGGATACGCTCAAACGAATCAAAGACCGGCTTTTCGATTTGACGGACGATTCAACCCGAAGCTTCCACTTGGCCGTAACCTGCGGCTTGATTGGGAACGGTCTGGAAGAAGAAATCATTAACTTCTTGGAGGACTTCCCGAAAACAAAGCTGGTAATTATCGACACGCTTCAAAAGGTGCGGGATTCCAAAGGCAGCGCCGGGAAAACGGGAATGTACGGCAACGATTACGATGACATTTCCGCCATCAAGCGGATCGCAGATGAGCACGATATTTCCATTATTCTCGTCCACCATCTGCGAAAGCTGAAGGACGGGGACGATCCGTTCAACGAGGTGTCCGGCTCTACCGGCATCACCGGGGCGGCGGACACCAATTATGTGCTTAAGCGCAAGCGAAGCAGCAGGGACGCCACGCTCCTTGCCTGCGGGCGGGATGTGGAATATCAGGAGCTGACCCTGCGGTTTCAAGACCTGAAATGGGAGCTTGTGGAGCACAAAAACACAGAAGAAATCCGCAAAGCGGAAATCCCGCAGTTTCTTCTTCGGGTAGCGGAATTTATGAAATCCCGCACCGAATGGGTAGGAACTGCCACCGATTTGATTGCAGATATGGCGGAAACCGAAACCACGCCCAATGTGGTCACCAAGTATTTAGGGCAGTTTTCCTGCGATGTGCTGGAGCCTGCCGGGATTGAGTATCGAACCAAGCGGACAGGGCAAAGCAGGCTGATCAAGTTTATACGGCATGACGGCGATGACGCAAATGACGGGACAAACGGTATATAGCGAAATGCCCGTCACAAGCGTCATTACCGTCACAAACAGAAAATACGAAAAGGAGAAAAAAGCAATGGCAAACTATGAAATTGTAAAGAAAATCGCCGTGCTCGGCGGAAAGCCGGACGGCGTAACCAAGGAAATCAATATCGTAAAATGGGGCGTTTATGACCCGATGATCGACATCCGCCGCTGGCAGGGAGACATCGCCTCAAAGGGAATTTCCTTGAAGCGGGAGGAAGCGCAGAAGCTGTTGGAGGCTTTGAAAATCGTACTTGGGGAGGCGGAAGCATGAGAAGCAAAACACTTGGAATCAATGTGCGGGTAACGCCGGAGGAGAAAGAAAAGCTTTTGAAAAATGCCGAATACTGTGCGCTTTCTCTTTCGGAATATCTGCGGAGACTGGGGCTTGGAATGAATGTTGAAGCAACAGTTCGAGAAAAAGATTACCGACTTTTCCGGCAGTTAAAGCAACTGAGAGCAGCCATTCCGCAGCATGAAAAGGATGAAATTATCCGCTGTATAGATGCGATTTTGAAAGAATTACGTTAGACAGAAAATGGCTGCGCTATCGTAGCGAGCAGACCGTTTATACTCCCAAAGGTCGTAAAACGGTAAATCTCGTTAGGGCGCACCCTAATACCCCATAGAGAAAGGATGAAAAAAGATGCAACGAAGAATCAAAAAACAGTTCTGGCTTTCCCCGCAGGACGTCAGAGAATTAAAACGCAAGGCAGAGCTTTGCGGAATTACAGAAACAGCGGTGATACGAATTCTGCTGCACGGCTACGAGCCGAAAGAAAAACCGGACGCAAAATTTTATGAAGCTATGCGCCAGCTTTCCACCATCGGCAACAACATCAACCAGCTTGCGGTAAAAGCAAATGCGCTCGGTTTTATCGACGTGCCGATGCTGAAAGCGGAAGCATTGCGCTGGCACAAATTTCAGGCGGACATCGAATCAGTGTTCCTCCGCCCCGGCGAAAGCAATCTGAAATGGCAATAAAGGAGGCAAACACAATGACAAAACGAAAATCCGATTTTACTTTACCAACAAATTCGCTGGACGAGCTGTTTTCCTCGCAGGAAGAACGAGACGATGCCAAGCTGGAACGAGTCAAAGACATTCCGCTTACTGAGCTGCACCCGTTTAAGGATCACCCATTTAAAATCCAAAATGACGACGAGATGAAACGCCTGATCGAGAGCATCCAAAAGTTCGGTACACTCACACCGGCGCTTGCCCGTCCTTTGCCGGAAGGCGGATACGAATTGATTTCGGGGCATAGACGGCTTGCGGCTTGTCAGGTACTCGAATTTGAAACAATGCCGGTCATTGTTCGAGAGATGAGCGATGACGAAGCGGTCATTGCAATGGTGGACGCCAACCTGCAACGAGAACATATTTTGCCCAGTGAAAAAGCGTTTGCCTATAAGATGAAGCTGGAAGCAATCAAGCATCAAGGTATAACTTCTCGCCAAGTTGGCGAGAAGTTATTGAGCGTAACACAAGTGAGCAAAGAAAGCGATGATAGCGAGCGGCAAGTCCAACGCTATATCCGCTTAACTTACTTGATTCCCGAGCTTCTGGAAATGGTGGACGACGGAAAAATTGCTTTTAACCCTGCGGTAGAAATTTCGTACTTAGAGCAGTCGGAACAACGGGTATTGTTAAACGCAATGGAGCTAAACGACTGTACTCCCTCTCACGCACAGAGCATACGGCTTAAAAAACTCTCGCAGGAGGGGGTACTGCAAGACCAGACGATCTACGACATCCTTGCCGAGCAAAAGCCCAACCAGCAGGAGCAGTACAAATTCAAGCGGGAGGACATTCGCAAATACTTCCCCCAAAGCTATACGGACAAGCAAGTCTGCGATACGGTCATCAAGCTGTTGGAGCAATGGCAGCGCAGGCGGGAACGGGACAGGGACAGTCGCTGATTCGAACCGAAAATGTGTGCGGAGCACGACTTTCGCACAATGGAAAGAACGGCATCTGCAGGGTACAATGGCCTTGTCGGTGCCGGACTGTCCTGTGTAAAAGCAAAGAAAGGAGTTTTATCAATTGGTATCAGGACATTTACAGGTTAAAAAGGGGTACTACTACGCTGTGCTAAGCTTCTACGACAGCAAAAACAAGCGGCACGTCAAGTACATATCCACCGGACTTCCCGAAAAGGGAAACAAACGTAAGGCCGAAGCGGAGCTTGTGAAAATCCGCAACGCCTTTGAGCCACCCGCAGAGATCGGTGAGCTTTGTTCCAATATGCTGTTTGCCGATTATCTGCTCGGCTGGCTGGAAATCGTCAAGGTCAGGGTGAAGCCCACCACCTTCGGCTCCTATGAGAGCATGGTGAAGCAGACCATTGAGCCGTATTTTCGGAATAAGCTGATTACCCTAAAGGACTTGGAAGCAAGGCACATCCAGCAGTTTTATTCCGAAAAGCTGCGGACGGTCAAGCCTAATTCCGTCATCCACTATCACGCCGTGATCCATCAGGCGCTGAAATACGCCATGAAAACCGACCTTGTACCGCAAAATGTGGCGATGAAGGTAGACCGCCCAAAGAAGAACGATTTCCAGCCGGTGTTTCTGGATGTAGCAGAGCTTCAGCACTTATTTGAAGTGGTCAAAGGTACAAAACTGGAACTTCCCGTTTTAGTCGCCGCCTTTTACGGCTTGCGCCGTGGCGAGGTGCTGGGGCTTAAATGGGACGCCATCGACTTTGAACGGGGAACGCTGACCATCAAACGGACGGTGACCTCCGTCAATGTCGGCGGGAAAACGCAGATCATCGAGCAGGAGTCGGCAAAAACCAAATCCAGTATGCGCACCCTGCCGCTGGTAGGAAGATTCAAGGAATACTTTGCAGAGGTCAAGGCGGCGCAGGAGCTGAACAAGCAGGTCTGCGGCAACTGCTACAACTACGAATACGACGGCTTCGTCTTCGTGGACGAGTTGGGCGAGCGGATGAAGCCCGATTATCTGACCTCACAATTTCCCGCCTTTATTCAGCGGCACGGCATGAAAAAGATGCGCTTCCACGATCTCAGGCATAGCTGCGCCTCCCTCTTGCTTGCCAACGGTGTACCGCTTAAGCAGATTCAGGACTGGCTGGGGCATTCGGATTTTTCCACCACGGCAAACATTTACGCCCATCTGGATTACAGTTCGAAACTCTCCTCGGCGCAGGCGATGGTGAGCGGTATGCCCCTTCCCGAAGCGGGAGATTTCGGCAGCAGATGGGAGCAAAGCGCAGAAAAAAGCGGGGAATAAAGCGAAAAGCTGTTCTTTCCAAAATTATGGAAAGAACAGCCCAAAATCGGGTGATTTTTGGAGCGGGCACAAAAAAGAAAAAATCCAGAAACCCGCATGGTTACTGGATTTTTCGATGGCGGAGCGGGTGGGATTCGAACCCACGAGCCCGTGAGGACTACCTGATTTCGAGTCAGGCCCGTTATGACCACTTCGATACCGCTCCCTATATGCTCAACCGCTGTTTTTCCTCGCTTTTTTTCGATGAAAAAGGGCTTTGGAAAGAACTGACGGAAAGAACAGCAAACTTATTCAATTTTCGAACCGGGTAAAACCCGCATGGTTACAAGGTTTTTGGTGGACGAAACGGACAGCTCCCCGCAAGATTTCGAGTCATTTCCCGCTTATGACTTTTGGTGGAAATTAAGCGAAGATGGAAGTACACAACGGAAGCCCAAAAGCTGCGGTATACTGCGGATTTTGGCTTCCGTTTTTCGCTTTTATTTGAACCCACCGGGTTTTCCGAGTTCTTCCCGTTTTTGCCCCGAATTATGACCGGAGGATAGAACAAGGATAGAACTGCACGCCAGATCGAGGAGTTTAACACCCATCCCTTTTTACGAAAACGCAAATCTCAATTTGATTTGTCATCCTAATTTTATTTGAACTCATTTCAAAAGTCAACATTATACGACGCACCAGTGAAGTACCTCACCTACCAATGACAGATGAACAAGAAAGTGAGTGCTGCACATGGATTTGACCAAGTATTACCCCGACATCGCCGCAAAGTATCCCGCCTATGTAACCCAACGGGAACTATGCGAGATCTGCCGCATCTGTCCCAAGACCGCCTACAATTTGGAGCAACAAGGTGAGATTCCCTACACCATTGAGCAAAACCACCTGATCCGTAGCCACAAAATCAAGCTGACGGACATTCTTGCCTATCTCTATCGGCGTGAGTGCAGACAGGAAGCAGACAGTCCCTATATCTGTGCTATGAGAACATTCTATGACAAACATCTATCTCCCTACTCAGACCTGCTTTCCGTAAAGGATATTCAGCAGATTACAGGCTTTTCGTCCTCGGCAATCGTGCGGTGGATCAGCATAGGGATTCTGAAGGCTTTCCAGCCTGGAAAGCAGTACACCGTCCCAAAGGATTTTATGCTGGACTTTCTGATAAGCCCATATTACCGCCGTATCCGCCGAAAGACCCCTGTCCAAAAGGAATTGATGGATACATTTGAGCGTCTGTGGCAGGAAAAAGGAGGCGAGTGATGTGGCACAGGTATCCAAGTATCGCTATTTGCTGAATCAGTACCCAGAAACAGTCCAAAAAGAGCAATTCCGCATCATCTGTCATATCAGCAAACGCACAGCTCGTTATCTGCTGCAATCCGGTCTGGTTCCCTGCGTACAGAGTGGGAAAAAGACCCGGAATTACACCATTAAGATGAAAGACATTGTTCGCTACCTTGAGCGCAGGGAAATCCACCCCGAGAAATACAAACTTCCCCCCGGCTCATATAGCGGGACATACGCAGTCAAGCCCCTGCTTCCCGAATCTGTGACAACGGAGGAACTGCGAAAATACTACATAGAGAGTTTCCGGGACATTCCCGACATAGTTTCCACGAGAGAGGCCGCGGAATTAACAGGCGCCACGGCATCTACGGTCGCAAAATGGATCAGAACGAAAAAGCTGAAAGCTCTTTCACATGGTCCGGCATTTATCATCCCGAAGGTCAATCTGATCGACTTTATGGCCAGTGACGCATATTTGAACAAACGCTTGAAATCACAAAAATTCCACGAAAATATAGGAGGTTTTCTATCATGGAAAGAGGGAAAATAATTGTTGTAGCCAACCAGAAAGGTGGAGTAGCCAAGACCAGCACGGTCCGAAATCTGTCCTATGCGCTGGCCGAGATGGGCAAAAAGGTCTTGGTAGTTGACTTTGACCCCCAGTATAACCTCACCACCAGTTTCGGTGTCCTGCCGACCCAGACGCCCTGTAATACCGGGACTCTCATCACCAATCTGCTTCTCGACGAATCTCTGCCGGATACCAACGAGTTCATCCAGAAAATCGGCTCTGTGGACTTGATCCCTTCCAGCCGCTCTCTCACCGTTGCGGAGGCAAATCTGCTGATGACGCCGGACAGCAATGACTACCTGGCTGCTCTGCTGAACCCTCTGCGGCTGTCCTACGATTACATTATCGTGGACACCAACCCCTCTCTCGGCTCGTTGACCATCAACGCTTTAACGGCTGCCGACGAGGTAATCATCCCGATTGACCCGGAACTGTTCGCTCTGACCGGTTTGCAGGCGTTGGTGGACACCATCAAGAAAATCAAGCGGAAATTAAATCCCAGCATTGAGATCGGCGGTATCCTGTTCACCAAATGCAACAAGCGGACGAACCTGTATCGCCGTACATACGGTCAGGTCACAAAGGCATTCCAATCGCTCCCCATCTTCAACTGTCAGATTCCCTACACGGTCAAGGTGGGGGACGCAAACAGCTACGGAATGAGCGTCATGGAACTGGAGCAGGCAAACCCCGCCTCTCTTGCCTATCTGGAACTTGCAAAGGAGGTGCTGGCAAATGCCTAAAATCAATCCGCGCATCAAGTCCATTGACGATCTTCTGGGCTTGGATGCCGCAGAAGAAAGACCTATTGAACCCACCCCTTCCGTATCCTTGCCGACCAAGAACACCATCATCACCCTTCCCCCGCAGGCCATTCGTGCTTTCCGAGGCCACCCGTTCCGGCTGTATGAGGGCGACCGGCTCAATGATCTGGTAGAAAGCATTGCGGAACATGGGGTCCTGAATCCCGTCATCATCCGCAAAATCGAACGGGATGAAGATGGCTTTGAGTATGAAATGCTGGCCGGTCATAACCGGCAGAACGCCGCAGCTATTGCAAACCGTGAACTTCCCTGTATCGTCAAGGAAAATCTTTCCGATGAAGATGCCTGGATTTATGTGATCGAAACCAATGTCCTGCAACGCTCCTTCTCCGAAATGCTGCCCTCTGAAAAAGCGGCGGTGCTGGCTCTGCGCTATTCCAAGATGATCTGTCAGGGGCGCCGGAACGATATTGTCGAGGAGTTGAAACGGCTTGAAAACCCTGATGAAATCAGGGAAACCGGGACTTGTGGCATTGAGTGCCACAAGTCGAAAAGCCGTGATGTTGTAGGCGCAGAATATGACCTGAAAGGCCGCGCCGTTGCGAACTATCTCCGCATCAATGAGTTGATTACTCCGCTGAAAAGGCGAATTGATGACGCCGAGTTCCCGATTGTGGTAGCTGTGCAGCTCTCTTATCTGACCGAACAGGAACAGCAGATGGTTGACGATGTGCTTTCGGGAAGCGAGTACAAGGTCAATGAGGGAAAGGTTGTCCTGCTGCGGGAATATACCGGAAAGCTGACCCCGGAGCGTACCGAACAGATTTTGTCCGGCGAGTTTAACCGGAAACCCAAAAAATCCACGGCTACGGCGTTCAAGGTCAAACCGGCGATTTACAAGAAATACTTTACCGCCAGCATCAGCCAGAAAGAGTTCGACAGCATTGTGGACGAGGCACTTGCCCTCTACTTTGCTCAGAAAGGACAGGAGTCCGAGCAAGAGGCCGGATAACCGGCCATAATCACCAACACAGGAAGGAGGTCAGATACCGTTGAGAAATGATGAACGCCTGCGGACGATATATGAAGTCATGGCTCCCTATATTGTCCGAAATGAACACAACTGGCGGGATTATCTGGCATTTGCATCGCAGTTCCATAAGCACAGTTTTGACAACATACTTCTTGTGTACGCACAGGACGAGGATGTTTCGATTCTGGCGACACGAAAGCAATGGGCAGCCATAGGCAGAAATTTGATTCCCCGTGCAAAGGGCGTTGCTGTTTGTGTCTATCGGAATGCCAAACTCACCCTTGACTATCTCTTTGATGTAAGCCAGACTACTGGCAAAGAGATTCATCCTACGGACTGGCAGCTTTCCGATGAAATGAAAGAGGCCCTGACCGAGCGCCTGTCATATGCACACGGTTTCCCCAAGCAGGGCTTTTCCCAAGCACTGTATGCGCTGGCCAGCGAATCTGTCGCAGACAATTACAACCACTTTTTGCAGGAACTCAAGCAGGAAACCAAAGGCCATTTGTTCACCGAGATCCCGGCCGGTGGTTTTGAAGCCCAATACATCCAGCTTCTGACCGACAGCATTTCTTATTTCATCGGCAAAAAGTGTCACCTGCCGGATGAAGAAATCCAGTTGAGTGACGGTATGGCGACGGTCAGCCATTTCAATACACTCCCGTTGGTTGCTCATCTTGGTACGGCAGTAACCGCCCTTTCCAAAGGCATCCTGTTAGAAGTGGAACGGAACATCAAGATCATCAATCGTGAAAGGATGGCACAACATGAACAAACCGAATATCAATCTGAAATACAGAGAGCAGGACGGGATGATGCTGCCCGATCTGCAAATCTCCAACAGCAGCGAAGCAGATCAGCCTCTGGGCAGGTACGGCCGGATGGCCCTGGAATACCTCAGAGAGAATCACCCGGAGCGATTTACGACTTTGAAAATGGATGGCAGTCTGATGGAGATCATGCACCGGGTACAGGACGAGGCGACCGAGAAGATCGAAGCCCTGACCCAGCAAATGCTCCAGCAGGAGCCGATCCCGCAGACCGAGGACATCATGGAGCGGACGCGCCACCTGAACAGTCTGAAACTGATGGCGGAGGAAACCGTACTCCAGAGCGTAGTCCTGATTCCCCGCTGACCGAAGAACATCCAAATACAGAAGCGGCGCCAAGCGCCGCACCTGTGGGAGAGCCGTCTGAAAAGGACGGCTCTTTTTCTGTTCCTGCGGAACAACCGACACGCCATTTTACCGATGCAGAAGTCCGACGCAATTATGAGTACATCCTGACCAGCACCAACCTATACCCCTCAGAACTGCACAGCGCGGTTCGCAGCGTATTGTCAGAACCGCCGCTTAATCCAGACTGGTCAGACAAAGGGCGGCAGATTGCGGCTCTCTTTACTCCCTATGGCGACCGTGAATATCAAGGCGATCTTCTCTATCGTACCCGGCTACATGGTGAGGATGGCATTTCGTTTTTCTTTGATGAAGGCTATACCTACATTCCCTGGAACGGACTGGCGTTTTTACTGGACGCCATGATCGAGGACAGCGACTATCCCAATCCTGTCGTAGAGGAACAGCCTGATCCCATCGGGGATTATAACATCCCTGATGAAGTTGATGAAATGGGCGGTCCTCACCGGCAAATGACCATCGGAGAAGCGGATTTCGATTATGTCCTGGATTCTGTTGCCTATGAAGCCGGAGAAACCGTAGTGGAACCGGTCAAGCCACCGGCGATTGTTCAAATGGAAAACGACACACCAGCAGCCGGTGACGAGCCTGCATCCGTTCCTGACGAGAATCCCCATGCTATTGTGGAGGCCCCCGAAACGGCTCTCCCCACAGATACAGCGGAGCATCCTGCACCGCCGCCCGTCAAGGGAAACACGACGGCGCACACGAATTTCCGCCGCTTTCAAGAGTTGTTCCCGGAGATTGTGTCCGGTCAATATGAGTATCTGCGGCTGGAGGCCGGAGAAGCCTACTACCCTCTGGTCATTCACCATAAATACGGTTCCCATTACTGCATGGAGCATTACTATATGCAGAACGGCGACCGGATGTATGACCCCTATATGGATTTCCAAATCGACAAAGAGGCCGGAACACTTCGGGCTTTCAGCTATGAGAACAGCGGCATTGGTGTCTATAACGAGGCTGATCCCGACGACCCCGCACATGAAAAGAAAATCAATGGATTCAACAAATTCTTTGCCACTTGGCTGAACAACATCCGCAGCCAGGGCTATGAGCCGGTGCGGGCCTCTATGATGGTCAACGATGAAGAAGTCGATGTGGATTTGCGTCCAGCTGCCGAAGCTGTTCCGGTCGTGGAAGAAGAACAGCCGGAGCAGCTCTCCCTTCTGTCCCTGGAAAAGAGTACGGAAGATCTGCTTGTTGAGCGTGTCATGCAGAAAGGTCCCCTTACCGCAGGGAAAAAGGAACAAATCTACGAGTTTGCCCAGACCCACCCCACCGGATCGGAATTTACTGCTTTCCTAAAAAAGCTATATGGCTATGAAGGGTTCTCCGGTGATGAAATGGGCGTGAAATACGCCATGTTCAATAGTGAAGGTGTCACTATCGAATGGCAGGATAAGCAGGGCGAAACACAGGAAACGAAACTGTCCTGGGCGCGGGCTGCCGGTGTCGTGCAACGCCTGGTGGATGAAGGCCGCTATCTGGAAACCCCTGTTGTCAGCCAGACGGAGCAGCAGAATGAAGTGCAGCCTTTCAGTGACCAATACCGTCTGTTAGACCGTCTGTGTGCTGACTGCGAGTATTTTCTGGGGGCGGGACAGCGGGCAGAAAAGCATTTGTGGGCAGGCAGCGTGGATGCACAGATTGAGAAAATGCGGGAACTGTATGCCCAACTGCCGGAAAAACCTGATTGGATTTCCCTGGATGTAATCAACGCCTACGCCCGCCGCATGGCAGCCCCGGAGCCGGTAGAAAATACTGCGGAAGCCTCGCCGGAGGAAACGCAGATTTTAGACGAAGCCCTGGACGCCCATCATGGGCAGATTGATATGCTGATGCAGGCGGTCCGAGGTGAGCTGACGGTTGGAACCATCCGGTACAGTATTTTTGAGGGGCGGCCCCATATCAGCATGATTGAAGTTCTGGAGGACTACCGCCGTCAAGGTATCGCAACCCAGATGCTCCGCTATCTGCAAGGGCAATATCCCAATGAGGAAATTGTATGGGGGTATTTAACCGAGGATGGTTCGGCCCTGTACCAAGCTGTGGTGGATGAGCAGCCCAATCCCGACTATCTCCGGGTACAAAATGACCTTGAAGATATTACGCGGGAATTTGACGCTTATGTACGGCGCCTGGACGGTGGGGCTATTCTCTCCCCCCAAGAAGCTGCCGACATGGACGATCTGGAGGACACGCAATACCGGCTGGAAAAAGAGTTGGAAGAACTGCGCCCCATTCGCGCCTTTGTACGAATGGGCGATGGTACAGCAGCAGAGGTGCCCGCTGTTATGGGTGAAGCCACTCGCACTGATCTGGCGCCCCTTCGTGAGCCGCCTGCGGCGCCGCAGGTCGCCGCACACAACTTCCGCTTTTCCGAGGACTATGACCTGTATCCAAGTGGGGCAAAGACCAAATATAAAAACAATGTCATGGCGATCAAGCTGCTCAAGCAGATTGAGCTGGAAAAGCGGACAGCGACACCAGAAGAACAAATCATCCTTGCCTGTTATGTCGGATGGGGTGGGCTTGCCAACGCTTTCTCCAGTACGGCCTCTGGTTGGGAGAACGAATATCAGGAGTTGAAGTCCCTGCTGACTGATGTGGAATACAAGGCGGCCATGAACTCCACCATCACAGCCTACTACACCGAGCCTGATCTGATCCGGCACATTTACCGCGCTCTGGAACGGTTTGGCTTTGAAGGTGGTCCCGACAGAAAAATCCTGGACCCTGGTATGGGAACCGGCAACTTCTATTCTGTGCTGCCGGAGCAGTTTCAAGAGAGCAAGCTGTTTGGCGTTGAGTTGGATTCCATCACTGGCAGAATCGCAAAGCAGCTTTATCCTGATGCGGATATTTCCATCATGGGATACGAAGCCACCAAATTTGAGGACAACAGCTTTGATGTGATTCTGGGCAATATCCCGTTCAACTCCGTGAAAATCTATGATCGGCGCTACAATGACCTGAACCCGTACATCCATGACTATTTTTTCATTAAGTCCCTGGACCTTGCGAAACCGGGCGGTATCATTGCCTTTATCACCAGCAAAGGAATTATGGATCGCAAGGACGAGAGCCTTCGAGAATATATCGCGCGGCGGGCAGAGTTCATCGGTGCTATTCGCCTACCCAACACAGCGTTCAAGGCTTTGGCGGGAACCGATGTAACAGCGGATGTTGTTTTCTTGAAAAAGAGAGCGCATCCCATAGAACTTGATCGCACGAATCTTCCGTCCTGGATTGAAACTGACCTGGACCGCAGTAAATGGATCGCCTATAACCGCTATTTCAAGGACAATCCCGAAATGCTCATGGGCGAGATGGTGAGCAGCCGGAATATGTACGGCAACGAAGATGGGACAGCCTGTGTTGCCCCGGAAGATTTTGACCTGAACCAGCATCTTACCCAAGCGGTTGATTCCCTGTATGCCCGTTTCACCGCAGAGCCGGATGAAGAAATCGAGGCGGACGAACCGGAAGAAAGCAATGCAGAGTATGAGGACGCCCCGGCCGGAACCAAAAACTTCACCTATGTTGTGCGGAACGGCGAGATCTTCTTCTGTGAAAAAGATAAGCTGATCCCACAGCCTTACACCGGCATGAAGGCCGAAAGAATCAAGGGGCTGTGTGAGATTCGTACTGCGCTGCTGGAGGTTATCAACATCCAGTCCCATGAGTATGACCCGCTTGATCTTCAGAAAGCGCAGGACACACTTAATCAGGTATATGACCGCTTCGTTGCAAAGTATGGAGCCATCAACAGCAAAGGAAACATCCTCGCTTTTTCTGATGATGACCAATTCCCGTTGCTACGCTCTATCGAGGATGAGCGGAAAGACAAGACCGGTTGGGATAAATCAGCGATCTTCACCAAAGCCACCATCCGCCCCTTCCGTCAGGTCAATCATGCAGACACCGCCGAGGATGCCCTTCAAATCTGCCTGAATCACAAGCTGCGGGTGGATTTGCCCTATATGTCCTTCCTGACGGGAAAAGAGCCGGAAGAATTGGTGCGTGAACTGGATACTCGCATCTATCTCAATCCTCAGAAATACTACGGCAATCCGCTGGAAGGATGGGAACTCGCAGAAGAATATCTCAGTGGTCATGTGCGGGATAAGCTGCTCTACGCACGTCAGAAGGCAGCAGAAGAACCGGAACTCTTTGCCCGGAATGTAGAGGCTTTGGAGGAAGTACAGCCGGAGCCGCTGACTCCTGCCGACATTGAAGTGAATATGGGCGCCATCTGGGTTCCCATTGAGTATTACCGCCAATTCATGTATGAAACCTTCCAGACCAGTGGATATGAAAAGGTCATTGAGGGCGGTGACAACCGGCACCGTATTGACATTGAGTATTTTTCCTACACCACGACCTGGCGTGTCACCAATAAAAATGCGGAACCGGATTCCGTAATGGTCAACCAGACTTTCGGAACCAAGCGGAAAAATGCTTATGAGATTTTTGAGGATTGCCTTAATATGCAATCCTCAACAGTCCGTGACCGGCAGGAATACATCAATGAAAATGGCAATAAGTCAGTTAAATATGTAATCAACGCACAGGAAACGATGATTGCCCGTGCCAAGCAGCAACAGATTCAGGAGGCGTTTGCGTCCTGGGTTTGGAAAGAACCGGAGCGCCGGGATACGCTTCTGCGGATCTACAATGAAACTTTCAACACGGTTCGTCCCCGTGAGTTTGACGGGAGCCATCTGGTATTCCCCGGCATGAACACAGAGATGAAACTGCGGAAGCATCAGCTTGATTTTGCTGCCCGTGTCATCTATACCGGGACGGGGCTTGCTGCACATGAGGTAGGCGCCGGAAAGACCGCTGCTTTAATTGCCGCCGGGATGTACCTCAAGAACCTGGGAGCGATCCACAAGGCTGTGTTTGTAGTTCCCAATCCCCTGGTAGGCCAGTGGGCAACAGAGTTCTACCGCTTTTTCCCCAACGCAAACCTTTTGGTATCCACCGCAGAGGATTTTACCCCTAAAAACCGCAACCGCTACATTTCCAAAATCGCCACCGGAGAATATGACGCCGTAATTTTGGCACATAGCCAGTTTGAGAAAATCCCAATCTCCACAGAGCGGCAAATCGCTATGTTGGAACGGCAGATCAACGATATTGAAAATGCTATCTATGAGATCAAAAGCGAAAACGGCGAAAATTGGTCCGTCAAGCAGATGGTCATTTTCCGCAAGAATCTGGATGAACGGCTGAAAAAGCTGTCTGCCGAGGAAAAGAAAGACAATCTGCTGACCTTTGAGCAGCTGGGCGTAGATATGATGATGGTGGACGAGGCGCACTTTTTCAAAAACTGCTTTGTCTTTACAAAGCTGCGAAATGTGGCTGGTATTACAACCTCAAGCAGTCAACGCGCCTTTGATATGCTGCTCAAATGTCAGTATTTGCAGGAAACAAATCAGGGGCGCGGCGTAGTATTTGCGACTGGAACGCCAATCAGCAACTCGATTTCCGAACTGTTCGTCATGCAGCGGTATTTGCAGCCGCAGGAGTTGGAACGCTTTGGCTGGTCCTACTTCGACACCTGGATCGCTCATTTTGCCAAACGAACCTCTGTGCTGGAATTGAAGCCGGAGGGCGGCGGCTATCGGATGCGTGATCGCTTCGTCCGCTTCTACAATCTCCCTGAACTGATGGCGGTCTTTCGTGAGGTCGCTGACATCAAAACAGCGGATATGCTGGATATTCCCGGACTCCCGGCTGTTCGCACTGGTAAAGCGGAGATTGTTTCGGTGGAAGCGACCCCCGCACAGCAGGCAATTATGGCCGATTTTATCATGCGGGCAGAAGCAATCCGAACCGGCCGAGTGAAGCCGGAAGAAGATAATATGCTGAAGCTGACCGGTGAGGCTCGCCTGATGGCGATTGACCCGCGCCTGATTCGACCGGATGCGGATGGTACAGGAAGCAAGTTGAGTGTCTGCATTGAGGATGTTTATCAGGTTTGGAAGGACACCGCCGCCTCTGCTTCCACGCAGCTTGTCTTTTGTGATGTTGGCACTCCCAAAGCCGGGAAATTCAATGTATATAATGAAATAAGAAATGTGCTGCTGGCAAAGGGTGTGCCGGAATCGGAGATAGCCTTTGTTCACGACGCCACTTCTGAAGCACAGCGGCAGGAGCTGTTTGAGCGTACCCGTCAAGGAAAAGTCCGTATCCTGATCGGCAGCACAAGCAAGCTGGGAACCGGCGTGAATGTTCAGAATAAGGTAATCTCCATTGACCATCTGGACTGTCCGTGGAAACCCTCTGACATTACACAGCGAAATGGGCGTGGGGTACGGCAGGGCAACGAAAACCCGGAAATTATGATAAAGCAATTCGTGGCCAAAGGGACATTTGATGCGTATCTCTGGCAGATTCAGGAGCAGAAATTGCGGTATATCACGCAGATTCTTACCGGGAAACACATCGCCCGCTCTTGTGAGGATGTGGATGAAACCGTTCTGTCTGCCGCCCAGTTCAAGGCAGCGGCTACCGATAATCCGATGGTTGCACAGAAGATGGAACTGGAAAACCGGGTCACGGAATTGAAAATCCTGCGGGGTGCGTGGAGTAACGAGCAGCTTTCTTTGGAGCGCAAAATCAGCACTATTTATCCTGGTCAGATAAAGCGGTATGAAAAAGAAATCGACCAGATCGGTGAGGATATTAAACTGCTGAACCAATCGGCCGGCAGCGACTTTTCGATTGTCCTGGATGGCAAACGCTATACAGAACGGTCAGAGGCCGGAGAAGCCTTCGGGCTGCTCTATCGCATGATAAAGGAAGGCGCAAAGGACGATTCGGAAGAATTTGAGATTGGTGCTTATCGCAGTTTCCCGTTGTATCTGTCGGTTGGGTATGTTTCACGATTGGTTTTGAGATATAACCACCACTACACAACGGAGGTTGGAACTTCCGCTTTAGGTGCTATCACCCGCATTGAACACCTTGCCGAACGGATTCCCGGCTATCTTAAAGAGGCCCAGCGTGAGTTAGAGGAAGTGCAAAAACAACTGGCGGTTGCCCAACAACAGGTTGGACAGCCGTTTATTTATGAGGATGAGTTGTCGGAAAAGGTTGCCCAACTCACAGAAATCAATACCAAGTTGGAGTTTGAGTCATTACAGGAAAGCGAGGTGATTTTGGATGAAAACGGACAACGATCTGATGGCGAGGAAGATTGGGATTCTGAAAGAGTTCCTTCCTGCGCTTCTGCCGAAGTATAAGATCATGCTGCTGGAGGCATTCAGCCCCCATGATCTTCTCACGGCGTATATCAAAAACACACTGTCGGGCTACCCCCGTCTGGAAGATCAGAACCTGGACGACCTGACGGTGGAACTGCTGTACCCCACTGACGAGGCGGCGGAACACTGTATCAAAGAGTTCCTTGCTCTGCGCCTGGACGATGACAACGAGCATGAGCTGGAGCAGTGATGTGAGGTGGTGATATATGGGCGAGAAACATTCAGCTGTCGGCTATCTCTTTCGAGAAGGTGCTTTTTTGCCAGCCCAAGAAACAAAGCCGGTCCGCAATGAGTTTGGCCTGGACCTGTTTCAGCATAGAGGCTCCGTTTATGAAGGAAAAACCGGGCTGCAATTCTGTTCTCTCCAGCAGGCGGAGGACTTGGCCGGTTTCGTTGAGAAGCATGGCGGTATTGAAAAAGTACAAAAGCTGATTGCAGACAGTTTGGAGCGCACCGGTCTTTCTCCCCGCTATACCCGACCGGATGAAAAGAAAAAGGACATTTTTCCGCCAAAGGAAAAAGACGAGAACCGGGTTTTTGCCAAAGACCTGATGGGCAACAAGCACTACTACTACCGCTTCTACAACGAAAATGGCATTGAACTCTACACAATGGAGAAGAAACGGGAGTTCTTCCAAACGGTTTATATTCCATGTGACGGGTTTATGGTGGGCATTGACCAGCGGCACCGACTTGAAGAAGTTCTGAAATGGCTGCCCACGCTGGAGCATGGCATCCGGGGTGAGATCGAGAGGGTTCTCAATCAGAGTATGGAAGCCCCGGACCGGTGGGCTGATCTGGGATTTGCAAATCTGCTTGGACGGTATGAAGAAGCAAAAGCCCACAATGCCCCCATTGCTGCGGAACGGCAGCGGCAAGCTGATGAAAGGCGGGCGCAGCAAGAAGTCCGTGAACAACAGTTGGCACAAGAACGACAGGCCCGTTACGATTCCGCCATTCGTGAGGCCGAAGGAGATATTATGGCGGGAAAGGAGGTGATAAACCGGGAGATCAACGGTAAATCTCTCATTATGCAGCTCTTTCGGGAGCATGAAATTCCTGTTCCTCTCAAAACACAGGGCTGGATCATCAATTCGCTTCACAGCATCCGGTATGAACCCCAAAACGGAGAATGGCACTATCGTTACTTCAAAGGCAGTCGGGACAGCACCAAAATGTTTGACCTGCTTTCCAAACTGTCCGCTGCGATTCAGACCCGACAGCAGTTTGAAGAACACGGGGCATCCCCGCCGGACACCCCTGTGCTGGACTGTGAGGAAGAACAGGAGATGGAACTGTAAATCTGGTTTTTGAAAGGAGCCAATATGAAGAAAGCAATTTTGAGCGTATCCGCTGCCGCCGCCATGATTGGCGGCCTTTTCTATTTTGGTTGGTATCGCAACCGCCACGGCGCCAACTAAGCAAATCGACCTGTCTGGAAGGAGGTGAAGCGATATGCCGATGACAGCGACAATGGCGCCCTACACCCTTTTCATCCTGGATGATGATACCCCTATGAACCCTCGTGAGGATCACGACTGCCTGGGGAAAATGGTCTGCTGGCACAGCAGATACAGCCTGGGCGAGAAACATGATTATGACGAGACAAGCGATTTCCTGCGAAGCCTGCTGTTTTCTGAATACTCCAGCGGCCATGACCGGAACAATCCGGTTTTTGCATTTCTCAAATCTGGCAAGGCCAAAGATGCCCGATTGGAATACAACCGCTCCACGCGGGAGTGGGAATTGCGGGAGAATCAGCACTGGAGTTCAGAAAACGATTGGTATGTGTCCTCCAGCTATGCGGCCTCGTTGAAAGATGAAGTCCCGGACTGGTTTTTGGATGATTGCCTTTCTGCCCTCTCCACCGGCGAACTGTTTTCGCTGGTAGAACAAATGGATGGCATGGTGATTCTTCCGCTTTACCTGTACGATCACAGCGGGATCACCATGAACACCTGCGGCTTTTCTTGCCCGTGGGATTCCGGTCAGGTTGGCTGGATCTACGCAGATAAAGCGATGATCGAGCAGGAACACGGGAAAATCACCCCTGAAATATTGGAACAGGTTCGTCAAACCCTGGAAGCCGAAGTCAAGGAGTACGATTACTACCTGACCAACCAGTGCTATGGCTTCCAGCTTTTCAAGGAAGATGTGGAGGTGGATAGCTGCTGGGGGTTCCTGGGGGAAATCCGGGATGTTCAGGATGCTGTAAAGGAGCATCTGCCGGAGGACTGCAACCCGGCAATCGTTGAATCGCTCCAATTTCAGTATGAGGAACTGGACATCGACGAGTATTTGGAGCGATTGCAGGAAGAAACGGAGGGATTAGACTGTGAGCCTGGATAACACAGTGAATGTTTTCATCCTGTATGGCTGCACCTTGAGCAAGGAGCGAAGTTCCATGCGAATCGTGGCCGCCACTACGGATGAAGAAATGCTGCATACCATCATCGGCGCCCAAATCCTCGGCGGCACAATGGACTACCGGGGCTTCAGCAATATGAAGGGCTTTGAACAGTTCCGGGCGGCCTGCCGTGCCGGTGATGTTCAGTATAGCAATCTGGACTATGGCTTTGTGGAGCAGACGGAAAATCTGATGCTCCCGGACTGTGCAAAGGAGCCGCAGTTTGAGAAAGCATATCGGCTGCTGAACCTGTCCGACCATGAGTTCAATGCCATCCGCAATGGTTCTCTGGAGAGCCTGGGCGAAGATCGCACCCGTTTGATTCTGGATAAGGCGCTGTCATGGGCGGCACAGAACTATGCCGGATGGGACTTATACCGCCATTTGAGAGATGAACTCGGCATGAGCAACGAGGAAATCGGAAAAGCCGGATTTGACCTGGATGAGTTCTATGAGGTCGAAGCGGCGGACTCTGCGGAGTATGAAGTGGAGGCTGACTATGGCGAAGAACTTTAATTCTTCTGCTCTGCCGGAACATTGCTATGCAGTTCTTCCCGGTTCCGGGCAGCTCATAGAGGTCAGGCGCGGCGAAAAGGGCTACTATCCCTGTGCCTACTCCACCAGCGACCGTGAGTATAACAAGGTTCTGGCAAATTACTTCAATGCCCATGAGGGCATTTCAAAGGCACAGGCGGCAGCTATGTTGGCCGGTTCCATGTTTAGCTGGAATGTTCCTGCTGCCGATCCTGCCTGTTACGATGCAGAGGGCATCCCGATCCAACCGGGAGAAAAGAAAGCGCCCACCAGATCGCCGGAATATCAGTACGAGCAGGCAAAGCTCATCCGGCAGAACTACCAGCCCGGAACCAAGGTTGTGCTGGATGAAAAGATGGAAAATCCCTACCGTGAAATGCCTGCGGGACTGACCGGCATCGTAGATTCCGTTGACGATCTGGGGCAAATTCATTGCCATTGGGAGAATGGTTCTTCGCTGGCGCTTATTCCGGGCGTTGACCATTTTCATCAGGATATGACTCAGGAACCTGTGATTGAGAGCAGCGAAGAACAGGAGCCTGATTTGGAATTGTGAGGTGATGTGATATGAGCAGAAGCGCCGCTGCGTATCAGAAATTTACCGAGGATGAGATTAGGAAGGCAAACAGCGTGGATATTCTGTCCCTGGCCCGTGGCTATGGATATGAGCCGGAAAAGGCAGGCCGCAAAGCTGTCCACATGAAGCACAGCGGCGGGCTTTACATCTTCCCCGAAAACAATCGCTTTTTCCAATGGACGGGTCCTGATGATGGAGTCAAAGGCGGCGCCATTGATTTTGTCATGCGGGAAGAAAACCTGTCCTTCCCCGAAGCGGTGGGCAAGCTGATCGGCAAGGAGTTCTCTCCATCCGTAAAGCAGGTGGTTCCCTATGAGAAAAAAGAACGGGAGCCGCTGGTGCTGCCCGAAAAGGCAGACAACATGAAGCGGGCCTATTGGTATCTGGTTTCTGTCCGAGGTATCAGCCCTAAAATCGTAAGCCACTTTATGAATCGGAAGATGATTTATCAGGAAAAGAAGTATGGCAACTGCGTGTTTGTAGGCTACGATGCGGAAGGAACCGCCCGGTACTGCTCCATGCGGGCGACCAGAGATAACAGCTCTTTCAAAATGGATGCGACCGGCTCTGATAAAAGCTACCCCTTCTTCCACGAGGGCAAAACCGATCTGCTGATTGTCACCGAGGCGCCCATCGACCTGATGAGCCATGCTTCTATTGCCGCTGACTTTTATGGGCGTGACTGGATGCAAGATCACCGTATCTCTACCGGCTGTCTTTGGAATGGAGCCATTGACCGTTATCTGGAAGGCCATCCGCAGATCAAGCGGCTGGTGTTTGCAGTGGACAATGACTATCTGGCCCGTGACAAGAATGGGCAACTGCGAAATTGGGGGCAGCTTACAGCGGCAAAGTGGATGAAGGCATACACCGAAAAGGGATATGCCTGCGCGGTTCATGTGCCGCATTTGAATGACTTTAACACCGACCTGGTGGAAATGCGGAAGGGGCGTTCTGTGGAGGATTTAGACCGTCAGCGTATGGCGGAGCTGGAAACCGCATTTGAACAGAGCGCCGAGGAAGAACCGGAACAAGGTATGGAGGTGTAAAATTGGCAAAAATCAAAACCTTTGAATTGGATCGCTGGAGTGAGCCGGATGAAAAGCGGCGTGTCCGGCACATCGGCATGGCCGACGCAAAAGAAACCTTTGACAGACTGCAAACGCACCTGGAACTGAAAGGTCTGCTCCCGGATGAGTATTTCCTGTTCTCCGATGAACTGACGGGCGAGCTGCCTGAATTTGACCAGGCGCTCTGTATTCCCAATTTTGGGGCCAGCGAAGGTATCTATCTGGACATTTCCCTGGCCTGCCGCGACAAAGATGGCAAGCGCTATTTTCAAAACTTTGCTACCGGCAAGACATTGGGAGAAACTGCGGACGACTATTACAGGATGTTCCGCATTGCTGCCGAATGTTCCCTGATGCTCAATGGCCGTGGAAATACCTATGAACAGAAAAAAGTGGACATCGTTCTGACCGAGCAAGAAGCAGAGGCCGTGGGGACTGTGGTGGATATGGAACTCTGCGGCCACCATCCGCCGGAGGCCGAGGCAATTTTGAACTCTGCGCTGGAGAAGATCGACCGGATTGCCTTTGCAAAAGTCCAGACCATCACCTGTCACGGGAAAGACGATTACTCTCTCTGGTCTGCGGAAATCCCCAAAGATATGCTGCACTCCATCCTGCACGAAGCCTGCGAACGGGTTGGAACCCTGGATGAACTGATGGACGCAATGAACCCGAAGGACGGGTATGAAATGCGGCTGTTCATTCAGACACCGGGACGGCAGTTTGCGTTCTACCGTATCCCTGAACGGCTCTCCAATCTGGAGGACTACGCCAATGAGGGCTGCTCTGTCCGAGGAACAAAGGACGAAATCATGGCGGAGATTTTTACCGAGTGGGCGCCCGCCCAAGAAGATCTGGAAGATGACTTTGAACTGTGACAGCCCGCACTTTTCTTTTCATCTGTACCTGCCCGCCCCCCTGCGGGGGCGCCCCGCAACCGGAATCCGCAGGCCACGCCCTGCGGTTCTCGGTTAAGGCAGGAATAGCCGTCATACCTGACGGCGGGCTGACAGCTTGAAAGCCGTGCTTTCAACGGGGTTTTGAGGATTTCAAAGAGTATGATTTTTTGATTCTGGTGTGATTTTTGTCATACCGCGCTTTGTATCCGTTCTACCCACCGATTCTAACCATCCTCTGCGTTAGAATGGTTAGAATGGTTAGAATGTGAAAAGCATTTTGTCAGAGCGCCGGATGAACCGGTGCCTTTTCTGCTGGAAAGGAGGATTGATTTGAAGGAATCGCCCATAAAAACAGAGCGCAAGACGCTCCATCTGCCGGAAGATACAGTTCGGGCGCTCAATAAACTGGCCGCCAAGAATGGGACGGACTTTTCCAAAGAAGTGCGCAGGGCGATTGACGAATATCTGGATTTGGAAACCACCGCCGAAAATATTGACATGATAAACGGGGTCATCCGGCAGGAACTCAGCGGGCAGCTCAAAGCCCTGGGAAATCGGTTGGCCGGACTGATAAACCGCCTGACGATCATATCGGCTGCGGGCTATTATGCCAACATTGCCATTATCGCAGACCTCATTGACCAAGATCGCTATTCGTCTTTTGAAAAAATTGAGTCGGCGGCCCGAAAGCGGGCATTGGCATTTGCCAATCAGAAAAACGCGGATGCGCTGCGTACTTTCATGGATGACGAGGAAATGCAGAAAGCCATCCATGCCGTACAAGGAGGTTCCCGTGTCGATTCTGATTTATAAGCAGCGCCACCGGCACCCCAACTATAAGAAAACTCCCAAAGGCAACTATGCACATATCGGTTACATTGCAACTCGTCCCGGTGCCGTGAAGAATGAGGGGATGCGCCACGGACTGTTTGGCAAGCTGGAGCCGGGGGCGGTCAAAGAGTTTGACACTTGGCAGGAAGCCGCCCGCCTGGTTCGGGAGCTGTCCTATCGCCGTGTCAATATGTATCGGGGAATTATTTCCTTTTCGCCGGAAACGGCTGCCGAATTGGGGCTGTCCGATCACAAAGCGTGGGAGGACTATATTGACCGCCACATTTTGACCCTTGCAAAGTTCAATGGAATCCGGGTGCAGGATTTGCAATGGGTGGCTGCCCACCATAACGAAAAAGGTCATCCTCACATCCATGTGGTGTTTTGGAATAAACATCAGCGAACAATGGTCCCTTTTGTCCATCCAAGCATCCCGGATAAAATCCGTAAGCAGCTCATTCGGGATACCTTTGCCGAGCGCATCAAGGCATATTGCGAGGACAAACAGCAGGCCAAGGAACACCTGTCGGCCATCACAGACGAAATGATCGACGAGTTTGAAAAGTATATGGAACAGCTTCACCCGCAGGAATATCGCCGCCTGCGTGAAGCGTTTGGGCGAATCACGGATGATGAACTGGGGACTTCCCCTTTGGACAGCGTTGTTGGTGCAATGAAGATCGCCCCCTTTCTCTCGCGCCTGTTCGCGCTGAAGGAGAAAATGCCGAAAAAGGGACGGCTGTATTACAAATTGCTGCCAGAGGATGTGAAGGTCGAAGTGGATGCCTTTGTTGCCTTCCTGAAAGAAAACAACGAGTACATCCGCAATCTGGTTCAGGACTATGCAGAGAGCAAGACCCGTCTTGCCATGCTCTATGACACCGACCCGGCGCACATCAAAGAACAGCAGGAAAAGGCTGTGGCGGAGGCCGATAAGCTGATTGCCAATAAAATTCTCGACGTGATCCGCACCATGCTGTGCAAAGACCGTGAGGTCCAGTCTTTTGAATATACAGAGGCCCGGAAAGCCTACTTCACCGAACAGATGATTTGCGAAATTCTAATAGCGCTGGAGCAGGCTGCTATGAGTTTTGACATGGAATACGACGACCGGCAAAAGGCCATGAGTACCGAACTGTCAAAGGCGGCCCGAAAAGAGTGGTATCTGCGGCATAAGGACAAGGGGGTGGAACCATAGCAATCCGCAAATAAATGTATTGTCGAAAAGTTTTGCGATTATAAACCGCAAGACTGATTGACCACCTGTGCGTTTTGCGGTATAATAATAGCGAATGGAGGTGGTCACGATGATTGAAAGACCGTTATATGTGGATAAGATTATGGCCTATGTAGATACTCCTTTTGTTAAAATCCTTACAGGGGTGCGCCGCTGCGGAAAATCTACCATACTGAAAATGATTATGGAAAGGCTGAAAACGGAACGAAACATCCCGGAAGATCGCATTATAAGCTGTCGTTTTGATTCTATGGAATATGAGGATATGACGGCAAAGCAGATCTACACGCTATTGAAGGATCAGCTTTCCTCCACAGGAAGGACTTATCTGTTTCTGGACGAGGTTCAGGAAATCAGAGGCTGGGAAAAGGTCGTAAACTCACTGGCATCCGATTTTGATGTTGACTTGTATATTACAGGCTCCAACTCCAGAATGATGTCCTCTGAAATAGCGACCTATCTTACTGGCCGATACATTTCCTTCCGCATTTTTACCCTGTCTTTTGGCGAATATCTGATGTTCAAAAGCAAATTCGCCAATGTTGGGGAGCCGAAAGCAGAACTTGCCAATTATGTTCGCCTGGGAGGATTTCCGGCAACGCATTTGCAGGCGTATTCTCAGGATGAAATCTACACGATTGTCCGGGATATATACAATTCCACGATCTTCTCGGATATTGTAAAGCGAAATCAGGTTCGGAAGATCGACCAGTTGGAGCGTGTCGTAAAATACACATTTAATAATGTCGGCAACACCTTTTCCGCCAAGTCCATTGCAGATTACCTGAAAGCAGAACGGCGATCCCTCGACAACGAAACGGTTTACAGCTATTTGGAAAAGCTGGAAAAGGCATATCTGCTTCACCGCTGTTCCAGATATGACTTGCAGGGGAAGGAAATCCTGAAAACGCAGGAAAAATTCTATCTGGCCGATGTTGCCTTGCGATACAGTGTTCTCGGCTATAACGCAGACAGCGTTGCTTCCAGCCTTGAAAATATCGTATATTTGGAACTCTGCCGACGGGGATATACTGTCAATGTGGGGAAAACCGGAGATAGCGAGATTGATTTTGTAGCAGTCAGACAAAACGAAAAAATTTATGTTCAGGTTACGCAGGAAATCAACTCAGAAAAGACAGAAAAGCGAGAATATAACCGCCTGCTTGAAATACCCGACAATTATCCCAAATTTGTTCTCACAACAGACGAATTTGCCGGTGGGAACTATGAGGGAATCAAGACAATGCACATAGCGGATTTTCTGCTTAGTGCGGAGTATTGACATCTGAAAAAATTGATATTGCCATACAGAAAAGCAGTCCTGCGGGGCTGCTTTTTCTGTTTTCAAATGATTGTGGAAATCAAAAAGTGACCGGCCGCCCGGTTCCAGAAAGGAGAAAGGATGATAGCAGCGAACACTTCCTATAAGCAAAATGGTGTGCCGGTGTCGATTCCGAGCGGTTCGTATGGCATTGCCCATTTGACGGTTCACCAATATGAATACCCCAAAGGACATCCCTGCCATAACTGCCCTTATACCCTGCGCACCTCTGTCCCGTCCTGTATGTTCCCTGAACGAAGGGATGGCGGCTGTCTATGGTACGATCTGAAAAAACAGCGGCGCCCTCCGCTGCCTGCGGTTTACCCCAAAAATCAGGCGGCGGCAGAGCGCATTTTTGCTTTCGTTGAAGTTCTCAAAGATGTGATGAAGCGAAAAGGTTATCAGGAAAGGAGGAAACCGATTGCGAAGTAAAACCGATTTTTACAGGCTGTTCTTTGAGCAGCTTGCCCGGCGCGGCTTTGATGTAAAGCGGTCCCAATCTTCCGATTACATCGCTGATATTTATTTCAAGAACCAGCTTGTGGCCTATTTCTCCAAAGCCGATACGGTGATCCAGAACCCCTTTGTCACAGTCAAGGACAAACTCATTCGCCTTATCAACGATACGGCCCAGGACACGGCGAACAAAGCGGGTATCTGCCGCGACTGTCCTTATACTGACGCCAATGAGAAACTTCCCAATGGCTCTTATAAGCTGGCAGAATACAATGGCGTGACTCTCGCCTGCAAGGAACATCATCTGTTTGGCTATGTGTTCTCCACCTACCGCACCGCCCCGGATTCCGGCGAAATGATGGCCCGCCAGATTTTTTACAACAAGGAATTTGCAGGACAGGATTTCGCCAAACGGAGCGGTTTGGTGGATGAACGTGCGCTGTTCACCGAAGAAGAACTCCGGGTCCTTCATGCGGGCTTAGTTAAGATGAGCATACTCGATCAGGATGTTTCCAACGAGGCCCGTGAATCTGTGGAACGGATTCTTGACAAAATCGAGGACATTATCCCGGAGCTGCGGGAGCAGGAAATGGAGTTTGACTTTGATATGGAGTTCGGCCAGCAGGAAGAAATGGAGATTGGAGGATAGCAAGAATGAGTAGCAAGAGGAATCAGACCATCGCTATCGCCCGTTTCCTGATGTATAAATACGGGCTGAACCAGCAGCTTGAGGGCATGACGGACGAAGAATACCTGGCGCATCCCATTGGCTTGGAGGTGGGGCAATATGTAGCTGACCTGATGAAATACTGCCCGGAGCATATCGTCGATCAAGTCATGGAACATCAGGATGCTCTTTTGCGGCGCCTGGGTACGGATTACCTCACCGTCATAGCCTATATGCCTTATGAGGAAGATGGAGGGACAAAGTATGCGTGATGGACGCCCGAATCCCGATATTTGGGGAAATATCATCACCTGCGGGGAGATTGCCGTGGGCATTTATGAGATTGTCGGCACAAAGAAACGTGGGCTGGAAGTGCCGAAGGCTGTTGCCGAGGAAATTCTGCCGGAATCTGTGGTGGAACAGGCTGCACAGGACGGTGAAAGCCTTTGTTTTACTGACCCGGTTTCCAACGCTATCGTTGCGGACGCCCTGCTGGAACAGGAACTTGTCACCGATCCGCAGGCGGTGGCCCGTCTGGACGCAATCCGGCAGCTTGATGATGTGGCCTATGATACGGCCTTTGAACCGCCTGTTTCAGACTATGAGCTGGACGGGCTGGACTTGGAAAGATAGGAGTTTTCAATGAAAATCCTGGACTTCGACCTGGAAGGAAGTCACTTCATCATCGAAGCAGACATTTCGCCGCGCCAAGAGGCGGATGATGATATGGAGTGTCAATGGCTCCGGTTCGACTTTGATAACACGCAGGTTTATAAGGAAACGGACGGCGCTGTTTCGCCGTTCCAAATTACAGCCGTTGCTTGGGCTGGCTATCAACTGACTGCCGATCATGCGTTGAAAGATGTGATCGGACGAATTTCCCGCAATGAAACCGGTAAGCTGACCGTGCATTATATCTGCCCTGAACTTCAAGAATTTTTTGATGAACTCAAAAAGTATCCGGCTATCAGCGGGGAACGAACGATTCCATATTTCATTTTTCACGACGGCGACATTGCAAGACTGGCCTATGCGACCAATGAGTTTCTGTATTACGAGGACAGTAACTATATGCCGCTGATGTTCCGTACCGTTGACGGTACTCTTGTTTCCGATAATGAATTTGCCGATATGGGCCTTTATGAATCCGAGGAAAATGTTGAGAACGGCACAGAACACATTTTGCCGTTCACAGATTACGGTTCCGATGTGGAAAGCGCCTGTGATTTAGAGGACGAGGAAGATCTGGAAATTTGAAACTCAGAGGTTTGCGGGCTATGTTCCGTGGCCGGTGGGCAGTTTTCATCGACTTTTGCACCGTCCATCTGTTGGGTGGATGGGCTTAATTTGGAAAGGTAGGTGTTACTTTGAGGCTGGTCTATATTTCTTCCCCTCTGCGGGGAGATATGGAAAAGAACAAGGAAAAGGCAAAGGACTACTGTGCTTATGCGGCATCCTGCGGCGTGATTCCCTTGGCGCCGCATACGATTTTCACGCAATATCTGAATGATGCGGTGCCGGAGCAGCGGGAACAGGGTCTGCGAATGGGTCACGAACTGCTGGAGCGCTGCGATGAACTCTGGGTAATGGGCGACACCATCTCTCAGGGAATGAAGGACGAAATTGGCCTGGCTACTTTTTTGCAACTCCCGATTCTCTATGTATCCGATGATATGGTGAAGAATCAGAAAATGATCCGCCAGTCGGATCGCCCTCTGGACATAAATGACTGCATCCCCGACAGTAGCCAGTACAACTACGAAAATCAATTTTTGGTTCTCAAGCCTGGGGTGAGCAGCAAGGGCAAGGACATGACTGCCGACGACTCCATCTGGTATGCCCGTAACGGTTTTGGATGTATTTATGGAGCCAGAGGTCAGGCCGTGTATGCGGAAAGCCTGTTGACCGGCAAATACATTCATTGGGAACGACATGACTTCTGTGGCATCGTCAAGCCGGAAAGCTTGAAAGAATGGCTTCTGGATAAGCCGGTCAGGAATGAGGCTGCCGAAGAACTCACCAAGTTTGTCACCCCTGAACTTATAAGCGCAGCCAAGCAAAACCATACTGCTTGCGGCTATCCTTTTCTAATCGGGTATGCCCCTGCGGAGGGCGGTCTGCATGAAGCGTTCTGCCTGGACCCCGATCCGGTCAATCTTGCATCTTTTATTGTGAAGATGGGGAAAGAGCGCGGCGACCTGATGATTTGTACTCCGTTGGATACCCCGTTTTTGAACACCTTCGGGACATTCATTGACCGCTGCGCGGATCAGGACTTTTTGCAAAAGCATCTATTGCCGGTCCTGATTCCCATGCAGATGGGCGAAACGGAGCCGCAGGCAATCAAGCTGACTGAGGATCAAGACAATGAAGCGTTTCTGGATGATTTTGCTGTTGAGGATGATATGGAATTATGAAAACAAAGCCTAAATTGATGGTTTGTGCGCTGATCTTCGTTTCCGGCGCGATTCTCAACCTGTTTTTCTCAACAGCGGTTCACGGTCTGCTGACAAGAGAGATCACCCGGCTTTCACTTCTCCCCATCGGGGACTGCCTTGCCAGTCTGTTTTCCAGCCGCCAGCACATGATGTTGTATCTGTGTCTGCAAGGGTTTGTAAGTGTGTTGGCGGTTATGTTCTTCCTGACCAACATGAGGCCGTATGAATCAGACCTGGACACGATCACCCCGGAAATTCAGACACCCAGAGCCGTGGGCCAATACCAGCATGGTTCAGCCCGGTGGATGACCGATTCCGAGAAAGACAAAGCATTTGACAGCTATATTCTTGACCCGCACAACCCAACGATCCGGCAGCTCTTAGATACCGGATACGATGGTTTGGATTTTCTCAAAGAAAAATAAGGAGGCGATAAATTGAAGTTGAACCTTCACCCCAAAGGTATTCCCAAGCAGGAACCTTTGGGAGCGGATACTCCGCTAAAAAAAGGCGGCGTGGTGGTAGGTATGCGAAAGGAGGGTGATAAAGAAAAAATCTATTTTGTCGGTGATGACTGCCACCTGCTCTGCGTTGGCGCCACTCGTTCCGGTAAATCAAGATGTCTGGTTCTGGAAAGTATCTGTCTTTTGGGACTCGCCGGAGAATCCATCTTCTGCTCCGACCCCAAAGCCGAATTGTTCCACTACACCGCTGATTTCCTGAAAAAGTTGGGTTATGAGGTTTTGGTGCTGGACTTCAAGAACCCCGAAAAGAGTATGCGCTACAATCTGCTCCAGCCCATCATTGACGCCATCAGTGAGGGAGACACCGACCGTGCAGAAATGCTGGCCTGGGACTTGACGAACAATCTGGTTGGTAAGCCGGAGGGCGAAAAGATTTGGACGAACGGTGAATGTTCCATCATAGCGGCTGCCATTCTTTGCGTGGTGTGCGACAACCAAAAACGACCGGAATTTCAGAACATGACCAATGTGTATTGGTTCATTTCGGAAATGTGCCGTACCATCGGAAATAAGATGCCGCTGTTGGAGTATGTCAAGAAACTCTCTCCGTCCCACCCAGCACGGGCGCTTCTGTCCATTTCCGATGTGGCGCCGTCCCGTACCAGAGGCAGCTTCTACACCTCTGCCCTGACCACCTTGCGGCTGTTCACCTCGAAGTCCATCTACGCTATCACCCATACCAGCGATTTTACCCTTGCAGATATGGGCAGTAAAAAGCAGGCGTTGTTTGTAATCCTGCCCGACGAGAAAACCACCTTTTATCCCATTGCTTCTCTCATTGTGTCGCAGCAATATGAGCTTCTGGCAGAGGCAGCAGACAGGCGCGGCGGGCGTCTGGAGCGCCGTGTCAACTTCATCCTTGACGAGTATGGCAACTTCACTCCCATCAGCGACATGACCAACAAACTGACCGTGGCGGCTGGCCGTGGGATGCGATATGCGCTGTTTGTGCAGGGCTTCGACCAACTGAAAGAAAAGTACAGTGACAATATCGCCAACACGATCAAAGGCAACTGTCAGGTATGGGCGTACCTGCAAAGCGATGACCCGGAAACGCTGCGGGAGATGTCCGACAAACTCGGCAGCTACACCACATCCAGTTACCAGCTTTCGGCCAGCAACGGCAAATACACAACCCCCTCTAACTCCCAGAGCGTCAGTCTGACCGAGCGGAAGCTGCTCAACACGGATGAGGTCCGGCGTGTCAAACGTCCCCATCAGATTATCACCAGCCGCGACCATCCCGCTATGATGTATGCACCCGACCTTTCTCAATGGATGTTCAACAAGATGTTGGGGTTGGGTGATATGGAGCATAACCGCAGGCTGCGGGAAGAACGGGAACAGAAACGGCCAATCATCACCGACACGAAACAGGAAATCGCATTGTGGAACATCTGGATTTACTACCAGAAAGACATCATGCGCCGCCTTGCACAGCAAAAGGGCGCTATGGGCGGCGGCCTTGATGATGATTAACTCATAGGAGGTCTTGAATGAAAGAGAAAATCAACCAGACGGCGGGCAGGCTGAAACAGACTGTCCGGGCGGCAGGTGCTGGAATCGCCACACTTGCCGCCTCTTTTTTTATGTCCGCACCGGCCTATGCTGCCGGTGTGCAGGATAGCCAGATCGTCAAGGGAACCGAGCAGTTGATCGGTGATGTGACGACCTGGCTGATGGTGCTGGCGCCGGTTGTGGCCGGTCTGCTTATCATCTATTTCTGCATCCGGCGCGGCATGGCTGACGAGATGGATCAGAAAAAGTGGAACAACCGCATTGTGGTGGCGGTGGTGTCCTGCATTGGCGCCGTACTCGGTTCCGCCACCCTGAACCTGATTCTCGGCTACTACCAGTAAGCCGGGATACATTCCGTAGTACAGGCGATTTCCGCGCCTTGCTAAATAAATCACTTTATTAACAGGAGGAAAAAACTATGGCTAACTTCATCCGCAACACTCAGGTTAAGGCTATGACTTCTATCTGGACTGCCAAGCAGAAGGCCCGTGAGCTGGCCGACCGCACGGCGGCGGCGCTGACCGACCGCACCGGTCAGGGTACGCTGGATGTGGCGATTACTGTGCTGATCTCCATCGTCCTGGGCGCCCTGATCCTGGCCGGTCTGTACCTGATCGTGGACGACACCGTGCTGCCCACCATCACCCAGCGCATCAAGGATATGTTCAACTACGGCGGCTGATCGGAACAAGCAGCGGCGGGGCCATCGGCCCCGCCATAATTTTTGACAGGAGGTTTTTCAATGGAGTTCAAAGCGGAAATCAAAAAGACTTTTACCGGTCCCGACAAGCTGCGGGCGGTGTGCAGCGTGGTCCTGGATGACTGCTTTCTGGTGAAGAATGTGCGGGTCGTCGAGGGCGAAAAGGGGCTGTTTGTGTCCCTGCCCAGCCGCCGGAATGTCAAGGGCGAGTGGGTGGAGCATTGCTTCCCTATGACGAAGGAGCTGCGGGCGAAGCTCTCCGCTGCCGTGCTGGAAGCGTATGAGGCCGCCGTGCAGAACGAGGAAGCTGCTGCGTCCTGATTACTGCCCCATATTCCAATCCCTATTGGGGGGCGGCCGAGCGCCGCCCCCAGAAAGGAGGTGGTTGCTGATTGGAATATATCTTAGTGCTGCTGATTGTGGCCCTGCTGAATGGAGCAATCGCCTACATTGATGGGCTGATGGAAGGGATCATCCCTCTTACCCTGTATGCAGAGCAGTATATGTCCACTTTGGCCGGGGTTGATCTGTTTCAATCCCTGTTTGACATTGTGTTCGGCTTTGGTGTGTCCCTGATTGTGCTGAAGTTCCTGAAAAAAGGCTTTGAAACCTATGTACTGTGGTCGGACGGGGATGCAGATGAAGAACCCATAGCCATTCTCACAAACTTCTTCAAGGCAATGGCGGTAGCAATCTGCTTTCCCACCATGTATGACTGGCTTGCCACGATTGTAGAGGAAATGAGCAATAAAATGTTGGAGGCCATCGGCCTTGCCACCGCTTACGATTGGGCTGGCTGGGTATCCGGCATCTCGACGATGGGACTTGTGACGGCCATCTTTGGTCTGGTATTTGTCATCGTCTATTTCATTCTGTATTTCCAATTCCTGATGCGCGGGCTTGAAATCCTGATCTTGCGAGTGGGCATTCCGTTGGCCTGCGTTGGTCTGATTGACAATGACAAAGGTGTATTCAAGCCCTACATGAGCAAGTTCTTCCAGTCTGCGCTCTCTGTGGTAATTCAGGTTTCTCTTGCGAAATTGGGGGTTGGCCTGATGATGAATATGCACATCTTCTGGGGCGTGGCCTGTATGATTCTTGCGGTGCGGACACCGAAGTTCCTTCAGGACTTCCTCATTACGACCGGTGGCGGTGGCGGCGGCGCCATTGTCAACAACGCATACCATTCTGTACGGCTGGTGCAGATGGTCAAGGGCATGGGAAAGTGAGGTGATGGCCGATGGTGACAATGGACGATATTTCAAATGCCATCATCCTGCTTGTGCGTGTTGGTGCGGTCGCCCGTTTCATCTACTGCCTGGTGCGTTTGACCGCAGCCGAGGAACAAGCAGCGCAGTATAAAAAGCGCGCCCGCAACACGGTGATCTTCTACATCATCGCAGAATCCATCTGGCAGATCAAAGACCTGATTCTGTACTATTATTCCTGACAGGAGGTGCAAATGGACGAAGATTTGAAACTCTACATCCCTCTGGGCGTGAAGCCGGAGGCCGAACTGTTTACCGGCTTTGGGAAAAAGCAGCTTTTTCAATCCATTGTGGGGTCCCTGGTGATGGGCGGCATAGCGGCGCTGGCCTGGCTTTTTACCGGCAATGTGACCACTACCGTTATCCTGGCCCTGGCCGGTATCTTTGGCTCTGTGATGATGACTACCAAAGACCAGAGCAATTTGTCCGTGGTAGATCAGGTGCAAAACCTGATTCGCTTTTTACGCGGACAGAAAATCTACCCGTATCGTTACGGGGATGAATGGGGGCTTGAGTGATGTACGCAACCATTCCGGTCTACTACCCCTCGCTGGAGGAAGCCGCCCGAAAGGATGAAGCGGCTCTCTGGTGTGACAGCTACAACATCAATATGTCCTGCCGCAACTTCATTCAGGATAAGGCCATGACTGCCTTTAATACCCGTGAACTGGACGCCTTTATTGAAGAATTGGTGCGTTGTTATGGAACAGAGCGGGCGATGTATGTGCTGTCCCGTACCATCCAGTTTTCCGATTGGGACGCGCGGTTCGATCAGGCCGTGCTTGACCGAGCGGGCAAAACGGACTTCCCCGACGCAAGAGAGCCGAGGGAGGCACATCAGGTAGACCCGACCACCCGATATGTCACGGAGATTGATCCGTGTGTTGTAAATGCCGTCTTTGTGAAGCTGATGGAGCTTGAGGACGAACAGGAAGAAACCAACCACATGAATGAAATCGAGCAGGATGAGCTTGACGAGGATATGACGGCAGAACTGTGAGGCTGCCGATGGAGCAGATGACATTTCTGGATTTCTTCGCAGGCATCGGCGGTTTCCGCAAGGGCTTTGAGCTATGCGGGATGCGCTGTGTGGGGCATTGTGAGATTGATAAGTATGCCGACCGCAGTTACAGAGCCATTCACGATGTAAAGGAGGATGAATGGTATGCAGCCGACATCACAAAAGTCGCCCCCGCAGATCTCCCCAGAGCAGACCTGTGGGCAGGAGGATTCCCGTGTCAGGATTATGCCGAAGAAATAGTTATTCCGAAGTTGCTGCATCAAGTCCCATAAATCCTGGACTTTCCACAAAAACATCGGAATAACAAAAGCGTCCGCCAAACCTGTATAATGAGAGCGCAGGCAACACAGCCTGCCATCAAAGATACAGGAGGAGGACTATGGAAACGATTGATTTGGTTGCAACCGCTACGCAAATATTGGAACTTTTATCTGACCAAGGTATAAGCGGCAAAAGTCTGCACGCATATACCCACACCGGCATTGGCTGCGTCATCCGCCACTTTCAAGCAAAAGGTATTCTTTGCGCAGCCCCTGAAATGTTAGATGCATTTTTACTTGAACAGCGTGAATTTTTTGATCAAGGGGCATTTTCGGTCTGGAAGTGGAGACTGCTCCGCAGGGGATGCGAACTCTTAAAACATTGTGCAGAAAAAGGCTCAGTGGATCTGCCGCCGTTGTCCCCTTGGATGCCTGCATTGCGGCGACCACGACAAAGCATCTGGAAGGACACACCAACTCCAGAGCAGCTTGCGGATTTGGATAACATTTACGCGCTGGTCTGGAGAACCAACAGCGCGATGTTGGAACTTGGCCTTACTGACGCAACAGTTGGCCATTACAGGAACGAAGGTCTGGCGATCATCTTGAATCGACACTATGAATCTGGGACAGATCGATTTTCGGGAGAAATTTTGGATCAGATCGTTGCAGAGAAACGGATTCAATATGAGTACGGGCAAATTGGCAGAGGCTCATATCAAAACTTGCGCAAGGCTGCGTATTGGATACAGGAGATGCACCAGACAGGTCATATTACTTTGGCGAAGGTTCCAAACTGGGGGCAACGGGAACTTGTTGAGCCGTTCAACTCACTTTTAAGAGAATTTTGTACACACACCAAACAAAGCGAAAGCATGGCTGAGACTACACGCAATGTCGCCAGGAGCGCTATACGTCGGTTCTTGTTTGAAATGGAGGATCATGGGTTCCGCTCTTTGGCGGATTTCACTCTGATAAATGTAAATGGGTGTGTTACCAGTTTTGCAGCGCATTACGCCGGTGGACTTGGTTCAGCAATTTTTTCTGTGCGGCTGTTTCTGAGATTTTTATTTGAACGTAACTTGACAATCACTGACCTGAGTCAGTCTCTGCCGGAACTTATGGCAACCCGAAAAATGTTCCATGAGGGCTTTACTGAGGATGAACTGGAATATCTGCTGGAACATCCGGACAGGACTACGGCCATTGGGAAACGGGATTATGCCATGATGGTACTGGCTGCGCAGAGCGGTTTGAGGGCCTGTGACATTGTTCGGCTGGAACTGGGTAGCATTGATTGGAGGGCGAGGGAAATTCGTCTGGTTCAACACAAAACTGGTGAACCGCTGTCCCTTCCACTGGAAGCAGAAAGCGGGAACGCGATTGCGGATTATATTCTCAATGGCCGCCCGGATTCCGCGCTTCCGAATATCTTCCTGTGCCATACGGGAGTGATCCGCCCGCTTGACGCGCGTTCTGCCAGCGGGGTTGTTTCCAAGCACATGAAGCTGGCAGGAATTCCGGCGAAACGTCGTGCCTTTCACGCGCTTCGCCGGACATTTGGGACAAGACTGCTCCAGAATGAGGTATCCTTTGAACTGATCCAGCAGCTTCTCGGCCACAGGGATATGGACTCTATGAAGCTGTATCTGTCTATTGATGAGCAAGGACTGAAGCAGTGTGCGTTGCCCCTGCTCTCCCACAGAAAGGCGGGGGGCTGAAATGACGTACACCTTTGAGAGCTGCTTTGCTGCCCGAATCGAGGACTTTATCGCGCAGAAAAACGCATTGGGGTTTGGTTATCTGGAATCCTCTCGCCTCCTGCGGGACTTTGACCGCTTTTGCATGACGCATTTTCCTGAAGAAAACTTTCTGACCGAGGAGCTTTGCCTGGCTTGGGCTACGAAAAAGAATACAGAGGGCAACAATACCTTCCGCAACCGCATGATGCCGGTGCGCGAGTTTGCCAGATACCTGAATCGCAACGGTGAGGCCGCCTACGTTCTGCCGCCGGATATTGCCAGGAAAGATGCTCCTTACGCTCCGTACATCTATACCGAGGACGACATCCTGACAATTTGGGATGTTTTCGACCATTTGAAACCGAGAGGCGGTTTCCCGGTACGGCAATATGTGATCCCGGCTATGGTAAAGCTGATGTATTGCTGCGGTCTGCGTCCGGCTGAGGCCAGAAAGCTTCGAGTAAGCGATGTAGATTTGGAAATTGGGCGGCTGAACATTATGGAGAGCAAGAAGCACAGGAGCCGCATTGTTATGATGGCAGAAGATGTGACGCAGATGCTCTCAGATTGCAGCGCCATCGTAGCCTCCGTTATGCCAGAACGTGAGCCGTTCTTCCCCAACTCTGAGGGCGGCTTTTACGGAAAGAGGGGGCTGGAGAAGACGTTCCGCCAGGTTTTGAAGAAAGCCGCCATTACAGGAACTGGCCGCCGTTCCCCGCGTCTTTATGATTTTCGTCATACTTTCGCTACCCACAGGCTGTATCGCTGGATGCGTGAGGGCAAAGACCTGAACGCCATGCTGCCCTATCTGAGTGCATACATGGGCCACGCACAGCTCTCGGACACTTACTACTACATCCACCTGGTCCCCGGTTTGCTGGAGGAGATGTCCGGATTCGCGTTTTCTTCTGCTGAAGCGTTCTTGCCGGAGGTAAGGGCCGATGAATGATTTTTTTGATGTGGTTCGGCGTTTCCTTTTGGACTATCTGCCCAAGCAGCGCTGCCTCAGTGAGAATACGATTCTCTCCTACAGACAGACGCTCAATCTTTTTGTAGCTTATATGAGAGATGAGATGGGAATTGGAGCCACCGAATTGACTTTCTCCCGCATTGACCGGGACGCCATTCTCGGTTTCCTGGCCTGGTTGGAAAATGCGCGGAGATGCAGTGCCTCTACCCGCAACCAGCGCTTGATGGCACTGCGGTCTTTTCTGGATTTTGCTGGACAGATTGATTGCACACAAACGGCACTGTACCTTTCCGCCTGCAACATCCCCTCCAAGGAGTCTCATGGGCGGATCGTTGAATTTCTGACCGAACCGTCATTGACTGCACTGCTTCAGCAGCCTGATCCATCCAAGCCCAAAGATTTGCGGAATCTGGTATTCATGATCCTCATGTACGATACCGCAGCCCGGTGCAGTGAGCTTCTCGATATGAAAGTTTGTGATCTGCGCCTTGACGCAAAACACCCGATTGCGTATCTGCACGGAAAAGGGCGCAAAATCCGCACAGTCCCACTGCTCAGCAAGACGGTTCAGCATTGCAAGCAATATCTGCGCAAGTTTCATCCGACCGCAGATTACCACAGTGAAGCACCACTTTTCTTCACTGTGATTCATGGGACACAGCAAAAAATGTCTCCCGATACGGTATCTGCGTTCTTTATAAAATACGGAAGCATGGCGAAGCTTGTTTGCCCGGAAGTCCCGGAACACATCCACCCGCATATGATGCGGCACACACGGGCAATGCACTTATACCAGTCTGGAATGCCCATGGTGCTGCTTTCGCAGTATCTTGGCCATGCACAGGTTGAAACTACGATGATCTACGCCCATGCGGACACCGAGATGAAGCGGGCTGCGATTCAAAAGGCCGATGCTGTCCGCAAGGCCAAGCCCGCACCCGATGAAATCTGGGCTGATAACGAGGAGATGATCTTGAAACTGTCTGGGTTGACTTGATTTGAGCACGGATGCTGCTTGACCGTATAGTTTTGTTATTCCGAAGTTTTTGTGGAAAGTTCCGAATTCATGGGACTTGATGCAGCAACTTCGGAATAACTATTTCTTCGGCATAATTCTGATTATTCCGAATTCGGAATAACCAAGATATTTCGGTCGCTGGCCGCCAGCGAGGGCTTGACGGAGCAAGAAGTGGACTCTTTTTTACACTTGCTCACCTCGTCAAAGGCCAAAGTCCTGAAAATCGACCCACATGGATTGTCCTTGAAAATGTTAAGAATCTCCTATCCATTCATGGAGGATGGGACTTTGCGACCGTTCTCGATACGCTGGCCTCACTCGGCTATCGTATCGAATACGGACTTCTCAATACAAAGTATTTCGGCCCCCCTCAAAATCGTGAGCGAGTGTTCATTGTCGCTTGCCGACATCCTGGAGCCGGACGCGGACCCAAAATATTTCCTGTCCCCGCAGGCAGTGGCAAAGCTCTTATCCAACTCATAGGCGGTATGCAGGGGCAGCGCGTCTATGACCCGGCAGGCATCAGCGTAACAATGGCTGCACAGTCTGGTGGCTGGGGCGGAAAGACCGGTCTGTATTTCGTTGACCTTTGCAACGGAAATCCCAAACTGACCGACCACGCCCGTTGTATCAAAGCCAAGTATTACAGCGGTATTACCAACCGTGGCGGGGACAATTCCGGTGTCCTGATCTCTCCCGCAGGGATGGACAAGGATGCGGTTCTGTCCTTTGTGGACATTTGCACCGGGAAGGCGAAACTCACCAGAGAAGCCCGTTGCATCCTCTCCGCCTATAACCGCACCATCAGTAATTGGGGCGGCAGTTCCGGGGTGTTCTATGGCTGCCGTGCTGTCGTGACCCCAGATCGGGAAGAAAAACGGCAAAACGGACGGAGAATCAAGAACTGCGGGGAGCCGTCTTTCACCGTTACGGCGCAGGATCGGCATGGAGTGCTATTTCAAGACTGCGATGAGTGTCCCTACGGGATGCAGATTCGAGAAGCGACAAAGAAAGGATATGATATTGCCCGCTGCGGCGACAGTATCAACCTTTCTTTCCCGGAGAGCAAGACGCGGCGCGGACGGGTCGGCAAAGACCTTGCCACGACGCTGGAAACCTCTTGTAATCAAGGCACAGCTTTTGCCGGGTGCGGCCTGATCCGCAGGCTGACGCCCCGTGAGTGCTGGCGACTGCAAGGCTTTACGGACGAGATGTTTGATAAGGCACGGGCGGTCAACAGCGACAATCAGCTATACCGGCAGGCCGGTAATTCCGTGACGGTTCCTGTAATCTACGCCATTGGGAAACAAATCCTTGCCGCACAGAAGGCATTGGAATGTGGAGAATAAGATGTTTCAGAAAAATTGGAACCCGTGGCCCATTTTCATCGGCATGGCGGTCGCAATGACCGCCATCGCCGTATTCTATCGACAAATCATGTGATGGAGGTGATTCATGCTGGAAACTGACGCATTAAAAGAAAAGCTGGAGATGGAACTTCATCGCTTTGCCCGGCCGCCGGAGGAACTTTCTTCCGGCGATCCGTATTTTGAGCAGCTTCAGACCATGCTCGCAATCCGAGATGAACTGATAAATATTCCGCTGTGTGATATTCAGCGGAATATGCTGCTTTCGATGGAAAATGTATTGGAATCGGCATGGTCATTCCGCAACACACCCGTCCCGGATCGCTGCATGAATCCGAACAATATCAGCGAAGTGGTGTACTACTTCCTTCAGGACAAAGGCGCTGAGTACCGGGGCGACCTGCTCTATGAACGGGCCAAAGCCGAGTTTGATGCCCGTATGGAAGAACTCGCCGCCCTGCCGCCCAAAGAAATTCTTGACCACGCTTATGAGAAAATCATCAAAGAAGATTTTCTCTGCCATCTGGAGGAAGGGTTGGACGAGTGGGAAACGGACGCTCTGTTGTCTTATCCGCAGCCTTTGACGGCTCTCTATACGGAATGGATGGGAAATGATTACTCCTATCTGGACATAGACCGAATCCAAAGCACGGCCACACAAGCGGCGGGAAAACGGTTAAATGAACTTCGCCGCCATGAGTTTGACGTCAATGGTGAGCCGCCCGTGGAACTACGGTATTTCTATGATTTGCATAGCGAGATACTGGACAACCCAGATCTGGAGTGGGTCGGTGATATGGAGCCATGAATCCTCTGATTGTAAAAGGCGTGGTATTTGGCCTGCTGTTGGCTTGTGCTGCGCTCTGGGATATGAAAGAACGAGAGATTCCCAATCTGATTCCCGCCATGATTTTAGTCTGTGGCTTGATAGAGCTGCGCCCCGCCGCTTCTGTGGCGGGGCTTCTTGTTACGGGAGGCCCGTACCTGTTGGCCGCATTGCTGACACATGGGAAAGCCCTTGCCATTGGCGGCGGGGACATTAAGCTGATGGGGGCTTGCGGCTTTGTCCTGGGAGTGTGGCCTGGTCTGCTGCACAGCATTTTATCTCTGTTCCTGGCCGTGCTTACAGGGGTAATGCTGTTTGGGTTTCGCAGGCAGGACTTTTCTTCCATCCGGCTACCCCTTGCCCCGTTTTTCTGCATTGGCGGCGTAACTGCTTATTGGCTTGCGGCTGCGGCCGCTGTAATTTGAACAAATGGAGGTATCAACTTGAACAAGAATATTTTCAGGAACCGGACGATCATCGGTGCGGTTTGTATCCTGCTGGCCGTCCTGGTTTGCTTTGGCATCACGCCCCTTTTCAATGCGGGTTTGAAGGCCCAGACCGAAGCGGTACGGGTGAAAGCCGAGGTGATTCCCCGTGGCACCTATATCACGGCGGATATGGTTGAGGTCTACACCAGAGGCGCGTCCGGTATGTCTGACGCCATTGCCACATCACTTGACGAGGTAGTAGGCCGATATACCGATGTAGAGCTTCGCAAAAACACAGATGTAAACACCGGCTGGCTTTCTTCTGAACCGCTGACTCAGTACGAGTACCTGACCAAGCTGGACGGTTCCAAAGTGGCGATCTCCGTTACCATTCCCACCTTTGCCAAAGGTGGTTCCGGCAAGGTGGAAGCTGGTGACATCATCATGCTCTTTGCAACCGATAAGGACACCGGGGAAACCACCCAGCCCCCGGAACTCAAGTATGTAGAGGTCCTGGCCGCAACACAGAGTTCCGGCGCCGACAAGGAATATCAGGCGCCCCAGGATGACGAGGAAGAAAATCCCGAAGAATCGCTCCCGTCCACCATTACCCTGCTGGTAAATACCGAACAGGCACAACTCCTTGCGCATTTGGAGGAATCCAACAGTCTGCACCTGGCGTTTGTGTACCGTGGAACCCGTGAGAACGCCGAAAAGTTCCTGGCAGCTCAGGATCAGTTCTTTGTGGAGCCGGAGGAAGATACCGCAGCTCAGGATGGCGAACAGGGTGAGGTATCCGGTGATAACAATGTGGCCGACAACACCGGTGATAATGCGGCCGGCAATGAACCCGCAGAGGAACAGGAGGTTGAGAATACCGATGGCGAATAAGCAGAAACAGATGCTTGCTGTGTGGGGCAGCCCTGGGGGCGGTAAAACCGTAACTGCGGTCAAACTGGCCCTGGAATTGTCCAAGCGGAAGAAAAATGTGGTGCTGGTGTTTACCGATGTGACGGCGCCCACGCTTCCGGCTGTGGTCAGCGAGAAGAAACTGCCGGATGTGTCCGTAGGCGAACTGCTGGCGGCTCCCGGAATGACGCAGGAACAGGTTCTCAAGACCTGCGTTCCCTGTGAGAAAAACCCCTATATCAGCTTTCTGGGCTACAAGGCCGGTGAAAATGTCTTTACCCATGCGGAGTACAGCAAGGAAAAGGCGGTGGATATGCTGGTCCTGCTGCGGCACATCGCAGACTATGTGATTGTGGACTGCACCAGCCTTTTGACCGGCAATGTGCTGGCGACCACCGCACTGGAGGTGGCGGATGATGTGCTGCGGGTGTGCAGCTGTGACCTGAAGGCCATCTCCTACTTCTCGTCCTATCTGTCGCTGGTTGCTGACAGAAAGTTCAAACCGGAACAGCACATCAAGGTGCTGTCCAACACGCGCCCCTATCAGGGCGGCAGCGAATACGAGAACTCCTTTGGCGGTGTGAAATACCGGCTGCCGTATCTTCCTTCGTTGGAGGAACAGGCGGCGACGCTGAAACTGCTGGAACCGCTTTCCGGTAAAGAGGCCAAGACCTATGAGCCGGTCATTGCCGCTATTGCCGGGGAGGTGTTCGGAGATGGCAAGTAATATTGACCTGTTCTTCAATACCAGCAGGAACAAGCGGACATTTCCCGAAGTGCTGGCGGAGATTCAGGAATATCTCGCCAGCAAGTATTCGACCCTGATTACCGATAACCCGGAGGAGCAGCACCAGCAGATCACCGCATACATCGCAAAGTATCTCAACGATTACAGTCTGGGCGTTGAGGGCATGAGCCATGAGGAACTGATCGACAAACTCTATACGGAAATGGCCGAGTTCTCCTTCTTGACGCCCTATCTTTTCGCAAATGATGTGGAGGAAATTAACATCAATTCGTGGAAAGATGTGAAAATCACTTATGCAGACGGGCGTGTGGTTCCCACCAAAGATCGGTTCCAGACCCCACAGCACGCTGTTGATGTAATCCGCAGACTCCTTCATAAGTCCGGCATGATTCTGGATAACAGTCAGCCGGGTGTGGTGGGCCATCTCTCCAATAAAATCCGTATCACGGTTCTGGGCAATCCGCTCACGGACAAAGAAAAAGGTGTGGCTGCATCCATCCGTATCGTGAATCCCAAGCAGTTGAGCCGTGATGATTTCATTGGCTACGGGACAGCCACCGCCGAAATGCTGGACTTTCTGGCCGAAGTTCTCCGGTTCGGTTTGTCCATCTGTGTGACTGGTTCCACCGGCAGCGGTAAAACCACGCTGATGAGCTGGATTCTCTCCACCATTCCCAACGAAAAGAGAATCTTCACCATTGAAAATGGGTGCCGCGAATTTGACCTTGTGAAAGAGGATGCAGACGGAAATGTCATCAACAATGTGGTCCATACCGTTACCCGTTTTTCTGACGATCCCAAGCAGAATTACGATCAGGAGCGCCTTTTGGAGTTTGCCCTGACCTGTAACCCGGACATTGTGTGTGTCGGTGAGATGAAATCGGCCGAGGCTTTCGCCGCACAAGAGGCGGCCCGCACCGGCCACGCAGTTATCACCACCACCCATGCCAATAGCTGCAAGGCTACCTATTACCGCATGGTAACGCTGTGTACCCAGAAATACGATATGGGTGACAAAACCCTGTATAACCTGGTGACAGAAGCGTTTCCCATCGTTCTGTTTGTGAAAAAGCTGGAGGACAACAGCCGCCGTGTCATGGAGATCACCGAATGTGAGATTCTGGAGGACGGCACCCGGCAGCTCCACACCCTTTACCGCTATCATGTATCGGAAACCTCTATCGAAGATGGCAAGGTAAAGGTGCATGGCGAGTTTCAAAAGGTATCCACGATCTCGGCCAGCCTGCAAAAGCGGCTTTTGGAGAACGGTATGCCGCCCCGTCTGCTGGAGCGTATCGCCGGTGGCGGTGTAAAACTGGATACCGGAAAGGAGGAAACTGCGTGATTGTATTGATTTTGCTGGCCTTTGTCGGGATGCTGACCGGCATCTTCTTGATTCTGGGCATGACCCCCTTTACATTTGCAGAGGAACTGACCAAGCCGCTTTCCGGGCGCCGACAGCCGATTTCCAAGCGAATCCAGCAGGTCAACCACCCCAAAGAGCCAAAGGGCATCCGTAAAACCGTGCAGGAAGCACGGGAGATGTTGATCCTCACCGGAAAGGGTGGGAAGTTTGCCGCCGTCTGCGCTTTCTCGCTGTTCCTGGCGGCAATGGGCGCTGTGATCTGTATTGTAATTCAGAACTACTTTATGCTGCCGGTTTTGGCGGCCGGAATGGGCTTGCTCCCATTCTGGTATGTTCTGTTCACCTCTCACAGCTATAAAAAGCTGATGAACAACGAGATTGAAACCGGACTGTCCATCATCACAAGTTCCTATCTGCGCAGCGAGAGCATGATAACCGCTGTGGAAGAAAACATTCATTACCTGAACCCGCCTGTGGCTGATGTGTTCCGAGGCTTTTTGGCCGAAACCAATATGATAAGCGCCGATGTGAAACAGGCGCTCTCCAACATGAAGCCCAAGCTGGACAACTATGTGTTTCGGGAATGGGTGGATGCCGCTATTGCCTGTCAGGACGATAAGAGCCTGAAAAGCACGCTCACCCCGATCATCGGGAAACTTTCGGATATGCGGATTGTTGCAGCGGAACTGGACTATCTGCTTTATGAGCCTTTCAAGGAATTTATCACAATGGCATTCCTGCTCATTGGCAACATCCCATTGCTATACTTCCTGAATAAAGACTGGTACGAGGTGCTTGTGAATACGGGCTTTGGCAAGGGGATTCTGGCGGTCTGCCTGCTGGTGCTGCTGATCTCCTTTGCGGCGGTGATCCGGCTCACCAAGCCCGTAGAATACAAGCGTTGATTCCGTCAGGAGGTGATACCATCGAGAGTGCTACCAATCTCCCTGCGGGACGCCAATGCGTTTGTTCTGGCGCATCACCGGCACAGTGGGCAGGTGCGCGGCTGTAAATTCTGTGTGGCTGTCGTAGATGATTTGGATGCCGTTCATGGAGTTGCGATTGTGGGGCGCCCCGTTGCCCGCCGACTGGATGATGGGAAAACAGCGGAAGTGACCCGGCTTTGCACCGATGGTATTGCCAACGGGTGCAGTTTCCTTTACAGCCGGTGCGCCCGGATTGCGAAACTGATGGGCTATCAGAAAATCATCACCTACACCCTTGCAACCGAAAACGGAGCCAGCCTGCGGGCTTCCGGCTGGCAATGTGCGCCGGGACTGCGAGGCGGCGGGAACTGGAATGTGCCGGGGCGCCCCAGAGCCGACAGCCGCAACACCGGCCCCAAACGGCTCTATTACAAAGAATTGAGGTGACGCGAGTTTTGTATCTCATTTTGCTATGCTTTGGGACGCTCTTTGGCCTGGGAGCGTTCTTTTTATTGGCCGGGCTGCTCCGGCTGCCGACTTCCGCAAGCACAAAGGCGGTTCTGACCGTAACGAGTCGAGGGAAGTCCCAGAAAGGCAGCATCAACGCTGTCCTGTTCGATATGGCTGCACGGCTCTCTCCGCTGGTACATCTGGACGGCTATAAGCGGAAGAAGCTGGAGGCACAGTTGAAATCCGCCGAAATTAAAATGTCCCCAGAAACCTATATTGCGGCGGCCTGGGTAAAGGCTGGTCTGATTGCTCTGCTGATAATTCCGGCCCTTCTGATTTTCCCGATCCTTGCGCCGGTCATTGTGTTTCTGGCGGTGGCAGTTTACTTCAAAGAACAGAAACGAGCGGACGAGATCGTTCAGCAGCGCCGGGAAGAAATCGAAGCCGAGCTGCCCAGATTTGTAAACACCATTGAACAGGAACTCCGGGCATCCCGTGATGTGCTGAACATCATGAAATCCTACCAGAGAAATGCCGGTCATGCCATGAAGCGGGAACTGGAAATCACGATTGCGGATATGGCATCCGGCAACGAGGAAAACGCACTCACCCGCATGGAGAGCCGGATTGGAAGTACCATGCTGTCCGATGTGGTGCGCGGCTTGATCTCGGTCAAGCGCGGTGATAACGGAATTATGTATTTCCAGATGCTTTCTATGACCTTCAAGCAGTTGGAACTTCAAAAACTGAAACTGGAGGCCATGAAGCAGCCGGGGAAAATGCGTAAGTATTCCTTCATGCTGCTGGGCTGTTTCCTGCTGATGTATCTGGGCGTCCTGGGCTATGTGGTGTTGGAAGCCTTTGGCGATCTGTTCTAAAGGAGGTGGTGAAACCGTGAAACGACTTCTGAAGGACAAACGGGGTGAGGGCTTTGTGGATGTGTGTGTCCTGGTCCTGGCGATTGCAATGGTTCTGGCGTTGGTGGTCCGCATTGCGCCGGTATTTGTGGCAAAGCAGAACCTTGATGTCTTTGCAGACGAATTGGTTCGGACAGCAGAAATCAATGGTCAGGTTGGCTCTGCCACCAGCGCAAAAGCGGCAGATTTGCGGGATCAAACCGGGCTTGACCCCAACATCTCATGGAGCGACACCGGAAAAATCCAGCTTGGAAATGAGGTGGAAGTGACCCTCACAACCACCGTCAATATCGGACTGTTCGGTGAGTTTGCATCCTTTCCAGTTACTCTGACAGCAAAGGCCAGTGGGACTTCGGAGGTGTATTGGAAGTGAAGAAGATTCGAGAAGTCCTGAAAGACAATTCCGGGCAAGGCGTACCGATGATTTTGGCCGTTGTCCTCTGCTGCCTGATTCTGGCCTGTGTAACCTTTGAGTATATGCGACTGATGATCGTTGCACAGGGGGTGCGCGATTCTGTCCAGTCTGCCATTGTGGATGTGGCTACCGAGAACTGGGATGAAGCCTATGCCGGTTTGCGGGAGGGTTACTCCGGCGGCTATCAGCTTTCCGGTTCGTCCTGGTCACAGAATGTTACCAGCGGCAATGTGTATGCCCGCCTGCAAAATGTTTTGGGTGTTGAATACGAGGGCGGGCAGTATGTAAAGTACAGCGGCGAGGATTTGGAGTATCGACTGTACGATCTGCACCTGGAAGTGGAAAATGCTCCGCTGGCCCCATCTGTGCCGGATGGGATTACGCAGCTCAATGTCACAGGAACGATCACTGTTGATGTGCCGCTTTCCTTTGGGTTCGGGCATCTGCCCCCCATGCAGATCACCATGAAACTCAACGCCAAATATGTTCCCAGGTTTTAATTTTGTGTATTTCGCCCTGTCGCTTTTCCATAGCGCAAAAAAATATTTGGCAGGAATCACACCTGGACGCCGTATTTGTGCAAATGGTATAATGATGGCGGGAAATATTACCGTCGTTTTAATATAAAATTACCGTGCAAGGAGGTTTTCAAATGAGTGCTAAAAACAAAAAGCTGCTGGCCGTTCTCGGCGTAGCAGCTGTTGTGGTAATTGTAATTGCCGCAGTGCTGCTGGGCAAGGGTGGGCAGACCACGACCGTTGATCCGGCATCCACTCCCTCGGATGTATCTGCCGAGGATGTGGATAGCAGCAATACCCCGGACGGTAGCTCCAGCGAACCGCTGGTGGTGGTGCCGGACGCCTCGAAGCCCGAAGCTACTGACAGCCAGAACCAGACGGACGCCGTTTTGAATGTAGAGGAAGAAGATCAGGTGGATGTCAACCTGACCGACAGCGAAAAGAAGCCCGAAACCACTCCGCCTCCGGCGCCTTCTCAGGAGGAACAGCAGGCGGCCAGCGAAAAGGATGAGCCGATTGTGCATGAGCCGAACAGCAACCAGCCTCAGACCGGCGACACGCAGGGAGGTTCCATCTATCTGGAGGGCTTTGGCTGGATCACCGATGAGGGCGGCGGCTCTGTCCAGCACAACATTGACTCTGATGGAGATATAAACAAGCAGGTCGGCAACATGGGCTGATAATAACCCCGGAGAGTACGGTAGCGATACCGTACTCTTTTTTTGCCCTCAACTAATTTGATTGGAGGTGCGTTTTTGAAGCGGATATTTATAATATTGCTCACACTTGTGCTGCTGTTGGGTATCTGCCCTATGAGCGCCCTGGCAGAAACCGGAGGAAGCGGAAACGTGGATGGCGGTGGCGGCGATATGGGGCAAGGAACCTCGCAGAACTCCTGGAATCCTGGTATGGATGGTGTGCGGATTACCGTGGTTGACGCAGAATCCGGTCAGCCTGTGTCGTCCTCTTTTGATTTGACCAACAAATCTCCATCTATCAAGGTTCATTTTGGGAAAGTCAGTAAAATTCAATATGCGAATGGGGCGAGTATTTCTCCCACCACGGGGAATTACGACTACTATACCCCGGCAACCCCTATGCCGAGAATCATCAGCAGCGGCAGTCAGAGCGCCAGCATTGAAGCTATCAAGAAATACTTCTGCTCCGAGTATGCGGTAAAACTGGTGGCACAGCAGACCGGAATCGCATACGAGGAACTGATCGGCGGACAGTACAAGCTGTTTTTGGAGCCAATCGCCTATTTCAAGCACAACGGAATTATGATGGCAATGACTGCCCATGAAGCCGCGCTCTATGATAATCAGGCAGGCGGGTCCTTGCGTAAGACCATGACGAGTTTGACTCATAAAAACCTGCCGCTGGCTATGTTCCTGGAATATGCGGATATGGGATTTCCGGCCTATACAGGGGCTACCAATAAGACCTGTTCCAACGATACTATTATCACCTATCTGGGCATGGGTATTGTATGGTTTACCGACCCGCCCGAACAGCCGGAGCCAACCGACTATGACTATGAGTATCGGGTGGATACGGATGTCATCACGCCGGTAACACTCTATGCTGGTTCGGAGATCAATCCTGACAGTCCGGCCACGGTATCCTTCACGATCAACGGCAGTACCTACCGTATGAACAATATTGTGATTCCGTCGGGAGACAGCCAGATTGCATGGGTAAAGTGGCATACACCGTCGGAGCCGCAGGACATTACCATCTATGTCAGCACCAATAAAGGCTCGTTGAGCCAAAGCACCATTCAGGCAAAGGTGGTAGATCTCTCCGGCAACGACCCGCCCGACCCGAAAGCCACCGATACGATGGGAAGCTGGACGGCCAGCAGCGTTCCCAGCCGTGAAACCAAGACCTATGCTGCTTGGAGTGTCTGGTGGGCGCGGTGGCACCCCTATTGGGTGTGGCACAGCACCGGTGATGACGATGGCTATTGGGTGGACGAAGGATGGTATGACTTCTTCCGGGACAATTACTCCGCCAGCATGACAGCCACTACCCGAATCGAGCCAGACGAAAAAGTTCCTACCGCATCGGGCGATTTGATGAAGTCGGGCTATGGTGTAACAAATACTGTTACGGCAACCGTCAGTACCTCTGCTCCGCTGTCGCATTATACCTATGGGCAGACAGCCGTATCCTACTTCCCGGAGTTTGGCTATGGAACCTATTGGCGGCTGCTTGAACGGCTCACCAGCGGAACAACGGCGCGGTTCCAGTTTGCCAAAAACATTTACAGTACCTACAACCAGCGGGTGCATTTTTCGCCGGTTTGGTTCCCGGACGGGAGCTACACGGTCAATACTCATGTGATAGATATTTGGACGCCTGCGGGGATGCTCGCCATGAATCTCACCGATGATGTAACGATCAGCGGCTCCCTCTATGATGATTGGCATATCGCACCGGGCAATCCGTAAGGAAAAGGAGAATGGATATGAACGACAATAGAACGATTCGGATTATGGTGTTTGAACCTGGGCGGGCGCCTTATACGACCATGCTGGAGGATTCTCTGGAACACCGGCAGGAACTTGTGGGCGGGGATATTGAGTGTATTCCTCTGCCCTGCGAAACGGTTCTCTGCTGCAATGCGTCCGGGAAACTGGCAGGGCTGCCGGAGAACCGGCAGTACGGGCCGGATACCATTCACGGAACTTTTTTCCTCTATGGCGATACCCCGGAAGGACGGGGCGTTTCTTTGACCGATGAACAGATCGCCATGTATCAGGAGTATTTTCCGCAGCCGGTCCCCGCAGCGGTATCCTTTGAAGTACGGTCCGCCGCCGACATGAAAGAGTTTATGAACCTCATGTTCGGCAAGGGATGGGACATGGACACCGGAGCCGGAGAGGATATGGAGGCAGGCCGATGAGCAAAATGTTTTCGGTGGTGACTCTGGACGCCCCTAACTCTCTGATGACAGAACATTTTGTCCCCGGCAGCCCGGATGGGCTGGATGAACTGCTGGACTGTGATGAAATCTCCGAGGCCCTTTCGCTGTGGCCCCTGGGGGACACTATCGAAGCCAAAATCCAGACCTATCTTTATGGAGAGGGCGAAACTGTGCGCGCCGACGAGGATGATTTGGCATTCTTCCGAGAGCATTTCGATGAGCTGAACGCCAGCGACGCCCTGGATTGTATCTCAGACCACAGCTTTTCTTTTGAATCGGACGAGTTGGATTTTGGGTACGGCGAAGAAAGTGAAGATGAAGAAGATTTGGAACTGTAACACATGGCTCTGCTGAAAAGCAGGGTCTATTTTTATGGCAAAGAAAGCGAGGTCGATAAATTGCTCTTGCCGATTATTATGATCTGCGTCTGTGCGCTGCTGGGCGGTGGGACGCTGATTTTTCTGAAGTTGTCGGCCAAACACAAAAAATCGAAGAACAAGGACAAGGAAGAACTGGCCCAGATCACCGCCAACGAGTTTGTGAATGTGAAGGATATTCGGGGGAACTTCCTCTATACCCGTGACAATCTGGCTCTGGCATATCTGAAAATCTATCCGATCAGCACAGAACTGTTCAGCAAAAACGAAAAGCGGCTGATTGCCAAGCAGCTCACGGTGAGCCTGTCCAGCGCACAGTACCCGTTTCAGCTTTTGGCTGTATCCCGCCCGGTGGACATTTCTCCGCTGCTGTCAGAACTGTCCGCCACGCTCACCGCTTCTTCCGATGTGAAACAAAAGGAACTGCTAAAACAGGAAATCGTGGAGATGGGCGCCTTTGCCCTTTCCGGCGAAGTGGTGGAACGGCAATTCTACATCAAGATTTGGGATAGGGTCAGCGATGGCGTGGAGCGTGAACTGCTCCAAAAACTCAAACTGCTCGGCGGATACTTTTCGGACAGCGGGATTCAGACCGAAATCCTGCAACAGCAGGATATTGTCCGGCTGTGCAACCTGGTCAACAATCCCGCCTATGTCCACTTGGAGGATTCCGGCATCAATGCCGCGATCCCGATTTTGGAAAGTGTAGGTGTTGCCTAAGTATGAAGCACACCCGGCAGGATTTGAAAATCATGCAGGGTTGGAGCCTCGAAAGAAAAATCAGAGTTACGCAGACGAGAATCATGGAATGGTATATGCGGTACGATGGGCAGGTCTTTATCAGCTTTTCCGGCGGTAAAGACTCCACCGTGCTGCTTGATCTGGCACGGCGGGTCTACCCTGATATTCCTGCTGTGTATGTTGACACGGGGTTGGAATACCCCGAACTGCGCGATTTCGTAAAAACGAAGGACAATGTTATTTGGCTTCGCCCGCGCTATCCGTTTCCTCAGATTATTGAGAAATACGGCTATCCGATCATCTCCAAAGAGATCTCGGATGTTATCAATGGCGCAAGAAAGGGACAACCTTACCGTCTGGCAAGAATCAATGGAGAATTGCTGGACAAGAACGGAAAGAAGTCGATCTACAACTGCGAGAACTACAAATACCTTCTGGATGCTCCTTTCAAAATTTCGGCACGATGCTGTTACCACATGAAAAAAGCGCCGCTGAACAAGTTTGAAAAGCAGACCGGGCGGCACCCGATTACGGGTGTCCTGGCCTGCGAAAGCAAGCTGCGGGAGCAATCCTGGTTCAAGTTTGGCTGCAATGGCTTCGAGCGTAAACGACCGCTCAGTCAGCCCCTTGCGTTCTGGCTGGAAGAAGATATTTTGCGGTATCTGAAAATGACCGGCATTCCCTATGCCCCCATTTATGGGGACATTGTGGAGAGCCACAAGAAGGACGGCACCCCGATTTTGAAAACCACCGGCGTTTCCAGATCGGGGTGTATGTATTGTATGTACGGCGTCCACCTGGAGCATGAGCCGAACCGATTCCAGCTGATGCAGGTGACACATCCCCGGCAGTATGATTACTGCATCAATAAATTGGGGTGCGGCGCTGTACTGGATTACATTGGCGTACCCTACCGCAATCAACAGTTGGAGGTGGATCATTGTTAGGCTCTAAGAAAAAAGAAGAAGTGCTTCCTGTCAATGAAGCGCTGTTGAATGTCATTACTCCGATGGGGCTGGAAATCAAGCGGAACAGTCTGGTCATCGGTGAAAATCTGGGCAAGGTGTACGGCGCCATCCGCTATCCGCAAAAGGTGGATATGGGGTGGCTTTCCAAGATCACCAACATTCCCAGCACAATCGTTTCGGTGGGGATTACCCCCATTGATAATGGCGCGCTCATTTCCGCAATCTCCAAAAGCATTGTCCAGCAGCGTGGCGCCGCTGACAGTGCCAAAGACCCGCTGACCCGGCAGCGCGCCGAGAAAGCCGCCGAGGATGGCGAGAGAATCATGCAGCGGATCGACCAGGAGGGCGAAACGGTCGCCATGATGTCGCTGACCGTGATGCCGATTGCACAGGATGAAGCCAATTTCACAAAGGTATGCCGCCGCGTGGAGAGCGCCTTCAACATCCAGAAGTGCAAGGTGCGCACCCTTGCCAATCTCCAAAAGGAAGGGTTTCAGAGCATTTCTCCCACCTATCCGGCCAACTCCACGGTGGACAGCATCGTGTCCCGCATTATTCCCATGAGTACCTTTGTGGGCGGGTTCCCGTTTGCCAGCTCCGGTTACAACGATGGCCGGGGCTATTATTTTGCAAAGGACAGCAACGGCGGCCTGGTGATTCTGGACACCTGGGAACGCGGGAACGACCGCACCAATAGCAGCTTCGTGATTATGGGTGTGGCCGGTATCGGCAAGAGTACCGTTGTAAAGCACATCATGCTTTCGGAATACATGAAGGGGACGAAAATCCTGTGCATCGACCCGGAATCCGAATATAAGGATATGTGCCGGAACCTGAACGGAAGCTGGCTCAATGCTGGCGGTGGCAAGAATGGCCGTTCCAATCTTTTGCAGATCAGACCGGCGCCCCGTGACGAGGACGATGAAACCGACAAGCTCTATACCGATGAAGGAAACGGAATGTCTGATATGGCGCTGCACATGAAAACGCTGGAGATTGAATTTTCCCTGTATCTGCCCAGCCTGACGGATATGCAGAAAGCGATCCTCAAGCAGACGATCATTGAACTCTACAATCAGTTCGGCATCTTCTGGGAAACGGATATTCGGCAGCTCAAGGCCACGGATTTCCCCATTCTGTCCGACCTTCACGCCCTGCTGGAAAAGAAAGCGGAGGCCAACAAGGAGAATCCGGTATATCGTGATCTGGCAATGCTGCTGTACGACGCCGCAGCGGGCAGCGACAGCTTTCTATGGAACGGCCACACCACGCTGGAGGCCAATTCCCGGTTTATTTGCCTGGATACCCACGACCTGCAAAATGCGTCGGATAATGTCAAGCGCACGCAGTATCTGAACCTGTTGAGCTGGTGCTGGGAGGAAATGAGCCGCGACCGGAATGAGCGTTGCCTGCTGGTATGTGACGAGGCATATCTGATGATCGACCCGCAGGTCCCGCAATCCCTGGTGTTTCTGCGCAATGTGGAGAAGCGGGCAAGAAAGTATGAAGCTGGACTGGCAATCATTTCTCATTCCGTGGTGGATTTCCTGGCCCCGGAGGTCAAAATGTACGGGCAGGCCCTTTTGGATATTCCGTGCTATAAAATCCTGATGGGCTGCGACGGCAAAAACCTTCAGGAAACCAAAGACCTCTACAACCTGACGGACGCGGAGCAGGAATTGTTGGAGAGCAAGCGGCGCGGACACGCGCTCTTTATCATTGGGTCCAAGCGGCTTCATGTAAACTTTGAGATTCCGGCTTACAAGTTTTCCTATATGGGCAAAGCTGGCGGCCGGTAATTCGGTGGCGGCCGGGAGCAATCCCGGTCGCCTTACTTATTCCACACAGGAGGTTTTCAGATGAATCATGCGGAACGATACGAATACCTGGTCAACAAGATGGCTGCCATACGTTGGAGGGGCAGTGATTTGGATGCTTCCTACTATGCCGCCCTTTTCCTGATGGCTTCCCATCCGACCCTTTTTCAGAAGATGGATCGCTACCTCTGCCCGGAGGGAATCGACTTTACAAAGATGATGCGGAAAGAGGAGTTTGAATATGACTGGATGAAGATTACGGCGGATGCCGCCCGCAACCTCTTTTCCTGGAACAGCAAGTGTGCTGCTACTCCTTTTGAGATTTCGCGGATGCCTGCCCCGGCGATTCGGGCGCTCTTTACGGCCTGCTTCATTGCTAACGGGGACTACATGGTATCTGTCCGGGAAAATAACAAAGGAGAAAAGGTGTTTGAAATTGACGACAGCGCCGGTAAACGGCGGGAGGCGTTCAATCTGCAAATGGAGCAGATGATGAAAGCCCCCGGTATGGAACCGGACTGATTATGGAGGTGATTTTTTGGCTGTTGATCCGTTGACTGCAAAAATTTTGGCAAAGGTAGCTATGCAGGCGGCTACCGACTCCGAGAGCCGGAAAAGAATCCTGTTTATGATCCTGGCCCCGGTTCTGGGGCTTTTGCTTTTGATTGCCTTCATCCTGTACCTCATTACCAGCCCCTTTTCTGTGCTGTCCCAATGGTTGATTGGTGATGAGGTAAACGTGGTAGAGGATTTTCAGAAGCAATATGGTTACAACCAGCAGCTCGGCATTTATGAGAAAGACTATATAGACGGTAGTGGTCAGAGCTATGAGGGCGTCATCTTTACGGATGGGGCAACCGAAGTTGTCTACTACAATCAGTTGGATGAGCGTTGGGCCGATCTTCCGTATGGAACCGATAATATCGGCGGTTATGGATGTGGCCCGACCTCTATGGCGATTGTGGTATCCAGCCTGACAGACCAGACCGTTGATCCCCCCACAATGGCAGAATGGGCGTATCAGAACGGCTATTGGTGTTCCGGCAACGGGTCCTATCACTCGTTGATACCGGGGGCTGCGGAGGGCTTTGGACTTCAATGGGAAAGCATCAGCACCGATGACCCGCAGGCTGTGGTAGACGCTTTGGCGTCCGGGAAATTGATTGTGGCGCTCATGTCAAAAGGCCACTTCACATCCAGCGGCCACTTTATGGTGCTGCGCGGAGTGACCTCTGAAGGAAAAATCCTGGTGGCCGATCCTGCCAGTAAAAAGCGAAGCGAACAGGAATGGGATATATCAATCATTCTGGATGAGGCCAGAAAGGGTGCCGCAGCAGGCGGTCCCTTGTGGGCGATCTATTAAAGGGGTGCGATATGAATAACCGAAACAAGCTGATTGAACTGTTTATCTACATCGTGATCGTGGTGGTGGGCATCGTCCTTTTGCTGACCGGCGGGGCGGATGACAAAACCAGTGCTGAAAATATGAGAGGTGAATCCTATGCTGTTGTACTTGACGAGTAACCAGAAAAGCAACCTGATCGACCCCGCCGTGCGGAATATGACTCTGCCCGCCAAGAAACTGGTCGGCCGGTTCAGCCTGAAAAGCTTCGTGACCAAAGATATGCGCAATTATGCCAACGCCAAATTCTTTGTGGTGGATGCGGCGTGTATCGAGGAAAGCGGCAATGATTTCACCCTTGCCCTGCAATCCTTTCAGATGATGTTCTCCGCCCGGATTATCGTCATCCTCTCCGGCTGCGAGGATGTGAACGGCGAGGTACAGCGGCTACTGTCCATCGGCGTTGTGAATCTGGTTACGGGTGAAACGATGGAGGACGCCTTGGACGAGCTGACAGAAGCACTTTCCGAAGATGGGATGCAGCGGTATGTGGTAAAGGCTCCCGTCTACGAACAGCCAGTTTCCCGCCACGAGAAAGCCCCGGAGCCGGACGAGATTATTCCGTACCGCTGGAACGCCCGGAATATCCGTATTGCCGTGGCCGGTTCGCAGCGCAGAAGCGGCGTGACGGTAACGGCCTTTAACTTGGCATCTTGGCTGGCGGCCAGAGGTGCGGAGGTGGCGTATATCGAAGTCAATCAGAACCGTCACCTGCAGCTCCTGCTGAACATCTACGAGGCGGCGCCGGATGGGGAGCATTACACCATTGATGGGATCGACTGCTACCTGACCAACGAGCCGGATAAGGCGTATCAGTTTATCATCTATGACTGCGGCGTAATGCAGACGCCTACTTCTATTTTTCGTGACGCAGAACACCGGCTCCTGTGTGGGAGTGTCCTGCCTTATGAGATTCCGGTGTTCCATAAGGCATTGTCCGAGTGCGGATCATTGGAAGTGCGCCCGGTGGCGATCTGTGTGCCGCAGGAAATTCAGGAATACTGTACGGAACTCTTTGGGGAAGATGTGCAGATTGCGGCGGCATCCCACGACCTGTTTGCGAAACAGGTCAACGGGCAGATTTACCGGCCGCTGGTGGAGAAGTATATTGCAGGAGAAAAGCGCCTGTAACAGTGAGACATGACTGGGAGGATTGGAATATGGCAAAGTTTGAGTATATGCAGCGGGCATTTTCTTCTGAACTGAAGCCCAGAGCGCGGCTTGTACTGCAAGTCCTGGTTCTGCATTGCAACAAAGAGGGTGAGTGTTTCCCCTCTATCAAGACCATAGCCGCCAAGTGCGGCTATGGGGTGTCCACTGTAAAGCGGGCGCTGGATGAGCTGGTGAAAGCGGGATATATCGTCAAGCAGGCCCGGTTTGACGAGCGTAAGAACGGCGGCCAGACCAGCAACCTCTATACCTTATGCTCTGACTTGCCCTGCCCTGACGAGCCGGAAAATGTCCCTGTGCCGGAAGATGATGCGTCTGATGAATCCCCGGCAGTGCAACCGGAAAGTGCTCCTGCGGATACCTGTGACGCCCCTGATCCCACACCTGGGGAGCAGTCTGCCACTTTGCCGACAGCGGATTCCTACTCCTTTGCAGATGGCTTTGAAACAAAAATCGGGCGGCAGAATTGCCGCCCGATTCGTATGTGGACTGGGGGGCAGTCCATTTTTATACCCCCTTGAACCGTACAGGTGAACAGATACTTACGGATGAAGAAAAAAGTAATAGTTATTTAGAAAAATTGCAAAAATAGACGACCATGGGTCGAAACCCCCGCCGTCAGTCCTTGGATTGCAGTCGGTTAATAAAGCCAATTAGCATAATCAGATCTTCGTCCTTGAGTTTTCGCATTCCGTCCATCGCTTTACGGATTAACTGTGGATTGACCGCTTCTGCATCAAAAAACTGCAAAGGGGTAATCTCAAAGTAATCACAAATTTTTAAGAACTGAGCCATTGACGGAAGAGATCGACCAGATGAAATCCCCTGAATATAGCTCCGGTTCTGTCCTAAAGCCAAACTCATTTGATATTCCGATGCGCCTTTTTTCAAACGCAATTCGGTGATCCGATTGCGGATAAATTCTTCATCCATATCCTCACCTCGCTATATAAAAGGATAACAGATGAAATGCCTGGATTATAAACATAGTATGTGTTATAATAATGGATATATGCCTATTTGCGCCGTTTTATTTGCGTTATTTCATTTTTGTTTGCGTGAGATTTGAAGTGGGGTGAAGTTTTTGAAAAAAACATACGCTTGTGCCATTACTGGGCACCGTCCAACTCGATTTAAGTTCAAGTATAATGAAGGGTATTCGTTGTGCAAAAAAATAAAAAAAGCAATGCTAAAAACATTTTGTCATTTGCATGATGAAGAAGGTATTTTCCGCTTTTATGTTGGAGGTACATTAGGGGTAGATATGTGGGCAGCCGAACAACTCTTATATCTCAAAGAACAACCGGGATATCAAGATATTGAGTTAATTGTTGCACTTCCATTTGAAGGGCATGATTCGAAATGGGATGCAATGAGCAAACAGCGGTTGCAGATAATTATTCATAATGCCACAAAATGTATTGTTATAGGACAAAGTGGAACTGCATCCGATTATAAAAAGAGAAATTATTATATGGTAGATCATGCAGATTTCTTGCTGGCAGTCTATGATAACAATCGTAAACTACGATCTGGGACAGGCCAAACAGTAAATTATGCTTTGAAACAAAATCTTCGCATAATTTTTCTCCATCCCGATACAGCAGAAATAAGTTAATGGTTTAGTTAGTTCATAAAAAATTTTCAAAATATAGTTGTATATTTTTTTCTGTGCAGTTATTATATAAATACTATTTTATGATTCTGTTCTTTATAGGGGGGGAAGATATGGCACGAAAAGCCTATTCTGAAGAAGATAGAGTGCAAGTGCGGAATGCCCTGATGACCACCATGATTCAGTGTATCGCGGATCGGGGATTGATTCACAGCAGTATTGATGTTCTGTGCAGAAAAGTAGGGATCTCCAAGACCTTCTTCTACAGTTTTTTCTCATCCAAAGAAGAACTGGTGCTCTACGCCCTGCGATACCAACAGCCCAAGCTGCTGGATTATGCCAGATCCCTAATGGAGGACCCCGGACTCAGTTGGCGGGCGGGAGTGGAAACCTTTCTGAAAAACTGCTGTTATGGAGCTAAAAGCGGAGTTGCCGTTTTGTCCATTGAGGAGGAGCAGCAAGTACGCCACTGCCTTTCCGAGGAGAATTTTCAGGCGTTCCGGCGGGATCAGATTATTTTTTATGGGAAGCTGCTTTCCATCTTTAGCCTCCCTGTGGACAGTATTGATCCCCGGCTGTTTGGCAATCTGGCCCTCAGCATGATGATGGTACACAAAGCCATTCCAGACACCATGCCATTTCTATTCCCAGAGGTGGCGGAGGATATGGTGGACTTCCAGGTCAGGGCTCTGGTGGACGAGATGGAGCGGGTAAAAGAGCATGTGCGGTAGGTGAAAGCAAATGGATAGAGATGAGTACCCATGTCCAAACGGACGGGAAAGACAGCAGAATATCGTCAGACACAGAGCCTTGGGATACAGGTCTTGGTTCTGTGCGGCCTTTTCGCGCCCTGCGTCAGCCTGTCCAAGTGGCAGGGTGTCGCAGGGCGTTTTTCTATCATCTGAAAGGAGTCGAAAAATATGAGTCTGAAATATACCTGTCCCGGCTGTGGGACCCCTTTGGGCTATGACGGATTGTGCTGGAAATGCAAGTGTGAGCAAGAGCGAAAAACTGCATTGGCCTGGACGCCGGAACAGATTGCTGCAAAGCAGAAAAACCTGATCCAGAACATCCATCGGCTTGCTGATATGGAGGACCCCGAATGCACCGACTTCTGGCAGCTGCTGGGTTACCGGGACGCCATCACCCCGGAAATCCAGCGGGCGGCGCTGGCCGCAGGGGTGTTCTGGCCCTGTGAGATCTATTATCACGCTCCCGCTGATGTGGGGGAGGGCCTGATCCACGCGCTGCTGTCCACAGAGGATTCCAGTGAAGCGTCCAACCTGATGTGCTGCCTTGCTTTCCAGGGCGATGGCCGGGCACTGGAAACGCTGTTGGAACTGGAGAATCATCCCCGCTCCTGGCGCAAGAAGCTCTATGTAGACCCGTCCATTTACGCCCAGTGCGGCGGCTGGACCTTTAATAAAAAGGGACAACGGACCCAACTCAACTTCGATACCTGCTTTTCCTTCGTCAAGGGAGCCCCCGGTGAAGTGTCCCCCGTTCGCATCGGGCGGGCACGGGAGGACACCTGTCCCCACTGCGGCGGGCGGATGGCGGACATGCTGGTGCTGGACGGCCGGGACGAGCGGCTGAAGTTTCTGGGGCTGGACGGCATTCTGACCGCCACCTGCTGTCCCAACTGCGTGGGCTTTCTGAAAGGCCCCGCTTTCAACCGCTTTACTCTGGACGGCGGCGTAGAGGTCTTTCCCTCAGAGCTCTTTGACGGGGCGGGAAAGATGGACTGCTATGTCCGGCCGGAGGACTACAGGTCCCTTACCGAAAATCCCTTCGTGCTGGGCGGTGCGCCAGTGCCCCTGTTCTATGGCGCCGCCTGTGACGATGTGAACACCGTTGGCGGCTTTGCCAACTGGGTTCAGGACTGGGAATACACCGCCTGCCCCCACTGCGGAAAGCCCATGAAATATCTGGCCCAGATCCAGTGGGATACTTTGATGGACGGCACAGAGGGCACACTCTACATCGAGTTCTGCCCTGACTGCCAGATCGTATCCATGCAGCACCAGCAGACCTGATAGGAGGAAATCGCTATGAATTTGCCAAAGTTCAACAGTGCGGACGGGCGCTGTTACTGGATGAAGCCCGAGGTACAGGAAGAACTGCAACCGCTCTTTGACCAGTGTATCCAGGATGCCATTGACGGGAGAATCACGCGGCTTGATGATTCCCACTGGCCGCCGGTAGTGGTCAGCAGTCAAGGTGCACCCTTTGAGGTGTGGCAACTGCTTAGGGCATGGACCGAAATACAGCGGGCCGAGACCCTGGATGCGGAAAAGGCCATCGCCTTCAGCGAAAACCTGCGCCGCCAGAGCCGCTGGGGTGAAATTGACCACCATCTACTTGATATGCTGAAACGGGAGCTACAAGAGAAGTATTTTGTTGCAACAGGCGATGAAGATGATCGCTTCTGGGATCGGGAGTATTCCTTGAAACCAGGCATCCGTGCAGAGCAGATCCCGGAGCCGCTGCTGCGTTTCGCCTGCTATGTGGCGGTGAGCTATAAAGTGTATGGCTTGGACTTTCAGTATCTGGACGCCAATTACCTCTTTGGATTGGTGGAGAAAGTCCGTCCTGATATGGTGAAAAAGCTCCGGGAACACGGGACCGGCAGGCTGCCGCTCTCTCTGCAAAAGAGGAAAACAGAGCACTTCACCGCATCGGCCAACGATGCCTTTGCTGTGATCCGTATTACTGCCAGGGACAACACAGAGGAATGCTGCCACGAAGTGCTGGACTACCTGTGTGAGATTCTGGAGCAGGAGGACTTTCCCCGCAGCTATGCGGTGGAGTTCAAAGGGCCGGAAAAGAGCTATCTTCCCATCACAGGACTGCCCAAAAAGGGAGTAAACCAGCTCTTTGCCTGTGCCGTGCAGTACCCTGGCCTCCACCCCCTGATGGAACGGTACGCCCGGCTTGCCATGCGGCAATATGAGCAGTACACCAATCTCAGCGATGAGCAGTGCGCGCTCCCCGGAAGTTTTGCCGTGTTCGCCCTGGGAATGCTGGGGCAAGAATGGTGGCAACTGGTATGGGATTATCTCGATCTCTGCGATGATGAGCACTCCCACTTACAGGAAAAATTCCTCCGGGAGTATGTGAAACAGTTCGGATTTACCGCTGATACCGTCCCTGTATTTGTCCGTGGGGTGCTGTCCATGCAGAACATGAAGTATTCCAAGGACTATGCCGCGTGGATGGCAAACGCAGAAAGCCTGGACGCTCTGCTGGAGGCAAAAATCCACCTGTCCGAGATCGTTCCAAGCGGTTTTTCCTCTGACGAGGATGACGATGATGACGAGGGCGAGGAACCCGCCGAAGAAACAGAAGCCAGCCCGGAGGAAGTGCTGCAATACGCATGGGAAACGGTCTGCTATGTGATCTGGGGCAAAGCCAGCGCCAAGGGTGGTCAGAAAGTGGTGGAAGCAGCTCCGGAGGAACTGAGAGAAAGGTATCAGGAAATTTTTCAATAGACTATAAGGAGGACTCGGATGAGTGAAGTAAGCTATTCAAATGTACCTCCCATGATGGCTGCCATCAAAAGTGGTGACATAGAGGCGATTCGTTCCCTGCTTCACGCAGGGCATTCTCCCAATGAGCCACAATGCTATCAGGTAATGATTGGAGATTGGCCGCGGGATGACGAAGCCTTTCCGCTGGAATTGGCTGTACTGGAAAATCGGATGGACATGGTACAGCTCCTGATCGAATGCGGAGCAGATTTGACCCATAACCCGGAAGAATTGCTTTGTGGTTCCCTGCGCAGTCAAGACCTAACCCTGTTTTCCTTTTTGGTAGATGTGGGAGTCAGAATCCCCGCAACGCAAAGGGATATATGCAGGCTGTTTCTCCACTTGGTGGATCGGGATGAGCCTAATGTACTCCCCATTTTGAAAAGGATGGGCATGGATTTGAAACAATACGGCGGTGAAGCCCTGCGCAGTATGGCGAGCCATGGAAATCAGCTGCTGGTGGAGTATCTGATTCAAAACGGGGCGGACATCAACTATCACAAGCCAGATATGGTGTTTCCCTACGCTTCGACTCCTGTCACTGAAGCGGCACGGCACAACGATTTTTCTATGGTGCGCTGGCTGGTGGAGCAGGGGGCCGACATCACCATCCCGGATAAATACGGCGACCGGCCCTACACCGTGGCGGTGCAGAACAAAAATCAGGAAATGGCCGCCTACTTAAAAGCCCTGGAGCCGGAGGGCTGGCATAACGAACAGGAAAAGGTGCGTCAGCTCATGCCTTACAAGCTGCCTGCCAAGCTGGTGGAATATTTGAAAACCGGCCCCCTGCGCCTGGAATTTCCGGAGCGGGAGCTGGTGAAATGGGCGGAGCTTTACCCCTACATGGATGTGCAGGAGATGACCTGGAAACGAAAAAAGCTGCTCTCCCTTATGGCGAAAATGGACAATTACAGCGACTATTTGCTGCTGTGGAGTCCCAGAGATAAGAAACTCTGGTATTTGGACATCGAGCATGAGGAGTTTCATCCGTTAGCCAGATGGGAGGAATTTATCGCTGACCCCGGAAAATATCTCAATGGAATGATCGAGGGCGAGTTTGAGGAATAAGGGGAGAACGCAATATGACTATGGAACAACTGCCCCCCAAGGGGGTCAAGCGAGAACAGGCCATTTTGGAGTTGGGCAAGGCTGAAGCCAACGGCGAACTGCTTCTCCAGCTTGTGAATATGGAAAAGGGCAAGTGCAAGACGGCTGCTCAGAAGGCTCTGGCGCAGCTGGAGTATGCCCCCGCCGCCCCACTGTGGGCCAAGCTGGTCAAGGGTAAATGGATGGGCAGCCATATCATGGCGGACGCCTGTTCCGACTGCGTGTCGGAGCAGATCGCCCCGGCCATCTTAAAGACCCTCTCCCGGCTGCTGGACGAGGGGGACACAAAGCCCCTGGAAATCGAACAGTTGAACTTCTGTCTCCATCTGATGATGGGGAAAGCCTCGCTCAAAATGCTGGAGGTCTACCGCTTCCTGGCAGAAAACGCCCAGCGGCTCGCCCGGCTTAAACGCGCGCCTGTTTATCCGGATGACGACTGCACCTCTTGGTGGATTACGGACGGACTTCGCATTTGGGATGCCACACCCAGGGAAAAAGAGAAAATTCCCGCTGTGGTGCTGACCGCCTCCCTGATCCGCAACCCGGATGAGCGGCTGCAGGCATTGGCGGATGAGCTGAACGAACGCTGCGGCGGCAGCTGGCTGATCCCGGTCTTTATGAAGGCGATTCTCACCCAGCCCAAGGAGCAGGTGTATGAGACCTATTCGCCCCTTTTGGGGACTCCAAAGGCGAGCTATCTGTTGAACGCCCTGGGGCTGCTGGATTACCGCAGCTATCCGGAGGACTGGGCCTTTGAACGCTCGGGTCCCGACGGGCTGCGCGCCCTGATTTTCTGGGGTGATTACAGCTATGGGACCTATGACACAAGGTTTACGATTGAACGCTATGTGGAGCTGGATGAGCGGTGGCTCTTTGCTCTGGCAAAAGACCCGGAGGGCAAAAAGCCCGCGGTGACATGGCAGACCTATAACCGGGGCGGTGTGCTATACGGGAGCTACGACGAAATGCTCATCAGCCTGCTGCCCCGCAAAGTGGAGAACCCAGAACTCAGGCGCGCCCTGCGGGACTACTTCCGTATTCGCAGCGAAAAAGTGAGCGTGGAAGAAAGTATTACTGTTTACAAAGACGCTGCTGAGCGGTTTGGCGGTGAGTGAGAAAAAAATATCAAGAAGGCAAGTGCCTGAACTGTGAACTACGAAGAAAGGAAGACACAAAATGAAAACCTTTGATCCCGATTACAAACTGCTGGACGAGATGTATCAGGATGATTACTATCCAGTTTTTCTGGTAGACAAGGTAAAGGACGAACTCCAGAAGGTCATCGACCTGCTGGAGAGCGGCGAAACCGACACCGAAGTGGTGCAGGAAAAGCTGGACGAAGCAGTTTGCGGCATCAATGACCTCCAGGACGAATTTTACGAGAACAACAGTGAGATTGAAACGGTAGCCCGGGACTGCATCGGCGTCACTGTAGACTACATTTTGAAGTGGTTTGGCATTCCGATTGACATGGAGGAGGCTATCCGGGAACGGGACTGGTGACTTTTATGAAAATGGAGCCCTCTTTTTGCACGGCGGTCTTTTGGCGTGGCGGAGAAAAGATTGATCTAAATGGACAAAAACCAGATGCGGTACGGTGTCTGTCTGTGACGGGAGAGCGGAAGGTGAATCTGTCCTTCCTGCGAGATTATCCCAATCTGGAGGAACTGACCCTGATGGAAAAGTGTGAGGGTGTAGAAGTTCTCTCCGAGCTAAAGCAGCTTCATACACTGTCCCTATGGCTGTCGGCCCCTGTTTCCTGGGACAATGTTTCTCTCCCCGGCCTGCGTGTTCTCCACCTGCGTGGAGAAAAGAATGGCGACATCACCCCACTTCTCACCAGCATTACCTATCTCCATTTGGAGGAAATGCGGAAAACGGAAGATCTTGCCCCTTTCCTGACTCCGGCGACCCGGCTTCAGAAACTCTATCTCCAGTCACTCCCAGCTGTGCAGGAACTACCGGCTCTGGATGGGCTTCCTTCCCTTTATGCCCTGAAACTCTATGAACTGCATAAACTAAACGATTTGTCCGCCCTCTCCCACAGCCATTTGCGCTGCTTTGCCGCCTCTCTGATCGGGGATAAACTCTCCGCCCAGGCGCTGGCAGATGCTGTGATGGCGATTCCCAATCTGGAGGCAGCCGCGCTCCAGCTGGCGGATCGCTCCGAGCGGCGCTATGGCGGCATCCAAAAAGCCTTTGCCGCCGCTGGGAAATCCTCATTGCTGCGGGAGGAAATCAGTGCTTTGACCACATGGCTGTCGCTATGATGTAGGAAATGGGAAAAGGAGAAACTACCTATGGCAGAGTTCAAACAAATCATAGATGATGCGCTGGACATTCTGAAATTTGACGGAGCCGTACAGGACACTCTGGCGGAACTGCGAGAAAAATGGGGCGCGCAGGTCCCGGCGCTGCTGGATGAACGCTTTGATGCCGTTGGCGTTCAGTATATGAAGCTATCCCATGAAAAAGGGGCGGCGGCATTGGGGCAGGAGCTGTCTGCCTTCGGCTGGGCGCTGTATAACCTGGATGATGAGGACGAGTATCTGTTTGCCTTGATCCCAGAGGAAGAACGCAGCGAATGGGAACGCTACTGCAAAAAGCAGGGGCAATATTGCCACCTGATGAAACAGCAAGGGCGAAAATGGGGCGACCATGCCAAGGAGCAGGACCCTGGAAAGCTAATGCCCTGCGAGGAATACATACTTCAGGATGAGTACGATTATTTCTTCAATTCCGTAGCGGGTGATTTTGCGGCGGGCGAATGGAAAAACCAGGATGCAGAAGAATGGAAAAACGGCTGTGTGGCCGATCTGCGCCAGCGTCCGCCCCAGGTGACCCGCGCCCACAGCTTGCCGCACCTTGGGTGCCTCACTTATTCCGCAGAAAATGGACTCTATGCCACGTCCAGGGCCGCTGGCAGCGGGACTATTGGCCGAGCATTATTGAGCAAGAATCCAGCCACGCTTAACTGGGCCGAACCGTCCCCCATTGGATATGACGGTCCACCCCAGACCCTGTGCTGGGCTGACCATTCCCTCTGGGTGGGTGATCCCACCAACGCTACACGGATTGAACTGACAGACCGGGGCGCCTGCAAGGATGTGAAAAACTGGACTCTGCCGGAAGATGGATGGAGCACCAAATACCATTGCGGCATTACGACAGACGGTCTGGGCCGGGTCTACTTTTCCAACGAGTGGTACAAGGGGCAGATTTACCGCTGGGAAAACGGCAAGGTAACAAAACACACCTTCTCTCTGGATGGATACGACCATCTCTCCGAGGCCGTTCCCGTTCCCGGCACAGGCCGCATTACCATGATCCACGCCGTCAGCGGCAAGGGGCGGATGGAAGAATGCCTGCTGGAACTGGACATGGACACCGGGCGGTGCCGCATCGCCCCCCTGCCCGGAATGGGCGAGGGGCTGAAACTGCGCTGGTTTACCGGGGACTGGCTGCTGGTGCAGGGAAACGGCGCAATCCTCTCCGATGACTTTGCTCAGCTCATCAATAGGAACACCCGTGAGGTGCTGCGTATCCGTCCGGGAATGTTCGGCGGGGAGAAAATGCAGCACATTGGAATACTCACCGATGGCACGGTGGTCATCGTCACCCGGCGGGATAGGGTTGGGCCGGTGTTTCGTTATCCCATCGACTTCTGGGACTTCCTGCGGACGGCAAACAAGCCCAAAAAGCTGGAATGGCGGGAGTACAAAGAAGTGTACCCGAATCTGCCCATCTTTCTACCGCCCAAGACCACGGAGCGAAAAATTGTTCTTAAGAAAGACAGCCTGACCATTCTGGGGGCGGTATTTACACCGCCGTTTACCCTGTCGCGGCTGGCGGAAAAGCTAGGGCCTGCCCGCATTGTCTTACAAAATGGAACACGGAAAAGCCCCATGACTGGCCAGGAGAGCCCTTATACCCAGGCACTTGCTTTGTGGGACGAGCTTGGACTACAGGGCTGGTTGGACGAAGATGAGCAGACCATCAAAACCATTGGTGTCCGGGTAGCGGCACAGGGAGAGTATGCGGTCCGGCAGACATTTGACGGAGCGGTTTGGATCGGGTCCAAGGACTACCGAGAGGCCAGCTGGAAGGATTTCGCCGGATTTGCCCATACCCTCAAATTAGGCGGCTTTACCGTCTATACCCGCTTGCCGGGTCCTGTTCCAGAGGAGCAATCAGCGCAGAAAGCAAAGCTGGAGGCCCTCTCCGCCATGGTACAGATCAGCTGGAAAGAGCCAGAGAATAAGGCGGCGAAAGCGCAGAAATACGAGTTATCCAAGCCGACTGAACCAGTGCTCACCTTTACCAGCTTCAACTTCAAGCTGGCGGTTATGGAAGTCCTGATGTACGAGAAAGGCTTACTGGCTCCTAAACTGGATGCCCATGAGTTTTCCAGAGAGTATAGCCGACGCAAGATCGACATTGACGCGGAAGGGTATGAACCTATTCCGGAGATTCGGAAGTGGCTGGAGAAATACCCTGTCCCGGCGCGGCTGGCTCCAGAGATTACAGAGATCGAGATGGATGGCGGCAGCGAGATTTATACCCAACTCTGTCCGTTCTGGGATGGCGAGGATGGAGCCTTTGATCTTAATACCATTACGGAGGCGGAACTGCGCCAGTTCCCCAATCTCAAACATATTACCCTCATGTCCTCCAAGCCGGAACAGGTGCTGCCCGTTCTGGAACGGTGCGGTATCAAGGTAGACTTGCTGTGAGGTGCGCTGCTATGAACGAAAAACTATTTCGCCCACAATTTGATACCTTGAAACTGGCCGATAAGCTCTGGCTTATGCAGACGCTGGCGACTCGTTATCATTTGACATTCAAGGAACTATACGCCTTTTCCCGCTGGGGACAAAGCTGCACCACCGGCCTATTTGAAAAAGGTGGCCGGGAGTTTGTCTTTGTCCCGGGCGATACCGTGATTCTTGGCTGGGAGAGTTTTGTCCAAGGAATGGACAAGGCCAACCAAGAGGAACTGGCGGATATTTTTGCGGAAATCGAATATGAGGGCTCTGCGGAGGAATTTCTCAGGCAGGGCATGACCCCAGTACGCCAGGTGACCATCGCCCCCATGTTCGTGGGCAGAAAACTGGAGGAAATTGGCTGGGAAAGCGTACCCATGAACGATCCACGCATCACCGCCCACCCCGACTGGCTGGAGAACTTGCAGAAGTGGGCGGGCCAGAACAGCCAGAGCTTTGAAATACACGAAACTGTCCGCTTTGAACGCAATGGTGATAGCTGGCGAGCGTGGCTGTGCCATCCAATGACCTACCCGGAATTTCAGCGGTCCCTGTTGTGGGAGCTGGCAGCCAGCCTTCCCACGCCGGATGAGTGGGCCTATCTGTGCGGGGGCGGATGCCGCACCCTGTTTCCCTGGGGGGATGGACTGGACCACAAGATGAAACTGCACCACTTTGAAAACGGGGAAGATCAGGGTAAGCCATACGACATGGAGCAGCCCAACTTCTTTGGCCTGTCTATCGCCTACGACCCCTATAAGCGGGAGTTGGTAGACGGGAAAACATTGACCACCTGCGGCGGCGACGGCGGCTGCAATGTCTGCGGTGGCATGGGTCCTTTGCTTGGATATTTACCCTGTTCCCCTCACTGTAAACCGGAGGTTCGGGAGGATAATGAGATTCACAATGACTATGACTTTTTCCGTCCTGTTATCCGGGTGCAGACATCCGGGTGGAGAATAGTATCACCCGAAAATGAGAGGTGATATTGATGAAAAGCCGATTGGAGCAATTATTGGACGAGCTATTAAGACAAATTGATATACCTGCGATGGAGCAAGCCATGTCCAAGCAGTATAAGAGCCAGATCCGCAGACGCTGGGAACTTCCGGCAGACTATTGGATGCTGTTGGAGCGCTGCTGTGGACTGCGAACCGTGTGGAGCAATGATACCTATGAGGCCCTGGAACTGTGGGGACTGGATACCCTTGTGAAGGGCCAGGAGGGATACGCCTATAATCCTGTGGAACAAAAGGTAATTAAAAATTGGGACGAGCATCTTGTGGTGATTGCGTCTGATGCTGGTGATCCATACTGCCTGGACCTGCGACGGAACGATACAGCCGTGTTCTGGGCAGAACATGGCGCCGGAACTTGGGACTTTCAGCCTGCCTTTGATTGTTTGGAAGATTTTCTCGAAAGCGTTTTGGATGTACCCAAAACGCAGGAATATGAAACAGCATATCCCTATCACTACATCCGCCTGATTGTAACCGGGATTTCCGACACCAAAAAGGCTCTGGTGTTTCTAAAACAGCATTTTGGCGACAGCAGCTTTCAGCAGACAAAAGACAGGCTGAAAGAACTGCCGCTCTTGATCTATTCCGGTCTTGATACCGGAACCGCCCCGCTGGAAAACTCTCTTGACCGCTGGGGATTGATGTACGAAAAGCAGCAGATTTCGTTGGAAAAGTTTCTGGAAAATCAAGCATATATCCGCAATCTGTAAGGTCGAAGCTGCGTTGTGCAGGTGCGATTCATCGGCATTGGAGCCCGCTAAAGACAATCCAAATGAGCAAAGTACACAATGATGTGATTTTTGGAGGAAGTCATGATCAAAGCAATTATGAAAATCCATACCACTTCTTCGGTTACATTTGTATGTGGCGATGTTGCTATTATTGGAAACGGTGAGTTTCGGGCTTCATCAGGAAAAGTGGATGGCTTTATCCTGTATGCCGACACTTTACAGTATGAAAACGGGGCGAAGCTCTCACGGGATGAACAGGAAAATTTGAAGTGCCTGTATCAGCACTTTGTATTGAACCGTGAAGATTTCATAGACTGGGATATTTGAAAAGAGATTTCCCCATGAAATGTTAGCAGATTGAGCACAGGAGTAAGGAGGAAAGCTATGGAATGGCCAAAACGGGCGCGGACAGCGGATTGGGAAAATGGTGTCCTGGCCTTAGATAGAGAGAAACAATTTGAAGTCCCGAAGCTGACCGCAGAGATCATGGAGCGGTTGGCCGGTTACACCCTGGTGGGCTTCCATGTGAAAGGGTATCCGGTGACGGATGAACTGCTTGCCCCCTTTGCCGGGCATAAAAGTATGGTCAACTTCGGCGTGGAGAACGGCGCCCTCACCGACGCCTGTTTCCCCTTTTTTTCCGCCATGCCCAAGCTGCGCTATCTGCTGCTGACCGGGAATGCCGGGATCGACGGAAGCGGCTTGTCCGCCCTGCAAAGCTGTAAGCTGGATCTACTGGCCCTTGACCACACCAAGCTGGAGGATGCCGGTCTGCTTCGAGCAGCCTCCATCCCCAAACTCTCCCACATCTGGATCGACCACACTGCTGTTACTTATGATGGACTACTGGCTGTCGCCGGCAACAACTACATCCATCCGGTGGCCCATGTGCAATTTACCAAGGAGCAGATGGAACACTTCTCCCAGCTCCAGCGGGAAAAGGCCAAAAAGCCCGTCCAGCTGGATGAGCAGGCAGCGTCGGAATGCCGCAATGTGTTGTCCGCTTTCTTTGCCGAAATGACAGAATGGGAGCAGTACATGGATCAGGTTGGGTTTGAAGATGCCGAGGCTGTGCCCCGCCTGCTGGCGATCTGGGAGAAGTATGTGAGCGAAAAGCCCCGTCCGGGCTATCTGCCTCTGGCCCTCTCATACAGCGCCCAGGGCACCTACAACGGGGAAGAATTCCTTGACGCGGAGCAGATCACTAAAAACAAGCTCTACATCTACACCAGAGAGAAAAATACCGGCTTTGACCGCCGCTTTCTCATGAAGCGCGTGGGCGAGGGTTGGATGATTGACGCAGTGCAGGAGCGGCTGAACGGCTGGCAGCGCGTGGGATTGTAAGGGAGGCATAATGGATGATATATAGGTTTACGGAAGTATTAAACGATCTTGTTAATTATTTTCTCCTTGGTGACATTTTGTTGCTGGAGGACTGGAAGCAGGCAAATCATCTTTCAGATGATTTAGCGATGGAGTTTACCACAAACGAAAGCGGCGACAGGATATTTGCCGAAGGAATTGTAATCCCAATGACCGGTATTGAAAACTATCCCTATACCATATTGTTCAATCTCTCTGGTGATAGACCGGAGCTGTGCAAAGAAAGAAACCGATTGCAGCTTAGAAAAAGTGGCTATTCCCTCAAAGTAGATCATAATATGCTGATGCTTTTTACATGGCCAATATTGGAACAGTTTACGCCTGAAAAGGTGAAAGATCTGATTTCTTACTATAGAGTGCATAAGAAGCCGATGATTGAGCTTGCAAATGGCTGGTATCATATCGAGATTTTGGGTGGAGAAACCTTGCAGGACGGGGACTATGAACCTACATTTGAGTTTGTGATACAACCAGCCACAAATGAAGAAGCCACCATAAATGCAGATATGAATTTTAGCTTTGAAATTACAAGCTCTGCTTATTAGTGAAACCTATCCCTACCGAAGATGGAAAAGGAGATCATGATATGGATTTATTGAAACAATGCCAGCAATGGTTTGAACAGGATGAAGCGCAGAAGGTAATCGACACCCTGGAAGCGATTCCTGCCGAGGAGCGCACCCCGGAACTGGACAGCGAATTGGCCAAGGCATATATTGCCGTTGCACATATAGGAGAACGGGAGCCCTTTGAAAAGGCGCTGGAACTTCTGGCTCCCCATGAGGAGTATTTTGCCGAAGATCACTGCTGGAATTATCGAATCGCTTTGGCCTATTACTGTCTGGATGAGGAAGGCCCCGCCCTGCGTTACTTTGAAAAGGCCCTGAAAGCCCGCCCCGGAGACAAAGATACTCAGGAGTACATAAACGATTGCCGCCGTCGTTTGTCCCTGCCCCGCTTTGAAAAGAACTTCCGTGAAAGGACGCAGGAAGCATGGGCAGCCTTTTCTCAGATTGAGGCAGAACTGCGTCAAATCATAGATACGGACGAAACACACCAGCGCGGCGAAGAACTGGTTGAAAAATGCGGGAATGCACTCAAGACGGCCCTGCGTGATACTTCCTTCGAGCTGGGCTTCAATGGCGAAAAGCATGAATTGATCCTCAGTCCAGAGAGGCTTCGCTCCCGCCTGTTCCCGTTGGTGTACTTCCAGAAGCAGGCCCCAGAATCGGTGCTTGAGCATTGGAATATCTGGGTAGGCCGCCAGCCCTGTGAGGGGTTCGAGCTGCGAGCTGGAGAGATTGAAGTTCGGGCTGAGGATGTGCAGATGTGGGCAGAGGAAACAGAGGATCATCAGGTAAGTCTGGTCCTTTACTGTGAAAAGCTGACCCCGATCTTGAAAGAGGACACAGACAAGGTCTGGTGGGCACTCTCTATGCTGGTGGATCAAACCATCGGAGAAGTTTCCGCTATCGCCTTTGTTGCTGGGTTTGATGTTTATGCTCAACCGAAAGACGAACCGGCCAAGCTGCTTTCCGAACTGCCGGAGTTGCTGCAAAGCATGGGGCTTTCTCTCTGGCGGGATGGCAGCGACTACCTGGAAAACAGTTATCTTGCCTATGAACTGGAACCGGTGGAGGACCCGGAGGCTGACTGGCGGCTGGATGTTTATACTGGAAGCTGCCGCCTGCCGGTGCTCATCAACGACTACCTGACTGCCCGCAGTGATATGGTGGATGAGTACCACAAGGATGGCATTGCCGCTGGATTCCTCCTGTACCCGCTGTCCGGTTTTACCGGTGAGGAACGAGTGAAAGCTATTCTGGATTTCCGGGATAACCTGCGGGATGCCATCCTACGGGATGCAGGAGAGGAAGCCGTGACCTTCCTGGGTGGGGCCACTGGTCTGTATTGTGGGTATCTGGATTTTATCGCCTGGGATCTGCCCGCTGTACTAACAGCGGCACAGGCATTCTTTGAGGGAAGCGACCTGCCCTATGCTCACTTCCACGCATTTCGGCGGGATGTGGGCGGTGTGCCGCTACTGGACGAGAAAGAACCGGAGCCTGATATTTATGAGGAAACTGGCTCCCTGCTCTCGGCAGAGGATATTGAAACACTGGAATCCTTTGATGAAGGAACCACCGGTTACTTTGAGAAAATGCTCGGCTGGCTGGAGGATTTTATCAAAAGCGGCGTAGAAGAAGGACGATTCAGCGAAAAACAGGCTCATCAGGATTTGCAGATTGCCCTCTGGTATGCCTTTGCCTGCCTTAACCTGGACGATTACATCCACTACTACCGCGCTGCGGAATGGATGAAGGATTCGGAGAAAAACGCCACGGGCTGCGCTACCTGGTACTACCGGTATTCTGTGGCGTTGATGTATTGCGGCAGGCTGGAAGAAGCACTGGAATATGCGGAGCGGGGCGCTCAGGAGGAGCCGGACTACCCCTGGATCTGGCTCCATCTGGGCAAGCTGCGGGCGCATTTTGGCGATAAATCCGGTGCGCTGGATGCCGTCAAGCAAGGATTAAAACTGGAACCGGGAGATTATGAGTTCCTGACCTTAAAAAAAGAGATCAAAGCCGGAGCCACCCTGGAGCAGATGGAATATCATTGGATCAATCCCGATGCTGATCAAACGCTCCAGCGGGGACTGGACGAAGATGCGGATGATAAACAATGCGCCATAGCCTGCATTCGGGTGGACGAAGCAGGACTTGCCGAATTTTACGAGTTGTTCTGCCCAGAACGGTATGGCTATCAGAAAAATTCCCCCTGCTGTGAATTCCAATACCCGGTGAAGGAACATCTTGTGGAGCTTTCCTTCCGTATGAACGAAGCTGGACTCTCCAAGATGGGAACCGACTGGCTGCGGCAGCTAAAGGAACGGCTGGACAGCGGCGAATGGCTGACCCACACCCCTGAAGAAGAACCAGAGGGCATTCTAACAGGTGTGTTTGTGGATCAGCTGCGCCGCATTGGTCTTGTCTATCAACAGCCTGGAGAGGATCAATATTTTCAGATTTTCCTGAACCCGGACGGTACGAAGGCGGATGCCTTCTGGTCCTCAAGAAAAAACAGTGAGCCGGAGGTTTATTCGGAAGATGAGATGTCTGCGATAGAGCAGCACATCAAAAACACCTTTGGTGAGTTTGGGAATGTGTTCCATGAACTGGTTTCCACTGACATCCATGTGGACATCTGCGTTGTTCCTCCCTCTGAGGAGCGGGACTATTACACACTGGTGACGATGGGTATGGGTGCTCACCGGATGAATGTGCCGGAGGAACTGGCGGAATACAAGCTGGAGCGAGCAGAGCTGGCCATCGCTCTGCCGTCGGATTGGAAACTGGATGAGGAATCCCTGAAGGATGAGCGGTGGTACTGGCCTATTGGTCTCTTGAAAGTGTTGGCCCGCCTGCCCATTTCTAACGATACCTGGCTGGGCTTTGGCCACACAATGGACAAGCAGTCGCCGTTTGCAGAGGACACGAAGCTCAAAGCCGCTATTCTGACCGGTCCCCAGGGCGTGGAGGAAGGCGGCGAAGTCTGCACTTTGCCGAGCGGCGAGGAGGTCAACTTCTATCAGGTGATCCCGCTCTATCATAATGAGATGGAGTATAAGATGGAGCACGACGCAGACGCTCTGCTCGAAAAGATGGCAGGCATCAGTTTTGTGGTCAATCCCACCCGCCAGAATGCCATCACCAGAGGAACGCTTGCAGAGGAGGAGTTCACCGGCGATATGGACGATGCTGCCTGGCACCTGGAATCCATTCAGGAAAAGGGCCTGCCGGTGGACGAGATCAATGCCTACAACCACATGGCAATCTATCTGCGCTGGTGCATGGAGCATGATCTGATGAGCGCAGAATTCATGGAGCGGTACTGGGAGCAGGTGCAGCCGTTTATGGCAGATCTGAGCCGCGCCGATCTGCGTGGTTTTATCCGGGACCAGCTGAAAGGACAGCTCTTTGGGGCGCTGTTCAACAAGGAGGGCGCAGCCTTTGCTGGATATTACTATGGCGAGGCGGACAGCCCGTACTTCCCCAGCGACATTGATAACTATGCTTTGGAATATTTCGGTTCAGAGCAATATTATTCCGATAAGTTCCAGGATGAAGCCTATCTGTTCATCCCATTTGATGAAAACTATTATCAGGCTATGGCAAAAGTCATGGAAAAGCGGTTCGCCAACTGGCAGGGACAGAGTTTCGATGAGGCCAGTCTGGAGCCTTCAGACCTTGCGGAAGCCATGATGGAATATCTGGACTGTGAATGTACCTATTTCCCCTCAATGACGGATGATGACCCCATCATGTCGGCATATAACTATGCCAAACGGGAAAGTGTCAAAGAGGGCTTTGTGCCGGTTCTGATTAAGGCGGATGACGAAATCCTGTGGGAATGCCTGATTATGAATTCTGACCCGGACAGCGATGGCGAGGACGACTTTGCTTTCGACCCGGACAAAGTCGCCGAATACCGGAAGAAAATGCTCTCCGCCCCTGTCGAGAACAGTAAGGCAGTCCTGGAGGAAATGATTGGGCAGCGCAAGGAAGAAGCCGAGGATGACGATATGGACTGGGATGAGGAAATCCTGGGCGAGATGGAGGGCGGATATGATAACCGTCGTTTTTCAAGCTACTGGAACTCCGATAATAATATGACCTATCCTCTCATTCTGGCTAAAATCCCCGTGAAGAATCCTTGGGAGATTTTTGCCTATCTGCCCTTTGGTGGCTGGAATGAATGTCCTAACACGCCAGAGTTAATGGCAGTTGCGAAATACTGGTTTGAACAGCATGGGGCGGTGCCCGCTGCCATGAGCCACGACGAGTTGGAGTTCCTGCTCCCGGCTCCCGTTTCCGAGGAGAAGGCTATGGATGCAGCAGTGGAACTGTATGGCTTCTGTCCCGATGTGATTGACCAGGGGCCGGAGGACGCCACCGTGGGCGCTCTGGCCGATGTGCTGCGGCAGTCCACTGTTTGGTACTTCTGGTGGGATTGACGGGAGGCTACTCAAATGACAACACAGTTGTATCTTCAAAAAGCAGAAATGCAGTTATCAAGAGGACTTGAGGAAAAAGCCCTGGAAAGTTTGTTGTCGGCGCTTGCCTGTCAAAACAGAGATACCGTCAGCGAAACTCAAACGCGCTGCCTTTTGGGTGAATATCAGTTCGTCCATCAGCAGTATGTTCAGGCGCAGGAGCAGTTTAGCTGGATTTCTGACCGGGCTGAGCAGCTGGAACATGACTATGATGACCTACTCAATGAGGAGATTCGTGAAGCTGAGGTGCTGTTAGGGATCATGCAGAGATTTGGATTATGTTCTGAGCGATGAAGAAGGAGGTATTGTCCCAAAAGTGTTGCGTGATGGACTTGTGTTCAAAGATGAGGATGGTCAGGTCATATTCAACCAGTACAGCTTCTGCGAACTGGTGAAGCACCTGCTGGTGGAGCTGGTGGGGATCTCTTATGAGGAAGCCTCCCAGATAGTGGAACGCTCACCGTTGGCAGCGCCAGTGGACAATGCCATGGATGTGGCGATATTCAGCCATGACCTGCCTTATTACTGGGCTATGTTTTCCTACTATGGGAACGGTTATTGGTGGGGGGACAAGGGTATTCCAGCGCAGCCAGAGGATATGGATGCCTATTTCGCTTTAGAAAAGCAAATCATGGAAAAACACCACTTAAAAGAGCCTTTTGAGTGGGAGTGAAAGGACGGATTCAGTGGGATACGATGTGAGTTTTCACCCGATTTCACCAGAGGAAATGCGGGAATGGTATTTTACTCCCTTAACCTGGATACAGCAGGGACAGGAGGAAAAAGTGCTGGCCCTTGCCGCGCAGTATGGGATGGAGGATTTCTATGCCGAAAAATATCTGAATACCTTGCGGGTTGGGGCTGAAACGGAAGCTGACGAGCTGTTTGACAAAAGCCACGGCTTCTATATTGCAGTAATCCAAGGTTTTTTCCGAGATTATTATTACACCAGAGGTAGTGCCTTTTCGTTCCTGGTGGAACAAAAGCCAGAATATGCGCGGTACTTCACCTCATGGGAACAAATCACTCCTGTTTCCTTTCCAAACCCCATGCAGAACCGAATCATCGAAAACTATTGCTCCGGTGTATATCTGTCTCCAGATCAAGTTATACAACTTCTCAAAGACATGGAGCAGGACCCAAAAGTCCTTGACGATCTGGAGGGGCTTTGGAGCAATGGACAGATTGCTGTGCTGAAAAAAGCACTTTCTGCTGCTGCAAAGTCAGGAGTCGGTCTGTTGGAGGCCACTGAAGTGGTAGAGCCCAACCCCATCAGCCCGAATGAGAGCACAAGCTACTCTAACCTGTACCACTGTGATCGGGACGGGGTATATCTCTACATAGATGCCGTCAGTGGTCAATTAGCGGATGCGATTGGGAAAAACGAAGGATAGATTCTCTCTATGAAAATGTGTGGGCATCTGTGGGAAGAACCAAAATAGGCAGCTACCCACAATATTGATTATCGCAGAAAAGCTCACCGTTTCGGTGAGCTTTTCTGCAATATTTCATAATTTTTTTATTGCTACCACTGGTTGCCGAATTGACATAGGTGGGGTGGTAGAGTGGCTACCACAGAAAAAATAGAATGAAAGTGAGGAGGTTCACTATGAAGTTACCCGAAAAGATTCAAAGGGAACGAAAAAAGATGGGACTGTCCCAGGAGAAACTCGCAGAAAAAATAGGAGTATCAAGGCAGGCCATCACAAAATGGGAGAACGGCTTGGCATCCCCTGAACTGGAAAAAATCGTCTCATTAAGTGAATGTTTTAAGGTATCTACTGACTATTTGTTAAAGGACAATATTACCGAGCCGACCCCACCACAAGAATCTGCATTGAAAGGAAACAAGCGAATGTCATGGAGAACGTGGCTTGGAGGAAGTTTGTTTGGAATATCGGCGCTGATTATATTTGTATTATGGCGACTTTCTGTTCGTTTTCCTATTTCGGGAATGACCGGAAACGGTGTCCATTTAACCGGATTTAGTGGCTTTCTTGGCTTTCATGGAATTTTACATGAAAGCTATGTAATAGTTGCGATTGGAATAATCGGTTTGATACTTGTGATTACTGACTTTATCCGCATAAAAAAGAATAATCGCTGATGACCGGACAATGCAGAGTTGATCTTAAACTGAATAGGTTTATTTCGGCTCGGCAGCATTGACCTGTCGGTAGAAATACATATATTTGAATTAAGAAAGGGAGTGATGCTGCCGGTGTGCCGTCCGTTTGTATGGACAGGAGTCTGATGCACTATGCAATACCTCAAGAAGCGCATTATGCTGTTCCGCTGTCTTTACGCACCACGACACACGGCTTACAAGACAAAGAAAATCATCTTTATATGGAAGTATGGTGGCCGGGAGTATTGTTCTAAAAGCGAAAAGCCTCCACCTGCCAAAAGATGCTTTTTCTGCGGACTTTTTAATAAACGACTTGGAGCGGTCGAATTTGTACTGAGTTACAGATTCGGCCGCTTTTTGATTTGTTCTCGACTACTTGGTCACTGGTGTCGAGCACCACCACTTCCGATTTGTTTTCCACAAAAAACAAATCGGAGGTAACAGAGGTGCAAAATTATCGCAAAAGCGACTATGCGATAAACAAAAACAGCCCAAATATCGTTTATCGCTTTCATAACGAAATCATAGAAATCACACTGGAGGATTATCTGAAGGAGAACCCTGACAAAACGGAACATGACTTTGCAGAGCTGAAAGCCCTGTCCGATCAAATTTACTATGAGCAGGATCGGGCAGAGAGCGCCCAGACCCGCAAGGATGTTTCGATCCACGGTTTGGAGGAAACGGAGCATTGTGCCACTCGCGCTCTGGATGAAGAATGGGAAGAACGAGTTGTTGACATACAGAACCGCAAGTATGCCTGGAAAGCCCTGGAGCAGCTTTTTACAGTGGGCGCTTTGACCGAGGTTCAGAAACGGCGATTCCGGCTTCATGTTTTTCAGGGACTCTCTACCCGGCAGATCGGTCGCATGGAAGGGACAAGCCATCAAGCCGTTGCCAAGTCCATAAACCTGGCGATTGCCAAACTTAAAAAATATTTTGCGGCACAGGGTTGACACCCCTGCGGTTTCAGGACGATAGGTGAAAGGCATTCTTTCGAGTGTTCTTCTTTCACCTGTACCTTGACAACCGCATACTCATTCATCAGTAACATCCCCCCTTTCCAGCTCGAAGAGCTAAAGCCGATTCAGGGGCCGCGCCATGATATACGGACATGATGAGCAGATCCCACCTGATTATCATAATTGGTCTTGCATACAATCCTGTCCTGTATGAGCGAGTAACGGCAGCCTGTAAAAACCGGGCAGCACCCGGCGCGGCCATGACCGGAAAGGGGCATAATGGTACTCCTGTCCAGCCACAGCCCTGCTTAAGATCAGAGTAGTCCATAACATTTGGAAACCATCTGGTTGCAGGATCACGCAATGGGGGCAGCTCGGAGAGATCCTCGGAGGGGTGAGATTCCCGTGGGCCGGTTCGCTGCCGGTCACTGATGACTTCCCAATATGTGCGGGGTGTCAAGGACAAATGGCACATAACAAGAAAACAAATCGGATTTTGTATTTCGCCGGAAATGGGGCAGGTCTTATGGCCTGCCCCGTTTTCCGGCTTACTTAATATTCAGGAGGTCAGTTTATGCGAAAGGCTATCCGGCGTGGCGATCTGTTCTATGCAGACCTGAACCCGGTGGTCGGCTCCGAGCAAGGCGGCATCCGCCCTGTCCTTGTTATCCAAAATGATGTGGGGAATCACTTTAGTCCTACCGTTGTTGCAGCAGCCATCACCAGCAGAAAAGCGAAGAACAGTCTGCCTACCCATATCCTACTTGAGAATGTGCCGGGGCTTGCGCCTACCTCTCTGCTTCTGTTGGAACAACTGCGGACAATAGACCGGAAGCGGCTCCGTGGTTACATTGGGCGTATCAGTAAAGAAAAAATGCTGGAGGTAGATGCAGCCCTGGCAATCAGCATCGGCATAGGATACCCCAACGAAAGGAGGACTCACAATGTATGAAAATGACGGCGGCCTACTCTCTCCCAGAGATGCCTACCGATTGATGTTAAAAGACTACCCGGATGTGATGGACATTGGTCAAATGTGTGAGGCGCTTGGCGTCAGTACAAAAACCGGGTACAAGTTACTTAAAGATGGGAAAATTGAGTACCTTAAAATTGGACGGGCTTACCGCATCCCCAAAGCCCACATTCTTCGTTATTTGAAAATCACCTGCTCCACTTTTGCGGAGTAGCAGGCTATGGTGTCGATCTTCACCGGATAGACGCAGAAAGTTAACAATTCTGACGCGGATTTACCTGGAGTTTTGTTCTGTCCGATGATACAATAAAGGTGTCATTGGTAGGTGAACTCAATACCGCAAAAGGAGGAACAGATCAGTATGCCAGCGGTACACCTGCAAGAAAACAGCAAACTAATCTCCGGCCATGTGGCCGAGAAAAAAGGGTATCTCTATTGGGTTCTAAACCTTACCGATGAAAACGGTAAGAGAAAGCCCAAATGGATTCCCACCCATAAGAAAGTCAAGGGCAATAAGACCTGGGCAAACAATATGCTTCCCACCATCCGAAAAGAATGGACGGAAAAGCTGCTTCAGGAGGCTACGGCCTCACAGCAGTCGGCTTCTCCGTCTGGCCCGTCATCCGCAGCGATTTCCTTTGTGGATTTCCTGTACCAGTGGCTTGAGTACAAGTACAAGTCTGCTACCGGACGGGTGATGGACAGCAAGCCCATTGAACTCTCGACCTATTCGGGATACGAACAACAGCTTAACAACCCCATCGCCCCGTATTTCCGAGAGCATCCTGTCGCCCTTTGTGACCTTACCAAACAAGATATTCTCGCTTTTTATGAGAAAGAATTGGAACGGGTCAAGCCGACCACCGTTAAACATTACCACGCTCTGATTCATGGGGCGTTGAATTATGCGGTTGACAAAAATCTGATTCCAAGCAATCCGGCTGACCGGATTATCATTTCCAAGCCTGAACCCTTCAAGGGTGACTACTACCTGGATTCGGAAGTCCTGAATCTGTTTGAAGTTATCAAGGGGCATAAGATCGAGCTGGTAGTTCTACTGACTGCTTTTTACGGCCTGCGCCGCAGTGAGGTTATCGGTTTGAAATGGAGTGCCTTTGACTTCAACCATAACTGCTTCTCCATTCGGCATACGGTAACAACCTGCAATGTAAAGGGAGAGCGGGTCACGATTAAGAAGGACAAGGCAAAGAACAAATCCAGTCTGCGGACTTATCCATTGATTCCTTTTTTGAAAGAACGGTTGCTGGAGGCCAAGAAACAGCAGGAAGAAAATCGCAAGCTGTGCGGGCGCGCCTACAACAAAGAATATCTGGGATATGTCTGTGTCGATGTGATTGGCAATCTCATTAAACCCAACTATGTGTCCTCGACCTTTGGGAAGTTGCTTGCCAAGAACAATTTACGGCACATTCGTTTCCACGATCTTCGCCATACCTGTGCCTCGCTTTTGCTGGCCAACGGTGTTCCGATGGAACAGGTAAAAGAATGGCTGGGACACAGTGAGATTTCAACAACGGTGGATATTTACGGGCATCTGCAATATGCCACGAAAAAACAATCCGCCGCAGCCATTGAGCAGGACATTGTGGCGCCCATGCTGCAAAACCTATCGGCGGTTTCTCCATAAAAAGGAAAGAGGTCTACCAGCTTTTCGCTGGCAGACCTCATGGCGGAGATGGAGAGATTCGAACTCTCGCGCCGGTTTTGAGCCGACCTACCGCATTTCGAGTGCGGACCCTTCAACCGCTTGGGTACATCTCCAAATTTATGTTATATCCCTGGTCCCGACCCGCCGACCAATTCAGCCGGTGGAAATCGGGAAGAACAACAGGATAGAACAAGCAACATTATTCAATTTGAACTCGGCTGGAACCCGCATGGTTCCAAGGGTTTCAGCCGTTTGGCACTCCGCATAGGAAACCTGATTTCGAATCATTACACCAACTTGGATGATGACGGTAAATCAGGGACGATAGCGGTAACTACGGAACCCCAAAACACACCTCTCAAAGTGGCCGTCAGATGGCTGCTCTCATTATAGCCATTTTCCCGCAAAATTCAAGCCGTGGAAATTGGGAAGAACAACAGGATAGAACAGACCCCAATTCACGATTTGAACTTGCCCGCAAATCCGCATGGTTACTGGCTTTTCGGCAGTTTGGACTTCCAAAGTGGAAACATGATTTCGAGTCAGTCCCGTTATGACCACTTCGATACCGCTCCCTATTCAATTGGGCTGTGACCACCTGTCACAGCCCAATTATTATAACAAATCACTCTACAAAAGGCAAGAGCCTGCACAAAATTGCTTTTATGGTCTGCTTTTTTATCCCTTCCAACAGGGAGAAACGGCGCTAGTATTTTCGCTCAATATCGATTGCATGGGGGACAACCCCAGTCTCGATAAAGGAGGAGATGTTGCGGTTGGCAATCTCGACAATCCGCTCCCTGCTGACGGCATTGCAGGAGCCACCAGTGACATGGGGGGTAATCAGCACATTGGGGTATTTCCAAAGGCGGTGCCCTTGGGGAAGGGGTTCCGGGTCGGTGACATCCAGCCCGGCGGCGCCGACTTTGCCGGCGTCCAGCGCCTGACAGAGGGCCTCGGTGTCGACAGCGGTCCCCCGCCCGATGTTGATGACCAAGACGCCATCTTTGCAGCAAGAGAGGGTGTGGGCATTGAGAATCTGGCGCGTTTCGGGGGTGTCGGGAAGGGAGAGGACCAGGGCGTTGGCCTGGGGCAGGATTTCTTCCAACTGATCCATCGTCGCCACCCGGTCAAAACCGGGCAGATTGTCGGCGGGAGTGCGCTTGACGCCAATGGTATGGGCGCCCAGCAGCTGGGCTTTTTTGGCGTAGCTGGCCCCCAAATCGCCGGTGCCCAGGCAGACCACTGTGCTTCCGGCCAGCTGGCTCACCTGGCCGAGCATCTCCCATCTGCCCTCCGCCATGGCGTCTCGATACTGGCCGAGCTGCTTGAGCAGGTAGAGGTGCATGCCAATGGTGAACTCAGCGATGATTTCACCGTAGGCGCCGCTGGCATTGGCCAGAATGACCTGACGGGGGTAGTCGGGGTCGTTGACGTAGACGTCTACGCCGGCCGAACAGAGCTGCAGCAGCTTGAGGTCGGGGAGCTCTTTTATGAGCGAAACCGGAGGATTGCCGATGATGCAGTCAAACCCGGCGAGTTCGGCCGGGGTGGGCAGGTGATCAAAGAAGTGGACTTCCTGGCGGGGATGGGCCGTCTTCAGCCGCTCCATTTGAGCGGGGCTGAAGGGACCAAAAGATGGGATAACGGCAGTTTGAAACACGTTGGACACATCCTTTCTAGTTGAAGAAACTATGCTATGCAATATAGTAGCCTGTAAATATATTGAAAGAGGATATTTCTTGACTATTTGTAAGATGGGCAGAAGACTTGATTTGTTGCAATATAGAGGACTGGTCTAGGGAGGTGTCGACATAGAGGACAAAAGAGGAGGATTCCCCCTGTTCTGCCAACCCTTGAGAGAGCAAACTGAGGTTTTCGGGCCGTGTAAAGTAGACTCCGCGATATTGTGAAAACGCTGTAAAATTCTCATGGATGCGATTGGGATAGTCCGAAACAACAACACAGAGTTCGGCAGAGTGGGAGACTGCTATTTGGTCTGCCTCTTGGGCGCCGGGGTAGAGGTAAGATATGTTCCCCCTCAAGATGCCAGCCGGACAGAGCGCAATACAAATGGCAAGAGAAATGGCACCGGCAAAACGCGGGTCTTTGCAGGTGAATAGAATCATAGATGAAATGGATACCATGGCAAGGACCCCGATTTGGGGAAAGACTGGGAACATATATCGGTCGATTTCATAGGAGGATATTTTCGAGATGAGTAAAAAGTAAAAGAGAGATGTAAAGCCCAGAATGAAAAATTTCGAGAGGCTGGGATTGCGGAAGAGGGCAGCTATCTTGGAGAAAATCCCTTCCTGCTGGTCGTTTGAACGGACTTGTGAGCGAGCAACCAGCGCTTTTATGCCGGCAAGGAGAAGTAAACCGATGAAGAGCAAGACAAACGCCTTTAAGAAGCTACCAAAGAGACTGTCATTTACAATTGTGACATAGGAGCGTATCCTGCTTTTCCAATTTCCCAACAGCAACAGGTTGCTTTGGTTTTCTTTTCCCCGGTACCCAAAAAAGATATGGGACAGCGAAGCGGGAAAGAAAAGAATGCCCAATACCCCTCCCAGTGCCAAACTGCCGGTATACTTCCAGAAGTCGCGAAATCGCTTTTGAAGAAAGAGAAACAGGGCGGTCCCCACAAATAGGAAAAACAGGTATACAACAAAATAGTACTGTGTTAAAAAGCCAATGAGGGCAACTGTGCTGAGAGCCGCCATTTGCTTTAGGGAAATGTTGTCTGAATCGAGCAGGCGAAATGTCAGCCAGGTTATGAGCAGCGTCAAACAGGTGAGCATGGCGTACATTCGAATAAAGACAACGCTGCTTATAGCGCCTGCGCTGAATCCCCAGAAAATACAGGGGAGCATAGAGAGCCAACGCCTTTTTGTAATTTGGAGACAAATGCAGTAGACAAGGACAATGCTGATTGCAAAAAAAAGAATGTTTAGCCCGATCCCAACCCATTTAGAAAATGTGCCTGGCAGTAGAGAAGCAATGGTGTGGATCAGAAAATAGTATAGAGGCGGGTGTACGTCTTTCTATGGTTTTCAAAATTTTCAGCACTGTCCCAAAAGGGCAGATAATAACTGTTGGACAGTCCATAGGTGTAGATTTCATCGACGTGATAGCCCTCTTTTTGCGTTCCCCAATATCCCATAAAGAGAATTTGGGCCGCAACTAGACCACCTAATAAAAATGCCAATAAACGAGAGCTCCGGCGCTCTTGACCACAGTCTTTCCTCTTCATGTTGTGAGTTGGCCTCCAAGTCAGTATTCTAAAAGATAAACAGATTATATCATGGAGCAGGCAAAGAAGCAAAAACCAAGCTGCCGATCTTTGCAGGCAGCTTGGTTTTCCAATTTGTGTTTTGATTATACAGTTACGATATCTGCAAACCCATATCCCCTTGCAATCTCCGCCAGCTGCTCCATATACTCTTCCGACGGGGTTTCCAGCTGGTTGTATGGCTCCCGCACCCCGAAGGGGCGAAAGCGGATCAGCTTGTAGCGGATGGGCCCTGCGGAGAGATAGGGGTCCAGCAATTCACAGTAGCCCCGAACCGTCTCCTCATTGGGCAGGTAGTCGGGGATGACCACCGTGCGGATCTCGGTGAGTTTTCCCTTCTTTGCGAGAAAAACGGCGTTTTCCCGCACCCGTTCACTGGGCTGGCCGGTGAGCTTTTGGTGAATGGCGCTGTCAAAGCACTTGATGTCCAGCATTACCCCGTCACAGGCGCCCAGCAACTCGGCATCGGCGGAGAAGTCCCGGCTCCCGTTGGAGTCCAGAAGGGCGGTCAGCCCCAAGGGATGGACCCGCTCGAAGAGGGAGACGAGAAAGTCGCGGTAGAGGGTGCACTCCCCGCCGGAGACGGTGATCCCCCGAATAAAGGGCATCCCCTTCTCGACTTCGGCCAGCACCTCCTCTACCGTGAGCAGCCGCACCTTGGGGGAGGAGAGGTGGGGGCAGACCTTGATGCAGGTGTCGCAGCCGACGCACCGGTCGGGGTCCCAGCAGACGGTCCCCGCTTCATCCCTTCGCAGGGCGCCCACCGGGCAGTCCGCCACGCAGGTCCCACAGTTTTGGCAGAGGCGGATGGTCTCCGGGTTGTGGCAGTAGTGACAGCTGAAATTGCACCCCTGAAAGAAGATGGCCGTCCGGTTGCCGGGGCCGTCCACACTGCTCTGGGGGATGATTTTGTTGACGGGCGCTCTCAGCATAAGCTCCTCAGCTTTCGGTCGTCGAAGTGGCGCAGCCGCATGGAGTTGGCGCCCAGAGCCACCGTGTCGTGCTGGACGGCCTTGCCGCTGTCGTATTTTTCCATGTCGCTCCGCTTGACCAGGTAGCCGGTGATGCGGATCACGTCGCTGTCGCTGGAGTAGGTGGAGAAGTAGCGCATCCCCGCGGCAAAGCCGCCCTTGATGACGTCCAGCACGCTCTCGGGGTTGCGGGCCGCGGTGGACTCGAAGGGGAAGATGTCGCCGGCGCCAGAGACAAAGTACTTCTCGTAGCGGCCGCAGTGGCGCAGGTGGTCGTAGAGCTCGGGCTCGTCGCCAATGGCGATGCGGACACCGGGAGAGCACTGGCTGTCGCTGTCCACCCCCACCTGGGCGTGCAGGAGAAAGCGGCCGCCGGTCTGGGGGCAGTAGGGGTTGTGGTGGGCCTTGACCCGCTGGTCGATGAAGGCCATAATCTCATCGCCCAGGGCGTTGGCCACCTCGTCGTGGCCGTAGCGCCCGGCCACGCCCTCTTTTTTCAGCAGGTCGTTGACGCACTCGCACATCCCCACCATCCCGAACATCCCGGTGAAGCGGTCGGGGTGGACAAACCCCTCGGTGACCAGGAAGTTGGAGCGGAAGAAGGCGGATTTATTGACCAAAAAGTCGATTTTGGCGTCCATGATGGCGCACTGCACATCGATGGCCCGGGGCAGGCGGTTCTGGAAGAAGTCCTCCTTGCCCTCGGAGTGGAAGGCGATGTTGTTGAGGAGCAGCCGGGCTAGGGTGTAGGAGCCGCCGCCCAGCAGCAGCCCGTTGTAGCAGCTGGCGATGCCGTACTCGTTTTCGCCCAGGTCGGCGGAGAACATCTTGTGATTGGCAAAGGAGGGCTTGGCGCAGTCCAGCGCCGCCTGCACACAGAGGCAGGCAAAGTCGTCCGGCGTCTTGTCGGGGTCGTAGAGGAGGGTGATGTTGGGGGTGGAGTCCTGCAGCTCCCGCTCCGCCTCCAGAATGAGCCGGCCGGCGGTGGTGGCCTCGGGGCCCAGGTCGCCGTGGCAGAAAGAGTCGGAGATGGTGCGGTCGATAAAGCGCATGAAGTCCTTGATCAGGACCTTGGCCTCCGCCTCATCCTCGATGAAGGGGTCCAGCAGGCGGTCCAGCTTGCCGATGAAGACGGGGAAGTGGGTGGTGGAGGGGACGTGGTGATAGAAGATCTCCAGGGTGTTGATGGCCTCCCGCAGGTTGGTGGGGGGATCGAGGCGGAGGAACTGGCAGCCCTCTCTCATCAGCTTGTCGTAGTCGGGGAGGATGTAGCGGGGGACGTAGGGGACAAAGCCCTCCCCCATGGCGCTCATCTCGTTCAGCTCGTCCTGCAGCTCCAAAAAGCCCTCCGGCATGGGGAAGCCCTCGGTGTAGCTCTCGGCCAGGCGGGAGAGCTGCATCATGGCCTGTTCATGAGTCAGGTGGGGGTCGCTGACCACCCGCAGAACGGCCTCTTGAAACTGTCTGTACTTGGCGTTTTCTTCCACGGCAATATCCTCCTTATGGCGGGGGCGGCCCGATTCGGCGGGAACGGCGCCCCTTCGCAGTTTGTCTATGGCCTTATTGTAGCGCCGGGTGTATACTAAAAACAATGACAGTTGTCACTGTTTGGGGGAGGTTTTGCAGAGATGGCCCTGGGGTACAGCGAAGGGGAGAAGAGGAAGGTCGCCGCCATTGTGGCGGGGGGGATGGCGCGCCAGCACACAGACGGGTCGGTCCGGCGGGAGCTGGCGCCGCTCTGCGAACATACCGCCTTTTTGAGGCGGGCCAAGAAGGGGGAGGTGCTGCTGCTGAATGGCGACCCGGCAGACCGGGTGGTGCTCTTTCTCTGCGGGCGGTGTGCAGTCAGCCGGTACAGCGCGGAGGGGGACAACCTCTCCTACGCAGTCCATGAAGAGGCCATCCTGCTGGGGTTGCTGGAGTACCTGGGAGGACAGCCGGCTGTGCTGGCCACCGTATCGGCATTGGACGAATGCTGGTATCTCACCTTTCCGGGGGAGTTGTTTTTGGAGGCGGTGCTGTCAGACCAGGAGCTGACGCTGAAGATCCTTCGCTTTTTGGCCTCCTTCGCCGGGGGCAGCATCGATCGGGTCAACGAACTGGCGCAGTACACCAACCGGGAGAATGTGCTGCTTTGCCTCTACCGGTACAGCCGGGGACAACCCCTCCCCTTTGTGTTTCAAAAGAGCAAACGGGCTTTGGCGGAGGAGCTGGCGATGAACCTGCGCACCCTCTACCGGCAGCTCGACGCGATAGAGGGGGAGGGACTCATCCAGCGGGTGGGGGGAAAGATATGGATCGGGGAGCGAGAGAGCAGGCGGCTGGAGGAGGCGGTCAAGCGATTACTGTAAAAGGGACTGTCATGTGACAGTCCCTTTTAGGGTTAAAAAGAATGGTAAATCGTACCATTTCATGCATTTGGTTTTTCTATATAACCTTATGTATTTCACCTAAAATTTCTATCTTATTATAAGCGGTATTGCGAAAAATGTAAATTATCTTTTAACTTTTTTAAAAAAACAGTCCGACCGAAATGGTACACAATTCTAGGAGGGCTGTTGTGAGCGCACAGACGGAAGTCGCCGTTGTCATACCGTCGCTGGATCCCGATGAAAAGATGACAACTTTAATTGAGAGATTGAAAGAAGCTGGATTTGAGAAAATCTTAGTGGTCAACGATGGAAGCAGTTCTCAGTACGACTGCTTTTATGAGGGGGCCCAAGAGTTGGGGTGCACGGTTTTAAAGCACGCCGTCAACTGGGGAAAGGGAAGAGCGCTAAAAACGGCATTCAACTATTTTCTAAATGAGCTTCCCCAGTATGTCGGCATGGTGGCTGTGGACTCAGACGGACAGCACAGCGTAGAGGATACCATCCGCTGTGCGCAAGTGCTTTTGGAACATCCAGATGCCCTAGTGCTTGGATGCCGGGACTTCAAAAAAGAGAACATTCCCTTTCGCAGCCGGTTTGGAAATGTGCTGACCTGTAAGGTGCTCAAGGCGCTCTGTGGTGTCGGTGTTTCCGACTCTCAAACAGGGCTGCGGGGATTTTCCCGCCAGATGATGAAGCAATTTATGGACACCAAGGGGGAGCGCTTCGAATTTGAGACCAACATGCTTATTGAGACAAAGGAAAAAGACATTCCCATCCTAGAGGTGCCGATCGAAACCATCTACATTGAAAACAATGCGACATCCCATTTTAATCCACTGAAAGACTCTCTGAAAATCTATGCGGTTTTTGGAAAATTTCTGTTCGCGTCTCTTTCGTCATTTATCATCGATATTCTCCTCTTCACTTTTTTTGTCTCACTCACCAAGTCCTATTTTTCCAACAGTTATATTTTGGTGAGCACCATTGGCGCCAGGATTATTTCATCGACCTTTAATTTTCTCATTAACAAAAATAAGGTGTTCCAAAATAAGTCGGGAGGTTTTTCTACCTATATCAAATATGCGGTGCTGTGCGTTGGACAGATGTTGTTGTCTGCCAGGGGTGTCTTCTTGTTCCACGCCTATTTGAGAATGGGGGAGTCGATTGCAAAAATTTTGGTCGACAGCATTTTGTTTATAATCAGTTTTCAGATTCAAAGGGAATGGGTATTTGGAAAGGATAAAAATTAATGGCATATTTTATTGGTAATGCAGTGGTTATAGTAATGTCGTTTTGCTTGGCCTCTTTATTAAATAGAAAAATTGAAGAGCTATTGTCTTTTTCTTGCGGAATTGTGATCTTGACTTTATACTGTTTTGGCCTTATGGGACAGTTAAAAGTGGGTCTATATGTTGTTTTTATTGAGGCAATATTGTTGGTTGTAATATTTTTGTTTATGAAAGTCCACACTAAAAAATTAATAGTTTGGAAGCTTGTTTTAACGCCTGGTTTTACCTTTTTTTTGCTTTTTTCGGGATTCTTTTTTGTGGCTTTAAAAGGCAGAATGCTATATGAATGGGACGAATTTACACATTGGGGATTAGTGGTAAAAAATATGGACTACTTTGATGTGCTTGGGAGCTCAAGTGTGACGACAACTTGGTTTCGGGGATATCCTCCTGCGACTGCGTTGTTTCAGTATTTTTTTGTCAAGTTGGGCAGACCATTTACAGAATCATACTTGTTTAGAGCTATTGATTTTTGGATTGTTGCGCTTCTAGCTTCAAGTTTTAAAAACACAAGTTGGGAACATAAGGCTCTAATCCCAATTCGATTTGTGGCATTGCTGTTTATCCCGACGATATTTAGCGATAGGGTGTATTCTAGTATTTACGTTGATGCGCTTTTAGGAATTGTTTTTGCTCATATGTTGTATTCTTACTATTTAGAGAAAAAAGTGGACAAGTTTACTTTTGTTAATATTGGTATGAGTGCAGGGCTTCTCTCCCTTATCAAAGCATCAGGAGTGGGGTTGGCTTTTATTGGACTACTTATTATAGGGATTGATATAGTTTTTTGTAGACGCACTCGTCTTAAAGATTTCTTGCAGATAAAAAGAAATGTGATTGTTACGCTTGTCCCGATATTTATGCTCGCTTTTTGTAAAATTTCTTGGTCTGTAAATTTAAAACAAAACATGACAGGAGAGGCATGGAATACTTCGAATGTGACATTGCAAAATATATTTAGCCTTTTTGGAAATAGTATACCTGCTTATAGAAGGAAGACAATTAATGTTTTTTGGGCAAATTTTTTTGGAGTAAAAGACTTTGGATCGTTTCGCATTTCGCCTTTTATGATTTCTCTGATTTTTTTATCACTTGGCTTTATATGTCTATGGGGATTCTCTGATCTGATATCAAAGAGACAAATGCTGGTATTACAGGGAGGCCTTTTTGGAGGGTATATAATATACACAGCTAGCTTGCTAATTCTCTATTTGTTTACGTATAGTGAATATGAAGCACAGCAAGTTGCATCTTTTGACCGGTATATCGGAACGTATTTATTAGGATTAGCGCTAACTATGACTACGATTTTTTTAGATTATAATCAGTCAAGAGTTGATGGAAAAAAAGAACTGGTTTCTGTAATCGTTCTATATGGTATTCTTCTATTTGCTCCAATTAAGGTATTTGTAAATTCCTCAGTTTTAAAAGCTAGTAATTTGGAGACGGTAGAATATCGGAGCCAATTTCAAACGTCGCAAAATTTAGGGGTGTATTTTTATAATAAAAACTCAAAGATTTATTTTATTTCTCAAAATTCAAATGGCAGGGACTACTGGGTTAATTATTATAACTTAACGCCCGCAAAAATATCATCTTCAGTCGGATGGAGCCTAGGAGAACCCTATTCTGAAAAGGATGTGTGGACAAAAGACATATCTTTTGCCGAGTGGGAAAGTGCTCTTCTAGAAGGGGGCTATACAACAGTCTATTTATATAAAGTTGATTCTAAGTTTAAAGAAAGATATGGTAGTATGTTTGTCTCGGAGGATCAAATTAAGAGTGATTCCTTCTATAAGGTGAAAAAGCTGACCAACGGAAACGTACAACTGGAACTGGATTTTTTAACATGAATTCTTCAAAAATAAATTGGCGTTTTTGCCATTGCTTTTTTTGAAAAAATTGCATACACTACAAGACAAAGGTTCTATTGCTTGTTTAAGGTGTATAAATGTTATTTTGACCATATTTTAGACTTATTACAAAAGGGGAAAAAGATGAGTGAGACCACCAAGACCGATATTGTCATCATTGGCGCCGGCGCTGCGGGGATGACCGCCGCCGTCTACGCCGCGCGGGGAGGCAACAGCGCCATTGTGCTGGAACAGAATGTCCACGGCGGGCAGATCGTCAACACCGGCGAGGTGGAGAACTACCCCGCCATCCTCAGCATCTCCGGGGTGGAGTTTGCCGGCAACCTCTACGAGCAGGCCACCTCCCACGGGGCGGACATCCGCTACGAAAAGGTCACCGGCTTTGATTTTTCCGGCCCGGTGAAGGTGGTGGAGACCGACGAGGGCCGCTACGAGTGCAAGGCGGTCATCCTGGCCAACGGGGTAGTCAAGCGCAAGCTCGGGGTGCCCGGGGAGGAGAAGTTCCAGGGCCGGGGCGTATCCTACTGCGCCACCTGTGACGGTGGCTTCTTCCGCGGCAAAAAGACGGCAGTGGTTGGCGGGGGGAACACCGCGCTGGAAGATGCCCTCTTCCTGGCCAACCTCTGCGAGGAGGTGACCCTCATCCACCGGCGGGATGAGTTCCGGGGCGACGCCCACAACGTCAAGGCGGTGCTGGCGCGGGAGAACATCCGCATCCTCTACGACACCGTCCCCCTGGAGGTGCTCGGCGACCAGCAGGTCACCGGCCTCAAGGTGCAGAACAAAAAGACGGGCGAAGAGAGCGAACTGGCGGTGGACGGGGTCTTTGTGGCGGTGGGCCAGATCCCGCAAAACGAGCTCTTTCGCGGGGCGGTCGAGATGGACGAGAGCGGCTTTGTCGCCGCCGGCGAGGACACCAAGACCAACATCCCCGGCGTCTTTGCCGCGGGGGACACCCGCCAGAAGCTGGTGCGGCAGCTGGTGACAGCGGCGGCCGACGGCGCGGTGGCGGCTGTCATGGCCGGCAGTTATATCTTCTCTCTCTAGCTCATAGAATCAATACTGGGACAAGCGGGCTGCCCGGTCCCCTGGGGACTGGGCGGCCCCTTTCTATTCCGCAGAGAGAAAGGGGTGGCAAGCGGTGGCGAGACCTCCTTATCGCCGGCCGTACCGGGATGGCCGGAGCAGAAAGGTGGGTGGTGGCGGCACCCGCTTTTTGGCGGTGTTGCTGGCCGCTGCCCTGATGACGGGCGCCTTTTGGCTGCTGCCTCGCCTCTCGGGCAGGGGGGAGGGGGGACCGTCCTCTGCCGCCCCCTCTGTCTCCGGTGGCAGCGGCGGCTTGAGCGCCCTGGAGAGCAGCGAGGCCCCGGACGGCGAGTACCGGGCCGTCTGGTTTTCCTACCTGGATCTGGCAGACATCCTCACCGGAAAGGGTGAAATGGAATTTACTAACAGTATAAATGACGAGTTTCAAAACTGTACGGAGATGGGGCTCAACACCGTCATCGTCCAGGTGCGGCCCTACAGCGACGCACTCTACCCCTCCAAGCTGTTCCCCTACTCCAAATACGCGGCGGGGAAGCAGGGGCAGGATCCGGGGTTTGACCCGCTCAAGATCATGGTGGAGGCGGCCCACCAGAAGGGGCTGAAGATCGAGGCCTGGATCAACCCCTACCGCATCAGTTCGGCGGCCGACTCGGCCCCCTGCGCCGAGAACCCCGGCGCCAAGTGGTTTGTCGACAGCGCCACCAAGGGCGACTGGGTGGTGCAGGTAGGCGAGGGGCTCTACTACAACCCGGCCATCCCCCAGGTGCAGGACCTGATCGTCTCCGGCGTGGAGGAGATCTTGCAGAACTACGCCGTTGACGGCATCCACTTTGACGACTACTTCTACCCCTCCGGCGCCGACGACAGCTTTGACGCGGCGGCCTACCGGCGCTACCGGGACGGGGGCGGCCAGCTCTCCCTGGGCGACTTTCGCCGCGCCAATGTGGACGCGCTGGTGCAGCGGGTCTACCAGGCGGTGAAGGCCAAAAACCCCGCCCTGGTCTTCGGCATCAGCCCCCAGGGAAACGTGGACAACTGCTACCGCTCCATGTATGCCGACGTGAAGAAGTGGGCCTCGCAGCCGGGGTATGTGGACTACATAGCCCCCCAGATCTACTGGGGGTACAGCCACCCCCAGGCATCGGCCCGCTATGATGTGAAAATCAGCGAGTGGAACAGCTACTGCAAAGAGCCGTCGGTCAAACTCTACATCGGGCTGGCGGCCTACCGAATGGGCGACGAGGCCACCGGCTTCTCCCAAAACGGTGACGACATGGCGCGGATGGTGGCCGACGCCCGCAAAAAATCGGCCTATCAGGGGTTCATCCTCTTTCGCTATCAAAACCTGACGGACGGCGGTGAGGTCGCGCAAAAAGAGGTGGGCAACCTGAAGGCCCTGTTGAAAAAATAGAGGGCGCTTTTGGCGGGGACGGGGTCCCCGCCCTTTTTATGGGGCGGAAAGGGGAAGCTTTTCCGCCGGGGGCGGTAGGCAACGGGGCCCGGCCGTGCTATACTGGAAAAAAACAGCCCGGCAGCAGGTGCTTTTGCCGGGCGAGTCTGCAAAAAAACGGGGGAATTTGTCGTGGCCAATCTACTGCTGAAAAACGCCCTGATCCTCACCATGGACCAGGCGCTGACGACGGTGCAGAGGGGATACCTGCAGATCCGCGGCGACCGCATCGCCGCCCTGGGCGAGGGGGAACCGCCCTTTTCCGAAGAGGGGTACCAGGTGCTGGACTGCAGCGGAAAGATCGTCATCCCGGGGATGATCAACACCCACAACCACCTGCCCATGATCCTCTTTCGCAGCCTGGGCGACGACGTGGCCGACCGGCTCAAGCGCTACCTCTTCCCGCTGGAAAACGAGTCGCTGGACGCCCCCATGGTCCGCGCCGGGGCCGACTACGCCTTTGCCGAGCTGCTCTTCGGCGGGGTGACCACCTGTTACGACGCCTACTACTTTGAGGACGAGGTGGCCCAGGCGGCCGAGGCCTGCGGCATCCGCGCGGTGCTGGCCGAGACCATTTTAGAGGGGCCCAGCCCCAGCGCCAAGGAGCCCTATGGCGAGTGGGCGTACACCAAGTGGTTTGTGGAGAAGTGGAAGGGCCACCCCCGCATCACCCCTTCGGTCAACTGCCACGCCCCCTATTCCAACGACACCGAGCACCTGGTGGCCGCCCACGACCTGGCCCGGCGGGAGGGGCTGCTGATGAGCATGCACGTGGCGGAGATGGCCTACGAGCACACCGGCTGTGTCGAGCGCTACGGCCTGAGCCCGGTGGCCTACCTGGATTCCATCGGCATCCTGGACGAGCACTTCCTGGCCGCCCACTCCATCCTGATGGACGAGGCCGACCTGGACATCTACCAGCGCCGGGGGGTCAAGGTCTCCTACAACGCCGGCTCCAACGCCAAGTCCGCCAAGGGGGTGGCCAAGATCCGGCAGATGCTGGACCGGGGCATCCCCGTCTCCCTGGGGACCGACGGGGCCATGAGCGGCAACACCATCGACATTGTGACCCAGCTCTCCCTGGTGGGGAAGATCCAAAAGCTCTTTAACGGCGACCGCACCCTCTTCCCCGCGCGGGAGATTTTGCAGCTGGCCACCATCGGCGGGGCCCGCGCCCTGGGGATGGAGGGGGAGATCGGCTCCCTCGAGGTGGGGAAGAAGGCGGACATCGCCATCTTCGAGACCGACAGCGTCAACATGAGCCCGCTCTACGACCCCTACTCGGTCATTGTTTACAGCGCCAACCCGGGCAACGTGGAGAGCACCATTGTCGACGGCGAGCTGGTGATGCACCGCCGCCAACTGCGCAGCATGGACTTTGGCGCCGTCAAGGCCCGGCTGCTGGCCTACCAGGAGCAGATCCGGCAGACGGCGGCGGAGCTGGACCGGGCGCTGGCAGAGGGATGACGGTATTGACGGGGAAAGAGGGGGGAGAGCGGATGAAGCGGGTCTTGGTCGTCGTCGGCGGGGGGCGGCCCAGCGGGAACACCGCCCAGCTGGTGGACGCCTTCGTGCGGGGGGCCCGGGAGGCCGGGTGTCAGGTGGAGCGGGTCTCCCTGCTGCAAACCGAGGTGAAGGGCTGCCTCGGCTGCAACGCCTGCCGCCGCGGCCGCCCCTGCGTGATGCGGGACGGGTTTGCCGACCTGGTCCCCAAAATAGAGGGGGCCGACCTGATCGTCTTTGCCTCGCCCCTCTATTTTTGGACCCTCTCCTCCCGCATCAAGGCCTTGATCGAGCGGTTTTACTCCCTTGCGCAGGCCGACGAAAACCCGCCCCTGGGCCGGTACGAGCGGTACCCGGACAAGGAGTGCGCCCTGCTGATGACGGCGGCGGACAACCTTTTCTGGACCTTTGAGCAGGCGGTGTCCTACTACCGCTTTGCCCTGGTCAACTACATCGGCTTTCGCGACCGGGGGATGGTGCTGGCGGGCGGGTGCGGCCCCACCGAAGGGGCGCCGCAGATCGCGCAGACCGGCCACCTGGAAGAGGCCTATGCCTTTGGCAGGTCGCTCTGACCGGGGAAGGCGAAGGGCGAAGGGAAAAGGCCGAAAAAATAGAAAGGGGAGCGCTTTATGCAGCGTCCCATAAGGAAGTAAAAAGAAATTTGGCAGGAACCGGTGTGTTAAATCACGCCGGTTCCGATTCGTTTAGGGACTCCCTTCCGATCTTTAAAGGGATGCGGATTTGCCCCACATAGGTAAAGTATAAATCTATCTGCACATGCTTCCTCCCGTTCTCCCTTACCGGGCTGTGCACCACGATCTTGCTCACAAGCTCATTGAGAATGGCAGCGTCAAGTTCTGGAATATCCAGGTACTTGTCCACCAGCTTCAGAAACTCGTTCACATTGGAAACCTGCCCGGCCTGTGTTTCAATTTCCCGTTCCAGTACAGCGGCAAGCTGCTCAATCTCCGCCTGCTCCTTCTCGTATTGGCGGGATAATTTTAAGTACCGGCTATCAGACAGCTTGCCCAGCACATTGTCCTCATAGATGTGCTGGATAATCCGGTCCAAATCCTCCATCCGTTTTTTCGCCCCGGAGAGGGCTTTCTGCTTTTCCGCCAGTTCTGCCTTGCGGCTTTCCTCGTCCTGCGCCAGCATTTCCAGTTTGAAATCCTTCCGGAACATACGGACATAACTCAATGTCTGCCGTATGGTTTCCAGCACGATCCGGTAAAGCACCTGTTCCCGGATATAATGGATTTTGCAGGAGCCGGTGTTGCTCTTGTAATTGGAGCAGACGAAATGGTTCTGGCTGTCGTCCCTGTAAGTGTTGCAGGTGCAGAAGTACAGCTTGGCCCCGCAGTCGGCGCAGTAGAGCAGGCCGGAGAACATGCTGGTTCTTCCTGTTTTTGTCGGCCTGCGTTTGTTTTTCCGCAGTTCCTGTACCCGTTCCCACTGTCCCTTCTCAATGATGGCGGGCTGGGTATCCTCAAAAATGCGCTGGTTCTCAACCGGGTTTTCCATCCGCTTTTTGAATTTCAGGGACTTGGTATAGGTCTTGAAGTTCACGGTACAGCCCGTGTACTCCCGCCGCTCCAATATCCCGGCGACAGATTTGGAGCACCACTGATAGAGATTCTCCGGCATGGCCCAGCCTTTTTGCCTGGCGTGATAGGCGGTAACGGTCAGCACCCTGTCGGCTGTGAGGATTTTTGCAATCTGCATAGGGCCTTTCCCCGCAATGCAGAGGTTGAAGATGCGCCGCACCACCTTTGCCGCTTCTTCGTCCACGATCCATTTCTTTTTATCCTGCGGGTCTTTTATGTACCCATAGGGAGGGTTGCTGGCGATATGTTCTCCGGCTTCACCCCTCATCTTTACCACTGCCCGGATTTTCTTGCTGGTATCCTTGGCGTAGTAGTCGTTGAATACATTTTTGAACACCGCAAAATCATTTTCCCCTTTGGCGCTGTCCACATCGTCGTTGATAGCGATAAAGCGGACGTCATAGGCAGGAAAGATGAAATCCTGCAGCCGCCCCATGTAGGAATACTCCCTGCCCAGCCGGGACAGGTCTTTGACAATCACAGCGGATACGCTGTAATCCTCCACATATCGCATCATCTCCTGAAACCCCGGCCTTTGAAAGCTGGTCCCTGAGAATCCATCGTCCACGAAGAACCGGGTGTTCCGGAATCCATGGTCGGCGGCGTATTTGCTCAGCAGGGCTTTCTGGAAAGAGATTTGTCAAGGGTGTTTTACCATTCAGCAACGAATTAAGGCATAAACAATATCACATTTTTATAATGCTTTTTGACCACAATCAGTCCGGCACTGATTGTGGTCTTTATTTTGGAAATGACATTTTCCCCTTAAATAAAGGAATCAATCGTCGTTGCGTTTTTCGTCAATATCTGCCATAATAAAAAGAAGTGTAAATAAAAGAAAAAGGGGGGAATTGCCATGCCGCAAACACCGTTTCATGCCTATTACAAGGCCCGACTTTTGGAACAACTGCCGGAAGCAGAACAGTTCCTTCCGGTCTTTGCATCATCGGATATTGAAATCTATCCGTTTCAGATTGCAGCGGCCAGCTTTGCCCTGCGTTCCCCCTATCAGAAAGGTGCCGTTCTGTGCGATGAAGCAGGTATGGGCAAGAGCCACGAGGCCATGCTGGTCATCAATCAAAAGTGGCTGGAGGGATACAGCCGGATTCTGTTGGTCATTCCCAATGCCGACCTGCTGCACCAGTGGACGGAAATGCTGGAGCGATTCTATACCGTCCCATATGTGGTGCTGACCAATCGGGACCAATGGCGGCAGAACACCAGTGAGGACAACTCCAACGCTTTTATCCAAGATGCCATTGTTATTACTACCTACGACTTCGCCGCCGACAATGAGGAGGCCGCAAAGGTAGTTAACTGGGATCTGACGGTATTCGAGGAAGCCAATGCCCTCTCTCCAGTCTACCGGGAGGACAACAAGCAGGCCAAGGCCCTCAAGCGGATCGCCGGAGACTCCTTCAAGCTGCTGCTGACCGGCACTCCCATTGAAAAGAACATCATGGACTTATACGGTCTGATCTGGTTCATCGACGAAACGCTGCTGCCGGGAGAAAAAGAGTTTCTGGCCCGGTATCTGCGCCGACCAGAGAACTACCCGGAACTCAGCGAACAGGTCAGCCGCTATTGTTTCCGTACCCTCCGTTCCCAGGCCAAGCACTACGCCAAGGTGACGGAACGTGTGCTGCTGACCGTGGAGTACACCCCCGGCAAGGCAGAGCGGCAGCTCTATGAGCTGCTGTACGCCTACATCAACCAGCCGGAAAAGCGAGCCTTTCCCGAAATGAACCAATATGACCTGGCTCTGCGGCTGCTGGGCCTGTTGGGTTCCTCTACGGCGGCAATTTTGCAAACCATCAAAGGTATCGTCAAGCGGCTCCAGGGGCTGGAAAACGCAGCGGACGAACTAAGCCAATGGCAAGAGATTCAAACCGCAGCCGAAAGCATTCCCCAGGATGCCAAGGCCGGTGAGCTGCTGACCGTTCTCAAACAGGGATTTTCCCTGATGAAGAAAACGGGAGCCAAACAGAAAGCGGTTATCTTCACCGAGAGCGTGGAAACCCAGAAGATGCTCCAGAATCTTCTTTCTGACCGGTACCGCACTCTGGCCTACAACGGCAGCGCCGATTACTCCGTGATCCGCCAGTTCAAGGAGGATGGCGAGGTGCTGATTTCCACCGATAACGGTGCCAAGGGCTTCAATCTGGAGGAGGCTGCTTTCATCATCCACTACGACCTGCCGTACAACACCTTAAAGCTGGAGCAGCGTATCGACCGCTGCCACCGGCTGGGTCAGGAAAACGATGTGCTGTCAGTGGCCTTCATCGACAAGAACAACTTTGCCGATGTTCGCAAGCTGGAGCTGGTCAACAAGCGGATGTTGGTGACAGACGGTGTCTTTGGTATTACCGATGACGTGCTGGGCGGTTTTACAGATGATGTAAAAGCAGCCTTTCCGGTCATTGCCCAGCGGTTGCGGCCCAGGGCACAGATTGAGCAGGCATACCGCCAGACCCTGAGTACCCACGAGGAAGATAACCGGCAGACCGTCTCCGCAGCGGAGGATATTCTGTTTACCACCTTCACCAAGGAACTGGCCGACAAGGTGAAGATCAATCCCAAGTATGTGAATCGCCGTGGACAGGAGCTGAACAACGACCTCTGGGAAATTACCAAATGGTTTTTTACTCGTTATAATGAAAAGAACGATGATTGCCGTTTTGTGATTGACGAATTCAACCGTACGATCACGGCCACGGAGTACCGGGAACTGCCGGTGCTGTTCTACTACTGGACGGGGAGCCGGAACCGGCCCTATCGCAGCCAGAAGATGTACGGCATGGCAAAAGACTTCAAACCCAAGGCCGGACAGATTACCCTGTCCAGTATCATAGGCCGTGGGATTCTCCACGAGCTGGAGTGTGCCAACGAGGGAGTGCTGACCATCCCGACGGTGCAGGCGCCGTGCCAGATAGCCCTTTATACTGTCACCCTGGTTTCAGGCTCCAGCCGCACAGAACACGCCGTACTGTGCGGTTTGACGGATAGCGGCAAGGCCCTGGACGATGCAGCTTGCCGCAGCATCTTTGACTTGCCGGTGGAGAGCAGCACGGAGGATGAGCGGAGATCCCCCCACTGGTTAAAAGGAACCAGCCGCCCCCACCCGCTGGATCGGCTGGTGCCGAGTGATAAGATGATGGCGGAGCAACTGGAGCGCCTTTCGCCTGCCCAGGCCGAGGAAATGGAGCGGATGAAGCAGCAAGTGTCCGCTGATAAGGCGGCATTGAGCCGAGAACTGAACACCCTGGACAGCCAGGTACAGCAGGCGCAAGCGGAGCTGGAGGCCGTCACCGGCGACCGGCTGAAACGTCTGGCTGCACAGAAGAAAATCAACCAGCTTCGGCAGGAATATATGAAGCACCAGGAGAGCCAGTTCTTTGACGCCATGCGGCTGGATATGGAGCTGGAAGAAAAAATGAAAAGATAATCGAAACATTACCGGTGTTTCAATAGACCACGAGTATGTAGTGTGTTATACAAAGCAATTCGGACACCGGGTATTCCGTGGAACCGACAGAAAAACAGAACAATATAAGAATCCTGACAATGACCCCCGTGGCCCTTGGACAAGTGCTAACATGGTATCATACTCCGGATAGGCATAATGAAGCCTTTCCGCCACCTCACCGGATACCGCCCTGAACAATTGATGGCATAGAAATAATGCTTCCCATATGTTTTCATAGGAATCCATCCGGTAGGTGGACAAAAGTTTCTCCCACAAATCCTCGGATATATACCTTTCAATAAACTTATAGTTCTTGCCTACACTTAATTTAAAGCCTGTTTCGATGCCGACCTTCCATGATATCATTCTCAGCAGCTCATGGCGAACAATCTGATTAAAATGATCAATAGCAAATAAAATTTCCTTACGGCACAATCCTTTAATAACATAAGGTGTTACATTCCAAAATTCATTGCAGCAATCATCATACTCCCTTGCGCTTGGCTTTCTTACATGATAATCTATATCAGTCGGAACTATGTCCCTTTTAATTCTACAATCTTTATCAATTAGAACCTTTATTAATTTATCGCCCTTTAGGTAATTATCTAACTCTTCCAAGGGCAATAAGGTATCTTTATCTTCCTCTCTAAGATACTTAACTAGCCCCGGATAATTGCTTATCCTTACAGTTCGGATCAATTAGAATTAGCCGAAAACGGCGGCGAAGAAACGAACCACCGAGAAGCACCGCCGCATTGCCGAGCTTGATACCCTCATTGAACGACTGTATGCGGACCGGAAAAGGCGCGGTTGACCGCCTTGCCCTCAAAGGCTTAGGGGCATATCAACTATATATTGGGGCCGAGTGCCGTTACTTTAACACCGCCGCTAGCCATGAGCTTATGCTTCCTTTAGGACACTGTCCCAACAGACACTTTTTAAAGTATGCTGCACTAATCCTTATTTTTCACAGCATAGCGCAATGACAGACAGCCATGTTCTGCATTCTCTGTTCCCTGCAATTCCAAATTAACTTTTTCAGATAACAGAAGGTTATCAAATAGTTAGATGTCTAAAAAGCTTGTAGTTAAAGCTTTTTAGACATCTAAATCTAGGTACTAAAACAATTCATCCAGTAAAATATAATATTTTATTTTCTCCCAATCAGGCTTGATCCCCAGTAAGTCAAAAAATAGCTCGACATACTGTTCTTCCCCGATATCCTCCCTGATCGACCGGACGCAGAAGGCAATGTCATACCACTTGTCCGCCCTGCCGCTTCTCCCAAGATCAATAAAGCCACTTACTTTGCCATCTTTCACAAAGATGTTGCTGTCTCCCAGGTCGCCGTGGGAAAAGACAAGTTCCTCTTCGGGCTTTTCCGTCTTTAAAAAATCATACAGCTCGCGCGGATCTTTAAATGGAGTGTCTTCTTCCCAGTTTTCGCAATCCACATCGGCCAGATCGTTATTCAGTAAGTAATCCAATTCGGCTAAGCGGCTGTCTAAGCTATTCGTATAGGGACAATCCGATATGTCGATGGAGTGAAAGAGCCTGATGCACTCCGCATACAGCTCGATAATCTTTTCAGGGCTTTGTTCATCTTCATACTCTTCCGAGCAAAGGACGCCATCGGCCTCACTCATGAGCAGATTGCTCCAGCCATCATGCCGTTCAAAGTGCAGGACCTTTGGAACAGGCAGCTTTCCTTCCAGCCATAGCATCATGTCCTTTTCCCGTTCCACATCATAGGTGGTCCCTTTATACCGGCTGTCCGTCATTTTTAAATATAGGTTTTCATTTTCTCCCACCAGCTTATATACCTTAGCAGGAGACATTCCTTCCGTATCTTTTACGCAGCGGTATTTTTCGATCAGTTTTTTCAATTCCGGTGATATTCTCATTTTAGCCATTTATTATTTCCTTCCTCTTTTCTACAGTATTTAAAGATACCCCAAGAAGCTAATTATAACAAGACGAACTCCAATTCACTGTTCCTTGCATTCTAAAACCTTAAATACCAGAAAACAGCTTTTTCAAAGTTGTTTTCAAAGTTGGCGTATAACATAGTATCGACGGAGCCGATTTTGAAACCACAATTATGATAGAATTTACAAGCTATAAGGTTATTGTCCTGGGTTTCAAGCATTAGTCCATGCAAGTTTTTATGCTTTGCCCATTCTATAGATATATTGATAAGCGCGCTGCCTATGCCTTGCCCCCTGAAATCCTTACATACGGCGATATCTTCTATATAAGCGTACCGGTTCCAATTTTTTCGCAGTTTAACTTTTCCGACGCATTTATCGTCTTGGTAGTAAAGATATATTATCTTATCAGTATTGTCAATATATTCAAGGCAATCTGCCTCCTCATCCTCTTCATCCTCTTCGTCTTGGTAGGACTTGCTACTGCCGATGCTCGTCCAAATTTGCACTATGATTTAATCAATCCGGCAGATGGAAGAAACTACGGATGCCCCGAAAAAGGCTGGCGATATGATCGAAATACCATGAATCGGCTCATTCAAGAGGGCAGGATTATTTGGCCCGACAACCCAGATGGGCGGCCGCGCAAAAAATCATTTTTGAACGAGCTGTCAGACAATCTTCCTGGTTTTTCATCTGTTTTCAGCACTGGCGTTTATACAAATACTGCAACCAAGGAAATTGGAGGATTGTTTAATAAGTATTTATTTGATTTTCCAAAGCCAGTCGAGGTTATTAAGCAATTAGTTTCCCAAGTGTCTAACACGGATGACATCATCCTTGACTTCTTCTCCGGTTCTGCTACTACCGCCCATGCAGTGATGCAGCTCAACGCTGAGGACGGTGGAAATCGGCGCTTTATTCTGGTACAGCTTCCCGAACTGTGCGACGAAAAGAGCGAGGCATACAAGACCGGGTACAAGAATATCTGCGAGATCGGTAAGGAGCGAATCCGGCGGGCTGGTAAAATGCTAAAAGATGCGCTTGAAAGTTCCGGTTTGTTTGTTCGTGCAATGAAACGCCATCAAGATCAGCATGATTCACTTGAAGGATTTGCTTATGCGGAGTGGGAAGAAAGTCCAGAGGTAATCAATGCAAAAAAAGAAATGGCAGCAAAACTGGATGTGGGCTTCCGTGTTTTCAAGCTGGACACCTCCAATCTGGAAACCTGGGACGCCACCCCCATTGAGGACGAGCAGCTCGACCTGCTGTATCGGCGGATGAACAGCATGATTCATCGGGTGAAGCCGGAGCGCACCGACCTGGATATGATTTATGAAATCATGCTCAAACTGGGTGTGCCGCTGACCTACTCCGTGACACCGTTCTCCATCAATAACAAGACTGTCTATGGCGTGGGCGATGACTGCCTGCTGCTGGTCTGTCTGGCCGAGGATGTGCAGCCCGAGGACGTGGAGCAGATGACCGAATATGCCCCGGCAAAAATCATCATCTCCCGTGACAGCTTTGCTGACGATACCGCTATGGCTAATGCCTACTATATCCTGCGGGATCATGGGATTGAGCTGAAACTGGTGTGAGAAAGATATGAATAACACTCTAAAATGGTTTCATGTAATCACAAAAACCATTGTACATTGCTTACTTGGAACAATCGAATACATTGGTATTCCATTTTTACTTGCTTGTCTTTCTACATTCATTTCCCCTATCTCCAGCGGTAATACTTTGTGGCTTTGGATTGAGCGGATTGCTTTTTGCTTTACGATATACGAAGTAATTATTGTTGGTGTGCGAAAAATGCAGATTGACATACGCAAAGATGCACTATTAGCACTAAAAACCGCCTACGAACGAGCAGCCCTGTATTGTGAAACAGGAAATCAAGACATATATCGGAACTTAACTTCAAAAATAGATCAGGTGCTTGACAATGGGATACTAAATCAACTTGATGTTGTGCAGAGCTATAAAAATCTCAAGCTCTACATGGACAGCAAAAATATTGTTGGAATCAAATATGAGATTATCAATATTCAGCACTCCATTGAAGCAGATAATCTCTTATGGAACTATACCCTGTTCCTGCGGTTATTTAAGAGGTGAACAGGCATGAAACTGAAATTCAAGAATCAAGCCTTCCAAATGGATGCAGTCAACGCTGTGGTGGATTTGTTTGCCGGCCAGGAGAAAACACGGAGCACCTTCTCCGTCATGGAGGAAGCCCAGACCAATTTCTTAAATGAGCTGGGCCAGGGCAATGCTCTCTACATTGACCAGGAAACATTGACCGCCAATATGCACACCGTCCAGAAGCGGAATAACCTGCCCCTGACCCCCACAGCGGAAGGCTGCCAGTTCTGTATTGAGATGGAAACTGGCACCGGCAAGACCTACGTCTACACCAAGACCATCTTTGAGCTGAACCGCAAGTACGGATTCACCAAGTTTGTTATCGTGGTGCCGTCGGTGGCCATCCGGGAGGGCGTCTACAAATCCTTTCAGGTCACGCAGGAGCATTTCGGCCTGCAATACGACAACGTGCCATGCCGGTACTTCATCTACAACTCTGCCAAGCTGTCCGACGTGCGGCAATTTGCCACCAGTTCCAATATCGAAGTGATGATTATTAACATCGACGCTTTCAAGAAAGCGGAGAACATCATCAATCAAGCGCAGGATCGGCTCAACGGTGAAACGGCTATGGGCTTTATTCAGAACACACACCCTATCGTTATCATCGATGAACCCCAGAGCGTGGACAACACCCCCAAGGCCAAGGAAGCCATTGCCACGCTCAATCCCCTGTGTGTGCTGCGGTACTCCGCCACCCACCGAGAAAAAATCAATCTGCTTTACCGCCTGACTCCGGTAGACGCCTACCAGATGGGGCTGGTCAAGCAGATCGCCGTATCCTCCAATCAGGTTGCCGGTGGCTTCAATCAAGCCTATGTGCGGCTGCTTTCCGTCAGCAACGACAAGGGCTTTAAGGCCAGAGTGGAACTGGATGTGAAGGGCAAGACCGGAGCCGTGACCCGCAAGGCCATGACTGTCAAGCCGGGCGACGATTTATTCCTGCTGTCCGGCGGGCGGGAACTGTACGAAGGCTACACCGTTACCGGAATTGACTGCACTCCCGATTTTGAACATATCGAGTTTGGCAATACCCAGGAGGTCAAGCTGGGCAAGGCCATTGGAGACGTGGACGAGAACATCGTCAAGAAGGCGCAAATCCGGCGCACCATCGAAACCCACCTTGACAAAGAGCTGCGGTATCTGGACAAGGGGATCAAGGTACTGTCCCTGTTCTTCATCGATAAGGTGGACAAGTACCGCCACGAGGACGGCACACCCGGCATCTACGCCACTATGTTTGAGGAGTGCTATCAGGAGCTGATCGCAAAGCCCAAGTATGCGCTCCTCCGAGAGCGATTCACCACAGATGTGAGCAAGGTACATAACGGCTACTTCTCTCAGGACAAGAAAGGACGCCTGAAGGACACCAAGGGCGACACCCAGGCCGACGATGACACCTACAACACCATCATGCGGGACAAGGAGTGGCTTCTCAGCTTTGAGTGTCCGCTGCGGTTTATTTTCTCCCACTCGGCGCTGCGGGAAGGCTGGGACAACCCCAACGTGTTTCAGGTCTGCACCCTGATCGAGCAGAAGTCCACCTTTACCTGCCGCCAGAAGGTGGGCCGTGGCCTGCGCCTGTGCGTGAACCAGGACGGTGAACGCATCGAGGACAAGAATATCAATGTCCTTCACGTCATGGCCAACGAGAGCTTTTCCGAGTTTGCTTCCACCCTCCAGAAAGAGATCGAGGACGAAACTGGCGTCAAGTTTGGTGTACTCCAGCTCAGTTTGTTTGCTGGGATGACCTATCAGGAAGAAGTTACCCGTGAGCATACGATTGACAGAGAAGAGGCCCACGAGCTGGTAAAAACCTGGATGGACGACGGCTCCATTGACAAATGGATGGCCGACCCCGAAATGACGGCAGCGGAAGAAAAAATTACAGCGGAATTGGAATCAGGGAAAATCACCGAACCGCCCAGCCCCGTAACGGAAGTCATGCGCCAAATTAAAAACGGTGCGACCGCTGAACAGGCAGCAGAGGCAATTATTGGAATCACCAGTACAATCACTACCGTAGAGGAACATACCGTCACCCACGAGGAAGCTACGGAGCTGCTGGAGCATTTTGAGCAGAAGGGGTATATCACCAGCACCGGTAAGGTCAAGGATACCATGAAGAACGCTTTGAAGAACGGAACCCTTGACCTGCCGAAAAAATATGAAGCTGCCAGAGAGCGTTTTGAGCAGATTATCGCCAATGCCGACCGGAAGCCCCCGGTGCGGGATGCCTCCCGTGATGTGGTGGTACGGCTCAACAAACAGGTCATGCTCTCCCCGGAGTTCCTGGAGCTGTGGAGCAAGATCAAGCAGAAAACCGCCTACCGGGTGAGCATTGACACAGAGCAGCTGGTGAAGAACTGCGTCAAAGCCTTTCAGGAAATGCCCCATATCCCCAAAACCCGTCTGGTGTCCCAGACTGCCGATATTCACATCCAGCAGTCCGGGATCAGCCACATGGAACGGGAAATGCGGACGATGGAGATTGCCAACGATTATCAGGCCCTGCCGGACATCATCACCGCCATCAGCGATGAAACGCTGTTGACCCCGGCTACCGTCAATCGGATTCTGGTAGAGAGCGGACGGTGTGGCGATTTCCTCAACAATCCGGAGGCATTTCTGGAGCAAGCCGTAGAGCTAATCCGCAGCCACCGCCACGCCTTGGCTATCGACGGTATCCGTTATGTGAAGCTGGATGGCCAGGAATATTATGTGCAGGAAATCTTCGACACCACGGAGTTGCTTGCTAACCTGGATCGAAACGCCGTAAAGGTGGAACACAGCGTCTATGACTATGTGGTTTACGACAGCTCCACGGTAGAGAAGCCGGTGGCGGTGGCCCTGGACAACGACCCGGATGTGAAGATGTTCTTCAAGATTCCCAGCCGCTTCAAAATTGAAACCCCCATTGGCACGTACAACCCCGACTGGGCTGTGTATCTGAATAAGAACGGTGAGGAAAAGCTGTACTTCGTCCTGGAAACCAAGGGTGACACCAGCTTTATGCACCTGAAAACCAGTGAGCAGCTAAAAATCCACTGCGGCAAGGAGCATTTCAAAGCACTGGACGCAGGTGTGGAGCTGGAGACTGCAACCAGTTGGACGGAGCTGCGCAAGCGCATTTGACAGAGATAGAAAGAGCTTTTTATCTCACATCTCGTCCTTGATTCTTGCGCTTTCCCTTGTTGGAAATCTGCTGCTCCTTCTGCGTCTGGCGCACCATTCTCCGCACGGCCAGCCGCTCTGCATCCTCGTCCAGCATCCGGGACACCGCCTTTTTACTGTCAAACATCAGAAGTGGGCTGTACTTCTCAACGTAAACCTGCTGTGCCTGGTTCTCCGCTTCCTGTTCTTTGCCGGGGCGGATGGCCTGTCTTGCTTCATACAGCTGCACTGGGTCGAAGCCCTGGGCCTGCTCCCGAAGCCCGGCATACTCGTTCAGGGCAGCGTCCAACTCGGCGGAATATTTCTGTTCCTGTTCTTCCAGCCGTTTCAGGCTCTGCTCCATGGCGGCGATGTCTTTGGGAAATTTATCGGCGGCATCTTCCTCGGAATATGCCAGCGACGCCAGAAGCAGATTTTTCTCCGAACGCAGTTCCTCCAAATCCTCTGTCAGTGCCGCAATCTTAGCCGCCAGTTCCCGGTGCCAGAATACATGAACCGCAGAGAGCGCCTTTTTCTCGGAAAGCAGACTGCGGCGCTCCTTCGTCTTATCCCGAATGTCCTTTGCAAGCTGATTGTACTGTGTGAGGGCAGGGCGCAGCGTATTCAGCGAAGCATTCAGGCGTTCCTTGCCCTTGCGGAGATACCCCAGCTGATAGCAGAACAGAAGCAAATTTTTTCGCAGATTCTCCATGGTCTCGGCGAGCGCCGGGATGGTATTTTTAACTGCCTGCGCCAGCTTTTTGACCTGTCCTCTCAGCTCCCGGAGCAGGGCATTGTCCGCCTTGATCTGCCGGTTTAGTTCGCACCGGTCAGAGATAATGCCCTTTTTCTCCATGGCTCTGGCAACCACACCCTCATGGACCGTGGGCCGCTCCAGCAGAGCACGCTCGGCATGGCTGCGGTGGTCGATGCGTTCTTCGTGCCCGGTGCGCTCCAGATGGCGGTTTGCCACATCCGCCCATGCAGCCCGCCACAAAACAAGCTGCTCGTCGCTGTTCCAGTGTTCCGTGATGGGATTTTGCCTGCCATATTTGGTGCTTTTAGGATATTTGGATACCCGTTCATAGCCCTGCGCCTGCGCTGCGGACGGGGCCATATACACCTTCTTTTTGCCCACTTTGTACTGGTACTGTTTCTCCCAGCCGTCGGCCTGTGCCTGTTTGAACTCAGCGGCGGTAAAGCCCTGTTCTTCGCCGTCTTTGACGCAGAGATATTCTTTCTCGGTCTTGTACTGCCATTTTCCCTTTTCATCCAGCGGGCGCACTGTCAGCAGGATATGGGCATGGGGATTGTGTCCGGGGGGATACGGGTCATGGATAGCAGCATCAGCGCACATTCCGTCTGCCACAAACTGCTCCTTGATGAAATCTTGCAGGAGCTGAATCTGTTCCTCCCGGCTTAACTCTATGGGCAGCGCCGCCACAAATTCACGGGCAAGGCGACTGTCCTTTGCGGTTTCGGTTTCCTCCACAGCGTTCCACAGGATTTCTCGATCCTGCCACTCTGCGGGGGCGGTGGCTGGCAGAAAAACCTGCCGCCACCCAAGGCCCTGTTTGCGGGTGTAGTCGTGCTGCACCCCGTCATACTCGTTGAGCATCCGGGAACAGCTCAGATAGGCCGCAGCAGCTACGGCGGAGCGTCCAGCTCCACGGCTGACTATTTTGGCCTCCAAATGATAAATCGCCATTGTCTATCGTCCTTTCCGAAGGGCTACTGTGAAACGCAGCAGCCCTTCTTCCGTACTCGATTACAACAGGTACGTCGTGAAATGCGACGTACCACCAGCAGGGGTGGAGCGAATCGTTCCACCCCTGTATCTGTGTCAAGCTGCCGGTGGCAGGTTGACGCAGGCAGGCGGCGGGATGGGGTGGCAATATACCACCCCATGAACAGGGGATTCCAAAACGAAAACCCCTGCGCCGACTGCATGGGCAAGGCTGGCAGTTTGGCAGAAATGCAGCCTTGTCCAGCGGCTCCCGCAGGAGTCGCAATCCCTCTCGGAGAGCGCACGTGCCCGACCAACGGGAGGGCTACCACCGCCTGCTTTAGCAGGTGGTGAGTAAGTGCGCCCTTCGGGATGAAAAAGAGGAAGGCCCCCGGTTTCCCGGAGACCTCCCAGCCATTTTCAATCGTGCGCTGCCAGCTTTCGCCGCAGGTATTCTTCCAGATTATCAAGCCCTACCGCCTGTACTTCCGGCAGCACTTTTTCCAGCACAGCGCCCTCCTGAATGAGCCGCCTTGTCCGGGCTTTTCGTGCCTTCACCCGGTCCCGTGCCTGGGCTTCCTCCAAGCGGTGCTTTGCCTGTAACAGTTTCTTTTCTTCACTTGTCATAGGTTTACCTCCGTTTCTGCCAGATCAGGTCATAGCCCAGCACATCGGCCAGCTCCACGACCTCTTTATAGCGAATAGATTCTCGCTGGAGCTTGGCGGACAGGTTGGAAACACTGTCCGACCAGCCGTATTCCTCATGAAGCCGGTCAACCAGCTCCTGCATGGTGTATCCCGCCCGGACGATCTGTGCCTTAATTTCGTTGCGTACCGTCATCATCAAAAATCCTCCTAAATTTACTTGATAAAAAAGCGAAGCCGGTACGCCCTCTGGCATAGCCGCTTCGCTGTGTCGTGAAAAATTCTCTTATCAATAAATCCGTTCAGAATTGCCGGTGTGATGTCCCGTCCATAGGTCGCACCTTCCGACTTTCCCGTTCCGTGTGACTTGGTTTGAAACCGTGCATTTTCCCATGGTTCCATGCACTCGGTTCACCGGGGTGAGAAGCACGGTTTCGCAAAATGATTTCTTCCAACCGTCAAATACTTTTCGATTCCCACTTGCCTTGATTTACCCCTCCGATTTTGCCAGCGATTTTTGATATACAACCGCTGAATTGCTATAAAAGGGAGAACAACTGTCAATCAAAGCGTACGTACGTACACGATTCAGCGCCGCCATTCCTCCGGCACATCTTCCGGTACGTACGTACGCATCGAATCGCCGGAAAACACTGATATATGATTTCTCACCAATACTTCAACCCCCAGAAAACCACGCACCCGCCGTCCGGCTGCGTTGGTCACATTGTTGCAGTATTCCAGATTGTAGCGGCTCTGGCAGGCGATCAGAGCTTCGCTGAAGCTGCGTGGTTTCAGGGCAGGCAGGTTGTTCTCGGTGCAGTAAATCTGGTATGCTTCGTACAGTTCTTTGGAGCTGGCAGATAGATCGGCTTTCAGGCGAACATACCCGTCAGAATCCAGAAAATCATAGACATTGTTGTTGTCCCGTTTGACTGCCTCCCGGTTTTCTCTGGTGCGGTCACTTTCGGTGAACTTGAAGTTGTTGGCGGCCAGCCGCTGCAATCCCTCAAAAGCCCACAGCAGAATACCCTCCACCTCGGCTTTCATCTTCTCGGCCAGGTCGGGATCATCCACACGGCCAGCCGGTTTTTCTTTTGTGGTCAGCACCAGCTGACGGCGGTAAAATCCGTCGCTCCGGTCAAACAGCGCCTGCAAATCTCCGTTGGAGAAAGCCAGCAGCCGGGCGCACATCCATCCCTGATAGCTCTGCTTGCCCTTGCGCTCCAAATCCATTTTGCCCTGGGCGGTGACGATGGATTTTACATAGTTGGTCTGGCGCAGAGCCTCCATCCGCATATCGTCATCCACGCACAGGAGGATATGCTCCAGATCAGCACGGGCAAACCGGTTCTCGGATATTTTCCCGATGCTGCCGTCCTTCATGTTGGAACCGAACAAAGTTCCCAGCACAGCGCCGATCTGCGACTTTCCTTCGCCGCCGCTGCCCTTAATCACCATCATCCGCTGTCCCTTATTGCTGGGGATCAGGCAGTAGCCGATATATTCCTGCAAGGTGGGAATATCCTCCGGGTAGAGCAGACCATCCAGAAATTGCAGCCAGAGAACAGGCTTTGGGGCGTTGGGGTTGTAGGCCACGGGGAAACGGTTGCGGACGTTTTCCGGCTTTCCCTCCGCAAAGGTTCCATCCAGAAAAAGCGTCCCGTTGGAAAGGTGAATCCGGTCCGGCTCCGGGGGAAAATCCTCCACCAGCGCCGCCAGCTTCATCAGCTCCACAATGTTGCTGATTTTGCGGGGAATGTTGCTGACCGCACAGCATTTCAGCTCCTCAAAAATCTCTCCCCGCAGGGGCAGTTCGTCTGTCACACGGCCTTCGGGCGTGAAAAAAGCCCCGTTTGTGAAGATGATCTTGTGCGTCTGCAAGAACTCCTCACAAAACAGGGCTTCGTTGATGCTTTTTCCATCAAACCAGACGGGCATCCCGTCAAGCTGCGCTTTGTTTTTCATGGGCATCGTCCTCCTTTTTCAGCCTGTCCAGCCGTTCCTCCAAACCGGCGATCAGACCATCCTTGTTCAGCATTTCTACGATTTTTACCCGTTGTTCCAGCTCGGCGGCAATGAGCAAATCTGCCAGATACTCCACATAGTCCAGCATCTGGCAGGCTTCCACAAACCGGTCATCCAGAACATCTTCCGGTGTCTTGGGTGTGTGCTGCACCTTCCAGCGTTCCAGAAGATGCAGATAATCGCACAATACCCGCAGGCAGCGCACTTGCTCCTGCCGGTATGCTTTCAGCAGGGGACGCTCCGGTTTGGGCAGGGCAGCTGCCGCAGGCGGCTTGTCCGGGCCAATCCCAAAATCCTGGGCCAGCTTCTGTGCTGCCTCGTAGCTGCTCAGGTCAAACAGCTTCGCCACAAGGTCGATCACATCGCCGGTGGCTCCGCAGCCGAAACAGTAAAAATAACGCTCGTTCAGCTTCATGCTGGGGTGCCGGTCCTCATGGAACGGACAGCTGCACATCCCGTTTCGGCTGACTTGCAGCCCATAGTGTTCAGCCGCATCGGGCACACAAATATTCTGTTTTACCAGTTCAAAGAGTGTCATAAAAAATCCCTCCGTTTCAGGGCATAAAAAATGCGGCCTGCCCGGTTTATTTGGGCAGGCCGCAATCCTTATGCAGTTTGTGATGCTTCCGTTTCTTTGGCTTTCCGCTTTTCCTGCCGGTAGAACTTCTCCCGGCAGGCGGGTTTGCAGAATTTAGCGTTGGGGCGGATAGACTGGAACGACTCTCCGCAGCACTGGCACACCAGCTGGTACGGTTCACCCGGAACGATCAGCCCTTCGGCAATCTTCTGTTTGCGCTCCTTCTGGCGCAGATATTTTTCATGGTCACGGATGCGCTTCTGGCGGCGCTTTTCCTCCGCAGCCAGTTCTTCCTCGGTGGGTTCGGGCATGGGCACTTCAAATTTCCCGATAAAGTTCAGGTAAATCTCGATTTCCTGAACCCGTTCCCCGGTGCTTCTGTCCGGGGCATGGACCAGAATCTTCTCCACAAATTCATGGATCATAGGGGCGGTCAGCTCGGTGAAATCTGTATATTTCTGTGCCAGCGCCAGAAAGTGACTGGCACGGTCCGTGTCCTCATGGAACTGGTTCAGCTGCGCCTGCTCGGAGGCAAGCAGCTGTTCCAGCTCGGCCTGTTCCTTCTCATATTCGGCACACAGCAGCTCGAACCGTTTTTCCTCCAACTTGCCCATGGCATAGGTTTCATACAGCTTTTTAATCAGCACGTCCAGCTCGGCGCTGCGCCTGCGCTCCTTGGCGACCTTGCGTTTCAGCTCCTTGGCTGCTTCCTGCTGGCGAACCTGTGAAATGCTGCGAACCTTCTGAATAAATTCCTCCCTGTTCTGGATGGCATAGCTGGCGGTAGTGCGGATGGTTTCCAGAATCAGGGCGTTCAGAGCCTTGGTGCTGACGCTGTGGGAAAAACACATCTGGGTTTCTCGTTCGATGGTCAAGCAGTAGGTGGAACAGTTATAGGTGTCGTTTCTGTACTCCTTGCCATCTGCCCGTGTGTGTTTGCCCCGGTGGTTATACATCTTTGCTCCGCAGTCGGCACAGAACACAAGGCCGGTCAGGGGATTGGCGACGCCAGTGGTATCTGTCCGGCGCACCGTCCGCTTCACCTGCTGGGCCAGCTGCCAGGTTTCCGGGTCAACAATGGCCTCGTGGGTATTCTCAAAAATCAGCCAGTCGGACGGGTCATTTTTTACCCGCTTATCCCGGTAGGACTTTTTGGAGGAACGGAAATTCACGGTATGCCCCATATATTCCGGTTTCTCCAACATGGAGCTGACCGTAAAGCCGTACCAGTCATAGGGGCGGCTGGTGTCCACGGTATTCTTCCGGCTGCCCCTGCCGTTGCGGGCCAGATAATAGGCGGGGCACTCCACCTTCTCGGCTGTGAGCATTTTGGAAATCTCATAGGGGCCGTGTCCCTCCACCGCAAGCCGGAAAATTCGCCGCACCACAGTGGCAGCTTCCTCGTCCACCAGCCAGTGGTCCTTGTCCTCCGGGTCTTTTTTGTAGCCATAGATGGCGTTGTTGGTGGTGGGCTTGCCCGCCTTGCCCTTGACACGGTATGCTGCCGAAACCTTTTTGGACTGGTCACGCAGATACCATTCGTTCATGATATTGAGAAAGGGTGCAAACTCGCCGCTGTCCTGTTCCTCGCTGTCAATGTTATTGGCGACAGCAACAAAATGAACCCCATTCTGCCGGAACATTACCTCGGTGTAAAAGCCGGTTTGCAGGTAGTTTCTGCCGATCCGACTTAGGTCCTTACACAGCAGATGGGCCACCTTGCCCGCCTCAATGTCCGCCACAAGGCGCTTCCATGCGGGACGGTCAAAGTTGCCGCCGGACCACCCATCGTCTGTGTAGTGGACGATATTGGTGTAGCCCCGCTGTGCTGCATAGCTTTCGAGATAACGTTTCTGGTTCAGAATGGAGTTCGAGTCGCCCGTGAGGTCATCGTCACGGGACAGGCGCTCATAGAGCGCAGTGATTTTTTCTTCCGTCTGTCTGTTTGCCATATCAGGCGCTCCTTTCAGACGGACGGCTCATTTGTGGCAGTTCCATTATACCACATTCCGGCTGATTTGCCAGCCCGTCGTTGCGGATCAGCCGCAGAATTTTATCTTCCATCGTTTCCTCGGCGGTTTCGCTGAGGTAGACACGAACTTTATAGGTGGTCTTGCCAATGTGCCGGGTCAGAAACACGGCGTTTTTATCTGCCATAGAACCTCTCTTTCTTGCGCTTTCGGCGCATCCGGTGTATACTGTTGTTATAGTTCCGATGTTTGTAACCTGCGATTATGTTACTTTTTTGTGTCAAGCCTGAACATGGCGAAAGCCCCCTTTCTCCTGTGTGAATGAGCGAATGTAACCCAAGTAACTTGTTTTTAGATTACTCTTTCACTAATAGGAGAAATCCGGGGTGCAAAACGGAACCATTTTTGAAAAATCGCAAAATATTTTTTTGAAAAGAGGTGGGGTCATGGCGTATCTGTCTGATGACGAGCTTCTGGATACCGAGGGTGGCTTCACCGGATGGGACGATGAGACAGGCGCTGGTGCAACGGAGGAAACGCTGGAACAGGCGCTTGCGGAAGAACGTCTGGCCGAGCTGGAAAGTGAGCTGGAGCAGGACGAGCATCCCATCGACTATGAAGCGGAGCTGGAGGACGAGGAAGAAGAAGCCGCCCCGGTCAACGAAAAGCGGCTGAAACGGGAGATTCGAGCGGAAGCTGTGCGGCGGCTGGAGGAAGCAGCACGCACGGAGAAGGATTTCCGGGCCGTGGTGGAGGAATGGAACAAGCTGGACCGGAACCGGGAGCGCCGGGAACGAGACCACGAAAACCTTCGTGGGGATGTGCCGCTGGAATATCAGGCGGTGCCGGAACCCAAGCTCATTCCCCGCTGGATGAACAATCCCGCATACCGGCAGCTGATGGCCGGGAACTTTCTGGACATCCTGTTTGACTGCCCCTATGAGATGCACAACCTGACCGCTGACGCCTTTATATCCCGCATGGTGGAGGAATTAAGCGAGGAACATAAGGAAGTCCTGTATTTCCTCTCTTTGCGGCTGTACAGCACCACCCGGCTTGCCGCTGTTCGTGGGCAGTCTGACCGCAACATTCGCAAACTGCGGAAAACCATCCACAAGAAATTGCAGCGCCAGATGTATGACCATCTGTGCGGCAAGCAGGAGCATGGCGGCAGCCTGACCTTGCGGGAACGCCAATTTTTGGAGGAATACTCGAAAATCGCAAGAAAACAGGGCAAGGACGCCGTGATCCGGCGGGAAAACAAGACCAAGCGCAGAAAAAAGAAAAACCGCCCCTGATAATTGGGACGATTAAGGAGAAAGGGCGTGTATGATGAAAAATTTGTTTGAACAGTCCCGTTCCCATTGGGTGCGGTACGATCACTACGAGCTGAAAACAGCGGAAGATGGCAAGCGGTACATCACCCCCGGCAAGAGTGCAAAGCCGGATGTCTACAATCCGCTGAAAGAGGTCCCCAACATTGTGCTGGATGCCCTGAATGTAGGGATGTTGATGATGGGACGCAAGCCGGAAGCAGAAGTGGAAAAGGCAGTGATGGAGTTTGTCACCCGGTACGGCCTGCTGGGGCTGATGACCGCCCTGCCCACCACGCCGTCTTTTATGGACTATGAGGCGGTGTACCTACCGAAAAACCACTTTATTAAGGAAGAATCCATGGCGACGGACAAATATCTGTCCCTGTTTTATCCCTTTGATCAGCTGGATTTGGTGAAGAAAGGCATTGAATCCACATGGAATGTGTCCGGTGACCGGACGATGGTTGCCCTGACCATGACCTTCATGGACGAGCCGATGGCGAAGAACATGAGCTTCCAGCGGGAATATGCGGAACCCTACGACTGGGTTGCCCAGCAGTTCAAAGATTGGGCCTTTACACTGACCACCGCCATTTTGTACTACAATGACTATGATTCCATTGACGAGGACGCACGGGGGCTGTATCGCAAGGCCATGGCTGCGTTCGGCGGGATTGCCCCCAGCTACCACATTGAGCTGTTGGATAAGCCCACCATCTATTGGGATTTCCATTCGCTGCTGCTGGGCATCCAGATGATGTTCAGCTTCATGCTGGTAGACGGTGACCAGCCCCTGCGCCTGTGCAAGCACTGCCAGAAGGTGTTCCTGGGCAGCCGGTCCAATGCCGCCTTTTGCAGCCCACGGTGCAAGAACCAGTATAATGTCTACAAGAGCCGGGGAAAGAACCGGACGGATGGAGGTGACGAGGAATGAGCGAGGAACAGGGACTGACCCCGTATGAAACCAGAGAAATCCTCTTTTACAAGACCGAAAACGGAGAAGTGCGGGTGGAAATCCTGCTCTTTCAGGAAAACCTCTGGCTGACACAGGCAAAAATGGCAGAACTGTTCGAGGTGCAGAAAGCGGCTATTTCCAAGCATCTGAAAAACATTTTTGAATCTGGAGAACTGAACGAGGATTCAGTTGTTTCCAAAATGGAAACAACTGCGGCGGACGGGAAACGGTATCAGACCAACTATTACAATTTGGACGCCATTATCGCTGTGGGGTATCGTGTGAACTCCAAAAAGGCGACCATGTTCCGCATTTGGGCGAACCGGGTGTTGAAAGAGTTCATCATCAAAGGTTATGTGATGGATGACGCACGGCTGCGGGAGCCGGAGAACTTTTTCGGCAAGGATTATTTTGAGGAACAGCTGGAGCGTATCCGGGACATCCGGGCCAGCGAGAGAAGATTTTACCAGAAAATCACGGACATCTATTCTCAGTGCAGCGCCGACTACGATGTGGAAAGCCCCATCACAAAGGAGTTTTTTGCCACGGTGCAGAACAAGCTCCACTATGCGGTCACCCATCATACCGCCGCCGAGATCGTATACGACCGTGCCGACAGCACCAAGCCCAACATGGGGCTGACCACATGGAAAAACGCCCCCAAAGGCCGCATCCGTAAATCGGATGTCACCGTCGCCAAAAACTATCTGAACGAAACGGAAATGCGAAACCTGAACGAGATCGTCACCATGTATCTGGACTATGCGGAACGGCAGGCCCGCCGGGGAAATGTCATGTATATGGCCGATTGGGTCAAGCGGCTTGACGCATTTTTACAGTTCAACGAGGAAGATATTCTGCATGATAAGGGCAAGGTGACCGCCGCTATTGCCAAAGCCTTTGCCGAGAAAGAGTTTGAAAAGTTCCGGGTATTGCAGGACAGAAGCTATCAGAGCGACTTTGACAGGCTGGTTGCGGAAACTTCGGATGATCTGACAGAATAACCATATACACAGAAAACCCACGCTTCCGGTTCTCTTTCCGGCTGCGTGGGCTTTTTCGGCCATCGCTTATTTCTTGTTTTGCAGCTGTTCATAGGCTTCCTGATGGACGATCAGCCCTGCCGAAAAGCCATACTTGAAATGGCTCTCACTTTCCTCGCATTGGGCGATAGCGTTCTGCGCCCGGAGTTCCTCCACCAGCGCATAGTCCTCTTTGCTGAGCCGCTGGGATAACTGCTCCATCAACGCTGCACAGGTTTGGATCGCCTTGTGGTATTCCGGGGACGTGGGTACGACTGTTTCACAGGGATAAAACTCTCCATTATACATGGCTTCTAAAATCATGGTGTTCCCTCCCTCAACAGTAGACCAGCTCAGCCAGGACAATTTCCTCGGCTCTGTTGTGGATGGAGTTCATGGAGCGCACCCATGCCATCTGGTCGGCAGCTTTCAGGGCTTCTGTGACGCCCTCTTGCTGCATCATGGATTTTTCAATGATTTCCAGCCGCTCCCGGCAGGCGATGTCGATTTCCTCCAAGTGGGGAAGCAGCTTTTCAGTGACAATGAGATCGGTATACAGAATGGGCCGATGTTCTTTTAAGTAGGCACGGCGCATCCGGCCATATTTCCCGATATGGTACTCTTTGGTGTCTGCTAACACAAGGTTGGGAATGAGATAGTCGCCGCATTGGGTGTAAGTCAGTTCCATACAAGGCTCCTTTCGTGAGAATGTGGTTGACAGTTACGGTAGGTTTGAGGGCATCCCTCCTTTATCATAACTGTCTTTTCATTCGCCACAAATGAGCCGCCAGTCATGATGTAATGTTTTTTGGTGTAATCCACCCTCTATACATTACATCATGGTTGGTAATGGAATTGCTTTCCCCGTCCAGGGCGTCGTCCTGACTCAAGCGGCAGTATAAAGCGGTGATCTTGTCTGGCTGCTGGTTCATTTGCTTCTCCTTTCTGTTCAGGCAGCCAAGTAAACGGTTGCCCTTATTATAACGCTCCGGTTTCGATTTTTCAGCTATGTCTCTGATTCTTTTTCCCGTAAATCCTTTTCCATCAGCCGCTTGAGTTTCTTCACGATCCCTTCCGAGCCTTTTTCCGCAAAGTGGGGAATGACCGTGTAGACGGTATTCCCCTCAAAGAAGGGATAGCTGCTGCCGCCAAGGTCAAAGTAAAACGCCCCGTCCCTGAAATGCTGCTCCATCCGTTCCCCAACAGCGGGGTCAAAATCTTTTAGCAGCTCATACAGCTTTTGTTCATCAATCATTGGCGCCCCTCCTTTTATCAGCCGGCATATTCAGGGTAATCACAGCCGGCCGTCCAAGACCCTGTTTCCGGCGGAAGATTAGGCCGCAGGATTCCAGTTCATGAAACGCCCGCATTGCCACCTGCCTGCTCCGTCGGAGTTTCGATTTAGCGTCCTCCACAGTGAAGTACAGGCGGATGGTTCCATCCGTTTCGATGTAGCCTTTCTTTTTGGAAATCCCCGCCCGGTCTAAAAGCAGGGCGTACAACACCTTGGCGTCATTGGATAAATCCATGGGGATAAGGAACCGTGGAAAAATGATGTAAGACGAAATATCGGTATCTGTCTTGTATGGAATCATAAATTCTCCTTTCTATCCATCCATCGCTGTGATAGATAGATTGATATTGACTGTTTTGTATTTAACTCTTTTTTATTAACTACCGTCTAAATCCGGGCGGTCAGAGAGGCAGGAAAACCACGGACTGAAAAACAGGATATAGACGTTCCAGAGCGTCAGCTTTGCCGTGTCCTGGAATCCCGAATACGGAAAATCCCAATACGGACGGTTAGAAGCTCGTTCTGGGCGGGTATAAGGGATTTATCCCTCTATCCCGTTGAACGGCGCTGACAAAGCCCGCAGAATCAAGGCTTTTTCGTCTCTAATTGTCCGCAGGCAGCCCGCCTTTTCCGGTCACTGGCTGTTTTTTGCCTGCGGTGAATGATAGCGGCGCAGGGCTTGCAGTATTTCGCCCGGTTGGAACCGGGAAGAAAGGTTTGTCCGCAGACAGCGCACCGTTTGTGTTCCTTCCGATAAAGCAAAGCAGTCGCCAGAGGTTCATCCAAAGGCAGGACAGCGGCACGGAACCAGTTGCATAGCAGAGAGTAGGAAATGCTTTGTATGCACACGCATTCTTCTCCATCGTCAAGAGCAAGGCAATTCCCGCTCTCATAATTGCAGCACTGATGGACCAGTTTTCTTGCCCTGCGGTACTGGGAATAGGTCATTATAGGGATTTTTTCTTTGATTTCTATCATCTCCTTTCAGACGGTCAAAGAATATCCCTCTAATATTCATTTCATTTTTGAGGGGTTTTTACGGGGGTTCAGCAGAAAAATTTAAAAATGCCTCTCTATTAGTCGTGACATTTTTAAGGGTATTTTTGTAGGTGTTTCCGCAAAAAAATACCATCATGGCTTTCATAAGCCATGATGGTATTTCTCAGATTTCAAATTTATAGCCGATACCGTAGACGCTTTTCACATAGTCCGGCACATCCGGCGCTACCTTTATTTTCCTTCGCAGGTTGCTGATATGATTGTTGACCGCCTTGCGGGAATAGTAGTTGTAATCCTCCTGCCAGACCAAGTCCAGAATCACTTCATAGGAGTACACGCGCCCAGGGTGCTGGATAAGTAGAGAAAAGATGTCAAATTCCTTGACTGTCAGCGAAATCACCTGGCTTTGCACTGTCACTAAGCGCTTCTCCAGGCAGAAGTACAAATCACCTTCCTGAATTTCCGTCAATGGCTGATCTGCCTGCGGAGAAATAAAATACTGGCCTCGAAAGAGTGTTGAGTATGGGACATCAGCCGGAAGATTGCCAGCCTCATAGTCACGAACAAACTGAGCCAGCTCCTTCTTTTGGCTGACAGAAAGCAGGGCAAACAGTTTTTCCCCAATTTGCCTGCCAGTTTCAGCTAAATCAAATACAGCTAATTTCCCATATCACCACCACCTAACCGTCATCAAATACCTTCTTTAACTTTTGAAAAGACTCTGCGCTGATTACATGTTCAATTCCGCAGGCATCTTGCTCCGCAGTTTTTGGATCTACCCCTGCCGCGATAAGCTGTTCTGTAAAAAAACGATGCTTTTCATAAATCTGTTCGGCAAACTGCAATCCCAATTCTGTCAGGGAGAGTGTGCCGTCAGCATTTTTTACAAGATGCCCGGATTTGGACAATTCCTTGACAGCCCGGCTTACAGAGGGCTTTTTTACTCCTAAATGCTCTGCCACATCCACACAGCGGACATAACCATGTCTTTTCTGCATCATCAAGACTGCCTCCAGATAGTCCTCCATTGCTGATGTCAAAGCCATTGGCACACCTCCCATCCAGAGTATTTTGGGTATTAGCTACCGTTATTTTGCCTTTACATTGGCAATCTCAATGAAAAGCTGGTCACTGCCGAAGCTGAAAGATTCAATCTTGTCGCTGTTAAATGCCGCATACTGATGAGCCGAAGTAAACGGAACCAGTACGGCCTGATCTGCTGTAAAGGTCAGCACCTCGTTATAGATTTCCTGCACACGATCCAGATCGGCGGTGCTGTCCAATTCCTTTATGATGTTTGTGCCATTTTCCATCGTCAAAGCAACCTGCCACAAAATCGGGTCGGACATCATCTCAGGGTTCATATTTGTCATGGTGAGGAACGGGTCATAGTAGCCACCGTAGGTTGTGTGGAGCGAGAAATCAAAATCGGTGGAAACCTGTGTAAACCAAGTCATATTGTCTGCACCGCGTGGCGTTACTTCAAAGCCTACTTCGCCCAATTCCTGCGCAATGACAAGGGCAGCATCATCCAGCGTTCCTTGATTGGTGATATAGTCCAACGTGACGCTCAATTTTGTACCATCTTTTTCTCGAATCCCATCTCCATCGCTGTCTACCCAACCGGCACTTTCCAGAAGTTCTGCGGCCTTTTCAGGATCATAGCTATAGGTAGTAGTTTCTACATCGCAATACGGCAGGGATGTATCAAGCAGATAGGTCGATGCTGTTTCCAGTCCAGAGAAAACATTGGAACTGATAGTTTCTTTATCAATCGCATAGGCAACTGCCTGACGAACAGCCGCATCGTTAAATGGGGCTTTCTGTGTGTTGAAACCAATAAAACGGCTATTTGAAACACTGTCGTCCACTGTCGTCCCAATTCCATCCGCAGAGGAAAGCTCGGTATAACCGGCAAAACTCAAACGGGATGTACCGGCAAGCAAATCTACTTCGCCGCTTTGAAGCGCAAGAACAGCAGATTCCGGATCAGCGATTACCTTTACGGTAAACTCGTCCACATCAGGCTCTTCTCCCCAATAGTTCGGATTACGGACAAAGGTATAAGAGGTTCCGTCACTGTCCCCGGCGTACATGTAGGGGCCGGTTCCCATTGTCTGGGTCATCAGTTCTTCTTTGGTGGTCAAATCCTCATTGAACGCATTGGGCGATACGATTCCCATTGGATTGCACATGGCAAGGTCACTTAAAACGCCGTAATACGGTGTTGTCAGGTGCAATGCGACAGTATACTCGTCGATTACTTCGATGGATTCCGTAAGAACACCGATCTTGCCAAACTGGGCAATACTCTGTCCCATATTGGAAAAAGCTGCTTCAATACTGGTCTTTACCGCCTCCGCATTGAAGTCGGCACCATCCGAAAACTTTACGCCTTCTTTGAGATGGAAAGTGTAGGTCAGGCCATCGTCGCTGATATCCCATGTTTCGGCAAGCCCGCCCTTAAATTCACTGCCTTCACGAACAACAAGCGTATCATAGCAGTTACGGGCATAATAGGTAAATCCCATCGTTCCGTTGGAACTGCCCGCAGATAGCGCGGGATAAAAACCTGTGGAAAAATCCCAGCTTTCTGTTGTTGTAATGCTTACCGGTTCTGCATTTGCTGCCTCCGAAGTGTCAGAAGTCGAGGAATCATCCGGCGTTCCGCTGTTTGTGCAAGCACAAAGGCCGAGAGCCATAACACCGGCCATCATCAGTGCTGCAAGTGACTTTAGTTTCATAACATTACCGTCCTTTCTTTGTTTTTGCCGTGTTTGTCACGGCATGAAGGTATCCCCGAAGGGGCTTCATAGATTTTTGTATATATCACGCCCTTTAGGAGCGCATATACCTGTTTTAAATCAAGTGGGAAGCCTGCAAAAGCTGTTTGGTATATGGATTTTTGAATACATCCAGATTTCCGCACCACCTGCGGCTTTCAATCAGTTTCCCATTTTGCATAACATGAATCTCGTCCGCAAGGTAAAGCGCGGCGTCAATTTCATGGGTAATGAAAAGATAACTGCATTGTTCTTCCTCCTGAATTCTTTTTAGCAATTCTAAAATGTTTTTTCGCAAGATGACATCTAAACCGCTGATGGATTCGTCAAAGACGATATAGCGCGGGGAAACAGCCAGAGCACGGGCAATCCCTACGCGTTTTTGCTGCCCGCCGGATAATTCCCCTGTTTTCTTTGCTGCCGATTCTTTGGGCAGTTCCATGCGGTCAAGCAATTCATAAACTCTTGACCGTTCCTTATCCTTCGGCAAGGCCAGCAGATTACGCAATGGTTCGGCAATCACCTGATAAACCGTAAAATGCGGATCAAGGGCGCTTTTTCCATCCTGTAAAACAAGCTGAATTGCTTTCGCTGTTTCTTTCCGGTTGTTTTTTCTTTTACGGGAAATCGGTTTACCATCCAGTAGGATTTGCCCGGATGAAGGGGATTCCAATCCCAAAATCAGTCGTGACAAAGTGCTTTTCCCACAGCCGCTTTCACCTACCAAAGCATAGATCCTGTGATCCGCCATAGACAGGCTCACATCGGAAACTGCGTCAAACAGCAGTTTATCCTCACCTTTGTATTGCTTACTTACATTTTTCACCTCCAGCACACACTCACCTCCACCCTAAATGGATTGCCTCGATCAGTTCTCTCGTATAGGCAGCCTGCGGATTTTGCAAAACCTCTTTAGCTCGGCCTTGTTCCACCATACGGCCTTCCTTCATAATCAGGACATGGCCACCGATATGCCGGGCAACGTCAAAATCATGGGTCACAATCAAAAGGGCGCAGCCTTGCTCCTGTAGATGCAAAAATTGCTCAACTGCTTTGTCCCTGTGAATCGCGTCTAAAGCGGTAGTCGGTTCATCTGCGATTACCAGTTTTGCTTTACCGGCAATCGCAAGAGCAATGAGACAGCGCTGGAGCATACCTCCCGAAAGCTGATACGGTCTGCTGCCTAAAATCCTTTTGGTGTCTGTAAGACCTGCCCGTGATAATGCCTGTTCATAAAGAGAAAGCGCGTCTTTTCCCTTCAGATCTTGATGAAGTTTGAGAAATCCAGCCATTTGAACGCCGATTTTTCTGGAAGGATCAAGGGATGTCATTGGGTTTTGCGGCATAAAAGCAATTTTGCTGCCATAGTAAAGTGTCCGTTCTTTTTCCTTTAACTGTAAAAGCGATACTCCATCAAACTGGATGTTACCGTCCACTTGAAAAGTGTTGCGGTTAAGCAGCCCCAGAATTGCCCGGCAGGTCATGGTTTTCCCACTTCCTGACTGGCCCAAAAGGACAGTTGCGCCTGCTTCCTCCAGCGAAATGTTAATATCTCTGACTAATTGCTGATGTGGATTTTTAAGCGCAATGCTAAGTTGTTCTACCTGCAACAGTTTTTTACTCATAACACATCCCCCTGTGGCTGGAGAATGTCTCGAAGTGCCTCTCCAAACAAATTGAAACCTGCGGCGGCGATGAAAATGCAGATACCAGGGTAAATAAGCAGTTCCGGGTGGGAATATAGTGCCGCCTGTGCTTCTTCCAGCATTGCGCCCCATTCAGCTGTTCCGCTTGGTAGCCCAAGGCCAAGGAACGAAAAGCTGGAAACAGTGAGGATAGCAGAAGCTACGCCTGTTGAAAAATACACCAAAAATTGAGGAAGTATATTGGGAATTAAATGGTGGATGATAAGCTGCCACATCCCGCAGCCAGACACTCTTGCGGCTACAATGTAATCCCGTCCGAGTTCCGTTTTAGCGTAGGTGCGAATAAGCTGCATAAACCTCGCCCACATGGAAATGACAACCGCCCATATAATATTTTGCAGGCCATTTCCCAAAACGCCGATAATCGCTACGGCGATAATGAGCGTGGGGAAAGCGATGAACACCTGACTGATTCCCGTCATAATGCGGTCAAATACCCCACCGATACACGCTGTCATCATCCCAAGAACTAAACCAATTCCTCCCAGCAAAATCAAAATAGGGAGCGCCAGCCCAAGGGATGCTCTTGCACCGTAAAGCAAGCGGGATAATTCACACCGCCCAAGCTGATCGGTTCCGAGGGGATAATTCGCACTCGGCGCTTGATATTTCATCAAAGGATTTACCTCGTCTGGCGAATGTGGAGCCAGAATTGGTGCGAGGATTGCGATGGCGCAAATCAATACAATCAAAACAAGCCCAATGACCGCTTGCGGATTTTTCAATATTTTACGCAACATCGCTCTCCTCCTTTCTCCACGGACACAGTAAATGGTTGAGTATTTCTCCAAATAATTCAGCCAAAAGATACAGCGTTGCAATAATCAGCATACAAGCGCCTATCGCATTGGCATCAGCGGCCATAATACAATTCATTAAATAATTGCCTACACCTTTGATGGAAAAGACTTTTTCAACTACGGCGCTTCCCGCAATTAAATAGCTTACATATTGACAGAACAAAGTGATAACGGGCGGCAATGCATTGCGTAATGCTTTTGTCCAAAGTATTCTGTTCACCGTCATTCCATTGGCACGGGCAAAGCTCACATAATCACGGTGCATTTCCTCCAGCAACGAAGCCCGAAATACGCGGACAGTAGAGCAAATTACAGGAAAGGATAGTGTGATGGATGGTAATATCAACCCTACGATTCCCGGTGCAGGTGTTACACTGAAAATAGGGATTTCCACAGCAAAACCAAGCAATAGTAAAAAACCAAGCCAAAAAGGTGGAACACAAATCCCAAACAGCGAAATAATCCGCATAATATGGTCAGTTAGCTTATTCTTTTTTGCTGCGCATAAAACCCCAAGCAATATGGAAAACACAATAATTTCAGCCAGTGAAAGGACAACTAATTGCAGTGTTTGCGGGAAATATCTTGCCAAATCTTCCGCCACTTCGTTTGTTGAAAAAACAGATTCTCCGAAGTCACCGTGAAAGATCCCGCCAATCCAGTTAAAATATCGAACAGGGAGAGGCTGATCCAAGCCAAGCTCTGTGCGTACCTGCGCTATCATTTCCGGTGTAGGAGAGAGATTGCCACGGCGTATAATATAAACGGCTGGATCTGTGCTGGATAGCGCAGTCAGAACAAAACACAGAACACTTACGCCCAAAAGCAAAATCAGTAACCGTACAATCCGTTTTATCCAATAAGATTTCATCTTTTCCCTCCTTTCCCGGTTAATCCAAGCTAACTATGCTGTAAAGATTACTGCGGCAGGCGGCATATTGCCCGCCGCAGTCCACAAATCACTGTGCAAGTTTCCAGTTCCGTACTTTCTGCCGGATATTCCAGAAGTTTTGATAGATTCCTTTTTGCTGAATCAAATCGGCATGAACACCTTTTTGTGCGATTTTTCCGTTATCCACCACTAAAATCTGATCGGCATCCCGGATGGTAGACAGCCGGTGGGCAATAACAATCAGCGTTTTGTTTTTTACTAAGGCGCTGATGGCCTGCTGCAAATGCACTTCATTTTCGGGATCAACACTGGCAGTAGCTTCATCAAGTAAGATAATCGGTGCATCTTTTAGCATGGCACGCGCGATAGAGATTCGTTGCTTTTCACCGCCGGATAAAGTAGAGCCGCCTTCTCCGATGACCGTATTGTATCCGTCTGGAAGCGCTGTGATAAAATCATGGCAACAGGCTTTTTTCGCGGCCTCCACAACTTGTTCATGTGTTGCTTCCGGGAATCCGAACTTGATATTATTCTCGATGGTATCGCGGAATAGATAGACATTCTGAAACACCATGCTCATATTCTTTAATAGGCTGTCGCAGGTAAACTCTTTGACATCGTGGCCACCAACGGTAATACTGCCGTCCTGTATATCCCAAAACCTGGCAATCAGTCGCGTAATCGTAGTTTTTCCGCTACCAGAAGGGCCGACAATCGCAGTCATACTTCCCTGCGGAATGGAAAAACTCACGTCGTTCAAAATTGGATTGCCATTCTCATAAGCAAAGGAAACATGGTCAAAGGCAATATCAAAGGAATCCAAAGAGATGTCTTTGCCATTTTCATCAATTCTCTTTGCCTGCTTGATACGTTCTACCCGGTCAAGCGTGGAATCCAGCATACGAATTAACGTAGTCATCTGTCCCATGACCTCAAGGGGATTGAAGATGGTAAACGAGGCAAGCAGAATAACGGAAAGTCTTGCAAAGGTGAGTTCACCGCCAATAGCCAAGAGTCCTGCACAGAACATCATAATGCAGGCGCAAATGCGAAACACCAAAGAGTAGCTCATGTTCAGCGGTGTAAACACGCTTTCTACTTCATAGGCAGAATCCGCATTTTTTTCGTAAGCGTTTTCAATCTCGCTGACATTCTTTTCACACATATTAAAGGATTTAATCACCGAAATCCCCTGCACATATTCCAGAGTGGCCGCAATCGCGTCCGCCTGAATTGTTTGCCGTTTTTCGGACAGATCCTTTCCTTTTTTCTGCATATAATTGTAGACCGGGAAAGAGAGAAAAATCCCCAGCAGGAATACAATTCCAATGCGCCAGTCGAAGGTCAGAACGCAAATCGCCATAACAATCATGGTCAAAACGCCAGATGTCACTTTGTCCAGAATATGCATGGAGTAGTTCTCCAGATAATTCAGGTCAGAGGTCATGGTGGCGGTCAGCTCGCCCATGCTGTGGTCGTGAAAAAAGCCCATCGGTACATTGCGGAGCCGGTCGCCCAAGGAGATTCGTTCCCGTGCCACAAATTCAAATCCTGCGGTGCTTTGCAGGCGATACACGAGATATTTGAAAATGCTGCGCAGCACAAGTCCTCCTATAATCAGGGTAAGAACGATACCCCAAGTTTGGCCGGTAATTTCAAGGCCACTTTGTAATTGGTTTAATACGAAAAATACGGCAACAATTGGCAGCAGGCCAAACATGGATTCCAAAAAGCCGCAGAAAAAGCTACCCCAAATCCTTTTTGACAGGTTGCCGCTCAAACGCAATACGCGACGGATGATTTTCAGCATGATTCACTCACCTCCTGATTCATACTCCAGTCCATTGTGCTGATATGGGCTTTCCACATATCCAAGTAGGTTTCCGAACTGGTAAGAAGCTGCTCATGTGTGCCTCGTGAAGTAATCTGACCATCTTCAAGAACCAAAATCTGATCTGCATACATGATAGTAGAAAGCCTATGGGCGATAACGATCAGCGTTTTACCTTTTGTCAGCTTATCAATGGAATGCTGCAATTTATCTTCATTTTCCGGATCTGTGAAGGCAGTCGCCTCGTCCAGAATCACGATAGGTGCATTTTTCAAGATCGCCCTTGCTATGGCAAGACGCTGGCGCTCACCACCGGAAAGCCTTGCCCCGGCGTCACCGGCATTCGTATCGTAACTTTTGGGGAAACGTGCAATAAATTCGTCACATCCGGCCTGTGCAGCCGCCCACTCCACTTCCTTGTCAGTAGCCTCCGGTTTTCCAATACGAATGTTGTCACGCAAGCTCATATTAAATAAGAAATTGTCCTGAGATACAAAACTGATTTTCTCTGTCAAATCGGAAAGGGAAAGTTCCCGGACATCCGTGCCGCCTACCAAAACCGCACCTGCATCGACATCCCAGAAACGGGCGATCAGCTTGGCAAGCGTAGATTTGCCTGAACCGGATGGCCCCACCAAAGCTGTGACCGTTCCCGCCTTTGCTGCAAAGGAAACGCCATGAATGACCTCACTGTCTCCATATCCGAAATGAACATCTTTCAGCTCCACATTCGCTCCGGTACTATGTTTTGGCTGTGTCGGCTCTGGCAGTTCCTCCATATCAAGAAGCGCTTGGATACGGGGTTGTACCTCTGCAACAACAGCAGTACTTTCCCAGAAATCCAAAAAGGTCTGTAAGGAACCTACAATAGCCATAGAAAGCAAAATGCACAAAATGAGTTCGGATAGGCTAACTGCACCGCCAGAAAAAAGCGCCATGCCAACCGGCAGGACAAAAGCGATAGAGGATGGTAAAACGGCCTGACTGATACTCATAAAAGGCCAGCAGTGTCTGTACCATTTTGTTGTTACATCCCGTACTTTCAAAACAGAGGATTGAAACCGATCCATGGATGAGGCCGTTTGGTTAAATGCTTTGATGACCTCCATACCGTTCACATATTCCACTATCGTGGCGTTCATATTGGCATTGGAAGCCATGTACTCCTTCATCATTTCGCCCCGGCCAATCAGCATACAGTAATAAATCACATTGCCAATAACGCCGGTGGCAAGAGCCGCCAGAGCCATGCGCCAATCAATCAAAAGCAGATATAAAATGACAAGGACAGGCACCAGTGTACTTGCGATCATCTCAGGAATCGCATGGGCAATAGGTACTTCCAAACGATCTGCATCGTCCATGATAAGCTGCTTAAATTCACCGGAAGATTTACTCTGTACCGTACCCATAGATACTTTGGACATCTTTCGCATAACAGTAACACGGATATTTTTAATAATTTCATAGGCCACTTTGTGGGAGCACAAGGTAGATTTGGCATAGAGCCAATGTTTTAAGAAAAATCCGCACAGGGCAATTACAGGAAGCAGCACCGCCCATTCCATCGTCAATCTGCCTTCCAGTGCAGATTGAAGTAGCACTGCTACCGCAATATACGGAACAATTCCGAATATAGAAGATAAAACAGACAGAATAACGGAAAATGTTAGTTGTTGCTTTTTTTCACTGGCAAAGCGGAAAATCCCTTTGTAGGGAGACTCATGCTTCGCTTTTTCTTTCTTCATATCGTTTCACCTGGCTTTCTTTTGAGGAATATATTCTTTCAAATACATAATTAGTGTATCAGAATGCTTCCCGCTTTTGTAACCGAATCCGACAATTCCATACCCCTATCCGGCGGATCATCCTCACACCTTGATTTTTTCCATGCACTATGGTAAAATTACGATTGGTTAGTTATTGCTAACTTGCTAAGATGAAAGGGGGCGCACATGGTATGCCTTCAACTATACATACACCGATTTGCATACAACACGATCTTCCAATTTCAGAGAGTGTCCTGGAAAAAGCGTTTACTTCAAATGATAAGTATCCGGGACACTGCAACAAAGTTGCAAACCAACGGGTTGATATGCAGGAACTGTCGCCGGGGCTGTTTCTTCTCCACTCGGAGATGACATTTGACCGAGGGACAGAGCTGCGCGAAGAATACCCTGAAAGTGGAGTTTTTCAACTCTCCTTTTGCCTGAATGGTTGTATGGAATGGGATTTTGATGTAAGGAAAAATGGACATTATGAGATTTCACCCACAGAGTGTAGCCTTCAGTGTGGGCGTTTTTCCAGGTGCTCCAGCTACTATAAGCCGGGAGAAACATATCGCACCCTTGGCATTGTCATGGAAAGGAATCGGTTTGCAGAATTGACAAAACAGTTGGAAACTGTCCATTTGATTTGCCCGGAACAGAAAATCTGTTCCCATGTGTTTCCTACTACATCCGAGATTCGATTGGTGCTGCAACATCTTGTCGATTGCCCTCCGGAACGGAAATTGAGGAAAATATACTTGGAAGGGAAAGTTTTGGAACTTTTGTCCCTGTTCTGCGATGAAGTCGTTGGAAAACAGAGTGGGGATAAAGAAATCTCAAGAGAAGATTATCGTTGCCTACAGAAAGCAAGGGAAATGATCGACCATCATTTTCTCCATCCCCTTACCATCCAGCAGATCGCCCAGGAGTGTTTTTTAAGCGAAACGAAGTTAAAGCAGGGCTTCAAAACCTGTTTCAACTGCACCGTCTATGAATATATCGTGGAGAAACGTATGGAGATGGCTTACAGGCTTTTGCAGAAAGAGAAGTATAAGGTGAAAGACGTTGTATGGATGGTAGGATATACCAACGCAAGCCATTTTATCGACGCTTTTAAAAAAAGATATGGCGTTACGCCCGGAGAAATTTAAGTTCCTACTCTGCGGGAAAACTTCGGAGAATCGGCACTTGCCAATCTTTCGCATCATGTTAAATTAGGAGAAAAAATATGTCTTTCTTTCAAAACACCTGCAAACCAAAAGGATTCGCCGGGAAGATCATGGTCAATATGATGAACACCGGCCATGCCGCACTTGCAGAATGGGGCTTGACGCACATAAAAATCCGCGACGATGATTTCTGTCTGGATATTGGCTGCGGTGGAGGGGCTAACCTCAAACGCCTTTTGGGAAAAAGTTCAAATGGACACATAACTGGCGTTGACTACTCCGAAGTTAGTGTTCAGAAGTCGAAAAAACTTAATCGGGCAGCAATTCAGGAAGGCCGATGCGAAGTTTTGCAAGGCAATGTTATGAATCTGCCGTTTTCAGAAAACACTTTTCACTTGGTAACTGCCTTTGAAACAATCTACTTTTGGCCCGGTATTCAAGTTGCTTTTCAGCAAGTATATCGTGTGCTTAAAAATGGAGGAACTTTCCTGATATGCAATGAATCCAATGGGAAAAATACAAAGGACGAAAAATGGACAGATATAATCCACGGCATGACAATTTATACTTCCGAGCAGATTGAGAAAGAATTGGAAAATGCTGGGTTTTCAAAAATTCAAGTAGAGCAAAATGAGAAAGGTTGGCTCTGTGCGATTTGCAAAAGAGATAATTGAAAATATGATCATACAAAAAAGGTACGTCAGCATACTACGCTAACGTACCTTTTCATTTTTCCTCAACTTTATTATTTTCACAGATTGGCAAGCAATGCAAACATGTACATGTTTGCGATTTTGGCGGGTTTTCTACCCGCCAAAACGCTTGTTGAGGGATAACCCCCAAGCCCCAAGATCGTCCCATTCGGTGACGGCTACGCGTCCTGCGGACGCTGAAAATTTGAAATAAGCAAAAGAAAAACTCTATGCAAATAGTTTATCCATTCACATAGAGTTTTCTTATTTCCCGTTCACTTGGCATAGGTCAATATTTTTGCAATACTTCTTTATGATCCCCTGCCTTTGGAAGCGCTCCCTTTTTTGACGGATCTGACCGGCGGCTATTTTCTCTTTCGGTAGAAGAGAAAGGAGATCACACTCAACAGGGCGATGAGAACAGCCGCCAGGCCGATAAAGCCCAGGACCGACAGGGCGGAGACAGAGCGGGCGGCAAGTACCATAAAAATCCCTCCTCTACGGCGCTGGCCCAAACATGGGCGAAGTCTTCTGTTCACCCCTATCATACCCGGGCCGGGGGCGGCCGACAAGGGGGGAAGGGCAATCGTTAGAGGGGCGCAAAACAAACTTCATCACTTCGTCATTTTCGGAGAAAAAACAGCCGGTTTCCGGCAGACAGAAAAGCCCCCGCTCTCTCGCGAGCGGGGGCCGATTGCCTGTTTGCAGAGGGCGCTCAGACGGGTTCGGGCTCGTCCTCCCCGTCCAGGTCCAGTTTGACGTAGTGGCGGTACAGGTCGCGGTAGCTGTCGTTTTCCCGGTCGTTGATCAGGCCGATGGCGACAGCCGCCAGGGCGATGACGATGAGCAGTTTCAGCAGGCCTTTCACAGGTATGTCCTCCCTTTTGGCCCGGGGCGGCAGAGCGCCCGGGGCGGTTGAGTCGCGCCGTTTGGTCCAGTATACACCCTAGAGGCGCAAAAATTCAATGTCGCAGAAGCCGTCGGTGCGGTAGACCGAGGCGTTTTCCCGCTCCTCCACCGGGGAGACGGTGCCGAAATGGGCCATCTTGGGGTTTTGGCAGCAGATGTACAGGTTCCCCTTCATCACCGTGGTCTCGTCCAGCTGGTGGGCGCCGTAGAGCCGCTCGAAGAGCCGCTCGGAGAGGAGGAAGGTACACCCCCAATAGACCCCGATCTCGTTGTAGCCGCCCTGGGTGAGGGGGGTGAAGTCGGCGCAGATCTCCCGGGTCAGGTCGTCGACGATCTCGGCCCCGTCGCAGAGGGTGGCGAGGAACCCGCCGTAGATGTCGCAGGTGACGTTGATGTAGTAGCGGCTGGCCTGGGGGAAGGGATCGAGGGAGAAGGAGGCGCAGCAGTTTTGGAAGATGTCCCCTTCGTCCCGCTGGATGGGGATCAGGTCGGGATTTTCAAAGACGGCGTGGTTGACGTAGAGGCCGGCCCCTGCAACCGCGGCCAGACGGGTGTGCATAAAGGGCTTGAAAGAGCCCTTTTCTTGGGGAAAGTCGGTGGGATAAACGGCGGGCAGCATGTCGAAAGCCGGCATGGAGTCCTGCAAAACGGCGGTGATTTTCACAGGGCAAAGTCCCCCTTTGAACGATTTTGGAGCGGCGGGGCGCCTTCCCCGCGCCGCAAATACCCTTACAGTATAGCACAATTCCCGCCGAAAAGGGGGAGAATGCCGCGGCGGATACAAAAAAGCCGGTTGTCTTTTGGGACCCCAGCGTGGTATGATGGGGGCGGACAGAGGGCGTTGCCCCCTGCCCCATCACAAAAAAGAGGAGAGCTGTTTTTTGAAGCGTTCCAACCAGTCGGAGATTGCGCCAAACCGGGAGGTTTGCGCAAACTGATCTCCGCGATCCTCCCGACAGAGCGACCCCGCTTTTAGGAGGAGTTTCCATGAATCGCGAAAACAAGAGAAGACAAAAAGACCCAGGGTATTACCGGACCCACCGCTGCGAAGAGGTCTTTACCTGCAAGGTGTGCGGCCGCCAAGTGGTGCCCGAGGGGGCCGGCAGCGGACACCGCAACCACTGTCCCAACTGCCTGCACAGCCTGCACGTCGACGACCGGCCCGGCGATCGGGCCGCCTGCTGCGGCGGGATCATGGAGCCGGTGGGCGTCTGGGTGCGGAAGGGCGGCGAGTGGGCGGTCATCCACCGCTGCCGGCGCTGCGGACATCTCTCGTCCAACCGGGTGGCGGCCGACGACAACCCCATGAAGCTGATGTCCATCGCCCTCAAGCCCCTGGCGCTGCCCCCCTTCCCCCTCGAGCGGGTGGAGGAGCTCACCGCCCTGATGGGCGGCGAGGGCAGTTTGAAAGAGTAGGAACTGCAAAAAAAGCGGCGAGCATGCGCTCGCCGCTTTTTGGCGTCTCTTGGCAAATCAGCCCACCAGGACCTTGCCCTCGGGCATGACCTGGTTTTTTTTGCGCCCGCCCCGGCCGGAGGCCAGGGAGATGGCGAGGGAGGCGGGGCCGACCCGGCCGATGAACATGGTGAGCATGGTGATGATGTGGGTGAGGGCGTTCCCCTCGCCGGTGAGCCCGTCGGAGAGGCCCACGGTGCCAAAGGCCGAGCAGGCCTCAAAGATGGCGTTGATGGGGGTGTTGAATGTGCTGCGGGGGATGGAGTAGAACATCACCGAGGAGGTGATGAAGGCCACCACTAGGGCCAGCGCGGAGATGGTGAGGGCTTTGTAGACGGTCTTGTGGTCGATGCGCCGCTTGAGGATGACGGTGTTCTCTCGCCCGGAGGAGAAGCTGAGGATGGTCATGACGATGACGGCGAAGGTGGTGACCTTGATGCCGCCGCCGGTGGAGGCGGGGCCCGCGCCGATAAACATCAGGATGCTGGCGACCAGTTTGGTAAAGCCCGACATGGCGTTGAGGTCGATGGAGTTAAAGCCCGCCGTCCGGCAGGAGATGGACTGAAAGAGCCCGGCCCCCAGCTTTTCGGGGACGGAGAGGGGCCCCATGGTGGAGGGGTTGTTCCACTCCAGCACGCAGAAGAGGAGGGTCCCCAGCAGGATGAGGAGGGCGGTGATGAAGAGGACGATCTTGGTGTGCAGCCGCAGTTTTTTGGTGTGCCGGAGACCGTAGAGGTCGGCCCAGACCAAAAAGCCCAGGCCGCCGATGACGATCAGGGCGCTGATGGTGCCGATGACGATGGGGTCGCCGGTGTAGTGGATCAGGCTGCTGTAAGCCCCCTCGTGGCCCAAAATGTCAAAGCCCGCGTTGCAGAAGGCCGACACCGCCAGGAAAAAGGCGGTCCACAACCCCTGCAAAAAGCCGTAGCGGGGGATAAAGCTGAGGCAGAGCAGCAGGGTGCCGCAGCCCTCGATGAGCAGCGAGGCCTTGACCACCATCCGCACCAGGTGGGGCAGCCCGCTGACCGAGGGGGCGCTGATGGACTCCTGCGCCAGGGACATGTTTTTGAAGCGCATCTTCTTGCCCACCGCCACGCTGAAAAAGGTGACGAAGGTGATGAGACCCAGCCCACCGATCTGAATCAGGCAGAGGATGACCAGCTGCCCGAAAAAGCTGAAGTGCAGGTAGGTGTCCACCACGATCAGCCCGGTGACGCAGGTGGCCGAGGTGGCGGTGAACAGGGCGTCCAAGAAGGGGGTGAACTCCCCGCTGCGCGAGGAGAGGGGCAGACAGAGAAGCAGCCCCCCCACGGTGATGACCAGCAGGAAGCTGGCGACGATGATCTGGGTGGGGGAGAGTGGTTTCTTGACCTTTTTTTCTACCGTTTGTTCCGACATGACAGCAATCTCTCTTCTCTTTCAAATTTTTGCCTATCGAACCACTGAAACGGCGCCCGAGGCGGGGGCGAAATGGGCCGCCCCCGCCGGAGCGAACTACCTATTAGTATAGCAAATCCCCATTTTCTTTACAACAAGTTTAGGCTTCTTTTTCTTCTCTTAACGCTTTCTTAACGCCCCATTCGAGGCGGGGCGGGCATTGCTTTTGGGCGGCGGGTCTGCTATAATAATGTGCAGCCGACCGACTCGCAGTACAGGCCGGACGGCCGTTCACACCGGCGCTTGTAACTCAGCTGGATAGAGTGCATCCCTCCTAAGGATGAAGCCGGGGGTTCGAATCCCTTCAAGCGCGCCAGCGGCAGGCTGCCGCACCCAAGTTGCACACCTCACTTGGTGGGGTGTGTTTTCTTTTGCGCATGCGCCGAAGCGGGCATCTTTTTGCGGGCACTTCCCCCCAGGCGGGGCCTGGAGCCAATTCACGCTCTGGACTTTTTTGAAGCAGGCGCCCGCGCGGAACGCGTTTTTTTGCGGCGCAAACCCCATCGTTCTGGGGTTGGGGGCAACTCGCCTTCTGGGCCCAGCTTTTTATTTTGCCTGTTTTCCCGCGTTTGTGGCTGGGGGGCTTTTGGGCGGCGCAAGCCCAGCGGTCAGTCGCCGTTTTCAAGCCCTACACCGCCCGCCGTGGGGGGCTTTTTTGGCCCCTGCCGAACGGTTTTTAAAGGCCCGGGGCAAACCCAGCGCCCGGGGCCTTTTTTTCGTAGGCGCGGGCCCGACCACCGCCCCTGAAAACGGCCTTGCGCCGCCCTGCGCCGGACGGCGGCGCTTTGCTTTTTGGCAGGGGGTATGCTATAATGATGGCAATTTATTGGCAGGACCCGCCGCCCCAGCGCCCGCTTGCCGGGGAAGGCGGGGGCGGGTCCACCCCATTCCAACACCGCTCTCTTTTAAAAGGAGGAGTTTTCGTGCAGCGCATTCCCGACCGCGTGGTCATCAAGGTGGGGACTTCCACCCTTACATACAGCACCGGCCACCTGAACATCCGCCGCATCGAGGCCCTGGTAGAGGCCATTTCCGACATCAAAAATTCGGGCAAGCAGGTGATCTTGGTCTCCTCCGGCGCCATCGGCGTGGGGATGAGCAAGCTGCAGATGCGCGACCGACCCACCGACATCCCCTCCAAGCAGGCGGCGGCCGCGGTGGGGCAGTGTGAGCTGATGTACATGTACGACAAGCGCTTTTCCGTCTACAACCACGTGGTTTCCCAGGTGCTTTTGACCCGGGACATCATCGACCAGGACGAGCGCCGGCACAACGCCCGCAACACCTTGAACCGGCTGTTGGAACTGGACGTCATCCCCATCATCAACGAAAACGACACCATCTCCACCGACGAGATCAAGTTTGGCGACAACGACGCCCTCTCGGCCATGGTGGGGGAGCTGGTGGGCGCCGACAAGCTGATCATCATGTCCGACATCGACGGCCTGTTTGACAAGGACCCCCGCCAGGACCCCACCGCCAGGATCATCCGCCGGGTCGAGAAAATCGACGAGCAGGTGCGGGCCATGGCCGGCGGGGCCGGCAGCCGCCGGGGCACCGGCGGCATGATCACCAAGATCCACGCCGCCGAGATCTTCACCGCCACCGGCGGCGACATGGTCATCATCAACGGCGACAACCCCCGGCTCCTCTACGACGTCTTTGACGGCAAGCCGGTGGGCACCACCTTTGTGGGACAGGAGGGAGAGAAATGACCGATTTGACAGTGCTCGGCGGCCGCGCCAAGGCGGCTGCCCGCGAATTGGCCCTGCTGGACAGCGGGGAGAAAAACCGGCTGTTGGCCGCCGTGGCCCAGCAGGTGCGCGACGACTGCGCCGCCATCCTGCAGGCAAACGGGGAAGACGTGGCCGCCGCCCGGGAGGCGGGGATCAGCGAATCCCTCATCGACCGGCTGCTCCTCAACGAGCAGCGGGTACTGGCCATGGCCGACGCGGCCGAACAGGTCGCGGCGCTGCCCGACCCGGTGGGCCGGGTGCTGGGGGGCCAGCGGCTGCCCAGCGGGTTGGAGATGACCAAGGTCTCCACCCCCCTAGGGGTCTGCGGCATCATCTACGAGGCCCGCCCCAACGTCACCCTGGACGCGGCGGCCCTCTGCCTCAAGTCCTCCAACGCGGTCATCCTCAAGGGCGGCAAAGAGGCCCTTCGCTCCAACCGGGCCGTCGTCGCCTCGGTGCGGACGGCCCTGGCCGCCGCGGGGCAAAACCCCGACTTCGTCCAGCTCATCGAGGACAGCGCCCGCGAGACCACCAGCGCCTTTATGAAGCTAAACGGCTACCTGGACGTGCTGATCCCCCGCGGCGGCGCGGGGCTGATCCGGGCGGTGGTGGAAAACGCCACCGTCCCGGTCATCGAGACCGGCACCGGCAACTGCCACATCTACGTGGAGGGCACGGCCGACCTGGAGATGGCCGCCGACATTGCCTACAACGCCAAGGTCTCCCGCCCCTCGGTCTGCAATGCGGCCGAGACCTTTTTGGTGGACCGGTCGGTGGCCGCCCAGTGGCTGCCCGTGATCGCCGGGCGGATGGACGCCTCTCCCCGGGTGGAGATCCGCGGCTGCCCCGAGACCTGCGCCATCCTGGGCGGGCGGGCCGTTCCCGCCGTCGAGAGCGACTGGGAGAGCGAATTTTTGGACTACGTCGTCGCAATCAAGGTGGTGGACGGCTTTGAAGAGGCTGTCTCCCACATTCAGCGATACACCACCGGCCACAGCGAGTGCATCGTCACCCGGGACTACGAGAAGAGCCGGGCTTTCTGCCGCCGGATCGACGCGGCGGCCGTCTATGTCAACGCCTCGACCCGCTTTACCGACGGCGGGGAGTTCGGCATGGGGGCGGAGATCGGCATCTCCACCCAGAAGCTGCACGCCCGTGGGCCCATGGGGCTGGAACAACTGACCACCCACAAGTACATCCTGCAGGGTGACGGCCAAATTCGATAGGAGCTGATCTTTTGTCTGCACGCAAACACAAGCTTTCCAAGAAGGGAAAAGCCCGCCTGGCGGGGTACACCATCCTCGGCCTGGCGGTCTTGGGGGTTGCCTTTTTGGTGTTTTTGGGCACCAAAGGGGTGCAGTTCCTCTTAGACGACAGCGACAAGCGGCTGGAGTACCAGAAGTTCATCGAGCCGGTGGTCATGCTCGACCCGGTGCCTTTTGACTCCCCCGACCAAGCAAACCCCGACTTTTTGCTGCAGTCGGCGGTCTGGGCGGTGCTGAAAAACGAGGACACCAGCCGCTACGCCACCGACCAGACCGGCGCTGTGCTGCTGCCGGCGGCCGACGTCGACCTCTACGGCGCCAGGCTCTACGGCAGCGACATCAAGCTGGAGCACAAGAGCTTTGGCGACGACACCATGAAATTCCAGTACGACACCGCCACCCAGTGCTACCGGCTGCCCGCCACCGGCCTGATGGGCTACTACACCCCCCTGGTCTCCAAGATGGAGAAGCGAGGGAAGATCATCCGCTTGACGGTGGGCTATGTGGCCGCGGGCAGCAGTTGGACCGGCGACGCCGACGGCAACATCTACCAGCCCGAGGTCGACAAGACCATGATCTACACCCTCTCCAAGACCAGCGACGGCAACTATGTCATCCACTCCATTGCCGAGGCGGCCGAGGATGAGGCGGTCAAGAATGAGCAGAAGAAGGGGAGCAGCAGCGCCTCTTCCAGCGCCCCCGCCGCAGGGGATGGCACCACCCCCGCCCCCGGCACCGAGAACAGCCCCCAGGAGGACACCACCAGCGGGGAGGCGGCAGCCCCTGCCGCTGCCTGACAGAGGAATAGAAGAGCAGGACCCCGATCCGGCGGGCCCTGCTCTTTTTGACAATCAAATATTACAAAATGTATTAAAACATATAATTTATACTTTTAATCGGGAATGGCGAAGAGGCGGCGGGCGTTTTCGTTGGTGACCCGCAGGATCTCCTCCACCTCCACCCCCTTGATTTCGGCCAGCCGGGCGGCGGTGTGGGGGATCATCCGGGAGTCGCAGCGCTTGCCACGCAGGGGCACCGGGGCCATGTAGGGGCAGTCGGTCTCGATGAGGAGCCGCTCCAGGGGCACCTGGGCCGCCGCCTCCACCGGCTTTTTGGCGTTTTTGAAGGTCACCGAGCCGGTGAAGCCGATGTGGTAGCCCAACTTCAGGTACTCGCGGGCGGTCTCGGCCGAGCCGGAGAAGCAGTGGACCACCCCATGGCAGCGGTGGCGGCGGACGATTTCCAGGGTGTCGGCCGACGCCTCCCGGCTGTGGATGATCACCGGCAGGTCCAGCGCCTCGGCCAGGGCCATCTGCTCCTCAAAGACGGCCTTCTGCACCGCCCGGGGGGAGAAGTCGTAGTGGTAGTCCAGCCCGATCTCCCCGATGGCCACCGCCTTTTCGTTTTCCCGGGCGGCGCGTTCCAGGTAGCGCAGGTAGTCGCTCCCCGCCACCTCCTGCGCGGCGTGGGGGTGCACCCCCACACTGCAGTAGAAAAAGGGCCAGCGGCGGGTCAGGGCGAGGGAGCTCTCGCAGGAGGGCAGGTCGCAGGCGGCGTTGAGGACCAGTTCCACCCCGCTGCCGGGCAGGGAGGCAATGAGCTCCTCCCGATCGGGGTCAAAGCGCTCGTCGTCGTAGTGGGCGTGTGAGTCAAAAATCGGTTGCACAGTCGATCCTCCAGACAGTTGTTGCAAGAGAAGGGGGCGGGCCTGTTCGCCCGCCCCCTTTTCGGGTGTGTTTGTTGCTAGCAGACGCTGCTGCCGGGGGCGATGTTGTCGCCCAGCAGGAGCACCTGGATCGAGTCGCCCTTCTCCGCCGAGAGGATCATCCCCTCGCTAATCTCGCCCCGCAGCTTGACCGGTTTGAGGTTGGCAACCACCAGCACCGTCTTGCCGACGAGCTCCTCGGGCCGGTACCACTTGGCGATCCCGGAGACTACCTGGCGGCCCTTGCCGCCGTCGTCCAGCTGGAATTTCAGCAGCTTGTCGCTCCCCTTCACCGGCTGGCAGTCCAGCACCTTGCAGGGCAGCAGCTGTACCTTGCCGAAGTCGTCGATGGTGATGACGCCGGGGACCTTCTCCCCCTTTTCCGCGGCGGGCTTCTCCGCCGGGGCGGCGGCCTGTTTGGCCTTCTGCTCGGCCTCGAGGGCGGCCAGCTCCTTTTTGGCGTCGATGCGGGGGAAGAGGGTCTCGCCCTTGTGCACCTGCACCTCGGCGGGCAGGGCCCCAAAGACGCCGGCCTTGTCGTAGCTGGTCTCGGCCTCGCCCGCGCCGATCTGGGCGAAGATCTTCTCCACCGTCTGGGGCATGAAGGGGGTCAGCAGCTGGGCACAGATGCGGATGCACTCCAGGAGGTTGTACATGACGGTGGCCAGCCGGTCCCGGTTGGCCTCGTCCTTGCAGAGAACCCAGGGGGCGGTTTCGTCGATGTATTTGTTGGTGCGGCTGACCACCTTGAAGACCTCGATCAGGGCCGACTGAAAGGCGTACTGCTCCATCTGCTCCTCGTAGACGGCCTTCAGGCCGGTGGCCAGGGAGATGAGTTCGTCGTCCAGCGGGTCGGCCTGCCGCCCGGCGGGCAGCTTGCCGCCGAAGTACTTCTCGACCATGGCCACGGTGCGGCTGACCAGGTTGCCCAGGTCGTTGGCCAGGTCGGCGTTGATGCGGCTGATGAGCAGCTCGTTGGTGAAGTTGCCGTCCGAGCCGAAGGGGAATTCCCGCATCAAGAAGTAGCGCAGGGCGTCGACCCCGTAGCGGTTGCAGAGGATCTCTGGGTCCACCACGTTGCCGAAGGACTTGCTCATCTTTCCGCCGTCGATGAGCAGCCAGCCGTGGCCGTACACCTTTTTGGGCAGGGGCAGGTCCAGCGCCATCAGCATGGCCGGCCAGATGATGGTGTGAAAGCGGGTGATCTCCTTGCCCACAAACTGCACGTCGGCGGGCCAGTACTTGTCAAAGTCGTGGTATCTGTCGTTGCCGTAGCCCAGGGCGGTGATGTAGTTGGAGAGGGCGTCGATCCAGACGTAGACCACGTGTTTGGGGTCAAAGTCCACCGGGACGCCCCAGCTGAAGGTGGTGCGGGAGACACAGGTGTCCTCCAGCCCGGGTTTTATAAAGTTGTTGACCATCTCGTTGAGGCGGGACTCGGGGGAGATGAAGTCGGGGTGTTCCTCGTAGTATTTCACCAGCCGGTCGGCGTATTTGGACAGCTTGAAGAAGTAGGCCTCCTCCTCGGCGTCCACCACCTCCCGGCCGCAGTCGGGGCACTTGCCGTCCACCAGCTGGCTCTCGGTCCAGAAGGACTCGCAGGGGGTGCAGTACTTGCCTTTGTAGACCGACTTGTAGATGTCGCCCTGCTCGTAGAGCTTGCGGAAGATCTTCTGCACCGACTCCACGTGGTAGTCGTCGGTGGTGCGGATGAAGCGGTCGTTGGAGATGTTCATCAGCTTCCACAGGTCCTGGATCCCGGCGACGATCTCGTCCACATACTGCTGAGGGGTGACCCCGGCGGCCTTGGCCTTCTGCTCGATTTTCAGGCCGTGCTCGTCGGTGCCGGTCAAAAACATCACATCAAACCCCTGCATTCGCTTGTACCGCGCCATGACATCGGTGGCGACGGTGCAGTAGCTGTGTCCGATATGCAGTTTGTCGGACGGGTAGTAGATGGGCGTTGTAATATAAAATGTGTTCTTCTGACTCATTTTATATCCTCCTTTAGATGTGTGATGGATTTGATGTGTGTCTAATTTGTTATTATAGCAGAATTTGGGCGGGCAAGAAAGGTGTATTGGGCAGAAAAAGCGCGGCAATTTGCAAATGGAGGCAGATTGCAGGATCTCCCCGGGGGTGATATGATGGAAAAAACGAGCGAGGAGGGGAATGCCGTGCGGCACATCCTCATTGACACCGACACCGGCTCCGACGACGCGGTGGCCATCGTCATGGCCCTGCACTGCCCGGGGGTCCGGGTCGAGGCGATCACCGCCGTGGCGGGCAACGTCCCGCTGGAACAGGCCGGGCGCAACGCCCGCATCGCCGTGGAGTGGGCGGGTCCGGCCCGGCCGCCGGTCCACCTGGGCTGCGGCGGGCCGATGCTGCGGGAGCTGACCTACGCCTACGAGACCCACGGCCGCGACGGGATGGGGGACATCGGCATCCCCGACCCGCAGATGCCCCTGGCCGCCGGTCACGGGGCCAACGTCATCATCGAACTGGCCCGGCGCTTTGCCGGGGAATTGGAGATCGTGGCCCTGGGGCCGCTGACCAACCTGGCCCTGGCCCTGCTGCGGGAGCCGCGGGTGGCCGGCTGGGTCAAACAGCTGACGGTGATGGGCTCGGCCGGCTTCGGCCCGGGCAACGTCACCCCCACGGCCGAGTTCAACATCTGGGCCGATCCCGAGGCCTGTGCCGTGGTGCTGCGCGCGGGCATCCCCCAGCTCTACGCCGGGTGGGACCTCTGCTGCGGCGAGGCCGTCCTCACCGAGGAGGAGATCGAGAAGGTGCTGGCGGAGGGCAGCCCCTGCGCCCAGCTGTGCCTCCGCTGCAACCGCTGCCTGATGGAGCTCAACACCCGCCGCTTCGGCTCCCCCTGTTTGGACATGGCCGACCCGGTGGCCATGGCGGTGGCCCTCTGGCCGGAACTCGTCAAGGAGAGTCTGCCCTGTTTTTCCTATGTCAACACCGGCGAGGGGCTGGACAGGGGCCAATTGGTGTTCGACTGGACCGGCGCTGCCGGGCGCTCCGCCAACGCCGCGGTGGTGCGCGTCATCCACATCCCCGCCATGAAGCGGCAACTGTTGGAGGCCATCGGGTGAAAGGGGACAGGCGGGACTGTCGGGGGCGGCCGGAACGGCTGGTCTCGGCCCTGTGAAGGGTGGCCTGCGATAGGCGGGGGTGCCGGGAAAATGGCCGCTCCATTTTTTCCTATGTCAACACTGGCGAGGGGTTGGACAGGGGCTGGCCGGTGTTCGACTGGCCCGCCAACGCCGCGGTGGTGCGCGCCATCCACATCTCCGCCGTGAAGCGGCGGCTGTTGGAGGCCATCGGGTGAAAGGGGTCAGGCGGGACTGTCAGGGACAGCCGGAACGGCCGTTCTCGGGCCTGTGAAGGGTGGCCGGGCGGCGGGCGGCGGGGGGCTGGCCCTCCCCTGGCGGTTGGAAGAGGGCCATAGGCTTTGGGAGGACGGCAGACGGAGGCAGCGGGCTTGCCCGATTGCTTGGAGTAAAGTGGGGAAGAACGGCTGTCAAAGGGCGCTTTTTGCCCCCTTTCGTTACAAGCTGGCCCTGCCATAGGGGGCAAATGGCAAAATCGCCGTGCGCCGAAAAGGGCACCGGCTGGGCGGGGCGCACCCCGCTCCGCTGCAGATGAACTGGGCCCGGCTGCGGCCGGGTGCCGCGACAAATGGATAGAGGGAGGAAATTGGCCGTGGAATGGGAGATCCGCACTGCACTGAAGGGGATCGTGCGCCGGGGGGAGAGGGTACTCGTCCTCCGCCGCTCGGACGGCGATGAGATCGGGCCGGGGACCTGGGAGTTCCCCGGCGGCAAGATCCGTTTTGGAGAGGAGCTGGAGGAGGCCCTTCTGCGGGAGATCGAGGAGGAGAGCGGCCTGGCTGTCGAGCCGGGAGAGCTGCTCTACGCCACCACCTTCCACCCGGCCCCCCACCGGCAGATCGTGCTGCTCAGCTACGCCTGCTACTGGGCGGGGGGTGAGGTGACCCTGTCGGAGGAGCACCAGGAGGCCCGCTGGGCCACCCGGGAGGAGATGGGGGAGTTGCTGCCCACCTCCATCCTGGCCGATCTGGAGCGCTGGGACGTCTGGGACCGGCTGGGGCTGGCCTGAATTGTGAGAAGGGATAAAAGCGCAAGGGGCGTGGGATTTCATTTTGCATGCTATTTTGCGGTTTTTGGAAAGGCTGGAGGGGAGATTGTACACGCTGTATCTCCCGCTTCGATAAAGGGGCAAAGGGCAGGGCGGCCTGTCCTCTTGCCCCTTTTTTGATGGCCGGGCGGGGGCCAAATCGCCCTGTCCCCCACGGCAGTGGCGGAAAAATAGAGCAAAAACGGTAAAAGATTGGGTAAATTGGAATATATTTGTTGCAATTCTTTACAGAGAGCGTTATACTATTAACAAATTAAGGCGTAGCTTTTCATTCGCGGATGAAATTGAGAAAAGAGCACGATTTTTTGGCAGGTCTGTCTAAGACAGACTTGCTTTTTTTGTACACAAAATTAAAAAAAGCAGATGAACGAAAAAGCACACCTTTCAAACCAAAAATTTGAATTGAGGAGTTGAATCTGCCATGAAGATGCAAAAGCGGTTGCTCTGCATCGCGCTGGCTCTGGTTTTGGCGGTGGGCAACCTGCCTGTCGCCCTGGCGGAGGGAGAGCCGTCGGTCACCTTCACCATCGGCATCGAGCCGGGCTATGCAAACGAGGTACAGCAGGGCGAGAGTGGGTATCAAAACGGCTACCACACCTACACCTTCCCCCAGTTGGAGGTGACCCAGCCGGGCAACCAACCCATCAAGAGCGTGGTGGTGCAGTTCTCGCGGGCCATCCAGTCCGGGGACGCCATCCAGGCGGCAAACCCCGCGGCGGCGGGGATCACCTCGGTGAGCGCCGGGGGCTGGGTGACCAACTGCGTTCTCACCAGCGCCAGCGGGTTGAGCGCCCAGCAGTGGCAGGATTACCTGCGCCAGAACCTGCAGGTGCGCTTGACCAATACCTCCAACGTGGTGCGCAGCCTTCGCTTTTCGGTGAGTGTGGAGCAGCTCGACAGCGTCTACCACTACAACGAGGACAACGGCCACTACTACCTGGCCGTGCCCACCGCTGTCAACTGGCCCACCGCCTATCAGCTGGCCTCCCAGCAGAGCTACCTGGGGCGGCAGGGGTATCTGGTGACCATCACCTCCCAGGCCGAGCACGACTTTGTCTACTCCCTGATCGGCACCAACTGTTGGACCGGCGCCACCTGCCTGGACGACTACACCGGCCACCCGGGCAGTTATGGGTCTGCCAAAGCGGACTACTACTGGGTCACCGGGCCGGAGGCCGGGCAGTTGATGTGGTCGGGTGCGTATAAGCAGACGACCCCCAACAACCCGGAGAGCTCGAAGATGTACACCAACTGGTCCACCGGCGAGCCCAACAATGCAAGTGGCGAACAGTGCATGCACTTTTACTCCACCGTACAGGGGCAGTGGAACGACTTCTCTCAAAACACCAACTGCGCCTATGTGGTGGAGTTCGGCGGGTTGGAGGGGGACAGCGAGGGGGTCACCGACACCTCCAGCACCACCGATATGGCCCTGGATATGACCGGCAAGACCCTGGGGGTCAACTGCTCCGACATCACCTACGGCGGCGCGGTCGTCCCCAGCACCAACGTCAACGGCAAGCCCTTTGAGGAAGAGGTACATTACACCTATTATAAAAAGCAGCCGGACGGCAGCTTTGTTAAGGTCGAGGGGACGCCTAGCGACGCCGGCACCTACAAGGTGGAGGTGACCAAGCCGGACGACGCCACCTACACCGGCTCCAGCAAGACCTTCACCATCTACCCCAAGGCGATCACCGCCGCTGATTTGGGCATCTCCCCCACCGTCAAGCCCTATGACGGCACCAACCAGTTCTTGGGGTCGGTGAGCATCGCCTCCGCCGTGGCGGGGGATGAGCTGTCCATCCAGTTTGACAGCAGTTCGGGCTACAACTCGCCCGAGGTGGCGGACGCCGACACCATCACCCTCAGCGGCCTGACCCTGGCCGGGGCGGACGCGGGCAACTACACCCTGGAGCCCGACCGCCTGGAGGTGGCCGGCTCCATCACCCCGCGGGAGGTGTGGGTGGGCCCCACCGCCGACCCGAGCGAGAAAAAGGTGGGGGAGGCCATCCCCCGCTACGGGGTGCAGTGGCTGCAAAAGCCGAGCGCCCGCGCCGCCGCGGCGGACCCCTTTGCCCGCCCGGTGAGCGACCTGGGCACCCCCTCCTTTACCTGCCAGAACAGCGCCGGGGTGGAGTTGAGCGAGACCAGCCCGGCCGGCACCTACTACCTCTGCGTGGTGGGATTCACCGACGGGAACGCCGTCTGGCAAAACCCCAACTACCAGGTGCACCTGGTCAACCCAGCCACCGTGGTGGTCACCCAGGACCAGGGCGGATACCAAATCACCGGCGAGCGCAAGAACAACAGCGGCTGGTTCACCGGCCCGGTGACCGCCGCCCCCACCGATGAGAGCGACTACCGGCAGATCGCCGACCTGCTGGCGGGGAGCCCCGCCGCTTGGGGGAGCGAGTGGGTCGTCACGGGAGACGGTGTCCACCGGCTGCAGTTGCAGCTGAAAAAAGAGGACACCGGCGCGGTGACCGAACCGGCCGACGAGGTGGTGAAGATCGACGCCACCGCCCCCGTGCTGGACGGGGAGCGGGACATCTCGGCCGCCTACCGGGATGGGAAGGACCATCCGGCCCTGCCCCCCATGGGCGGATTTGAGCGGGTGTACAACACTCCCATCGATTTATCGGTGCGCGCCGCCGACGCCACCAGCGGGCTGGCCTCCATCCAGTACGCGCTGCATCCCACCGCCGACCCGGCGGAGGTCTACACCCCCACCGCGCAGGAGTGGCGCAGCGACCTGACCCCTGACGGAGATGGAAAGATCGCCATCCCCTTTACCAGCGACTTTCGGGGGATCGTCTACCTGAAGGCGGTGGATGTGACCGGGAATGAGACGGTCGTGGCCTGCCCGCTGCTCGTCGACCTGACCCCGCCGGCGGTTTCGGGGGTACAGGACGGCGGCGTCTACTACGTGAAAAAGGACCTGCAGGTGAGCGATTTCAATTTGCAGCAGGTCATCGTCATCCAGGACGGGATGATCGTCCACCAGGCGACGGCTGGCCAGGGCCAGGAGCAGGTCGACCTGACCCTGCCCAGCGGCGGGGAGCCGGCGGACTACACCGTTTTGGCCTACGACAAGGCCGGGCATGTGACCGAGTACAAGGTGTCCACCCGCCCCATCGGCGAGATCCCTGCCCCCATCGAGGACGTGACCCCCGACACCGTCACCGGGGACGACCGGGAGGACATCGAGTCGGTCAAGGAGAAGGCCGAAGAGGTGAAAAACGACCCTGACGCCAGCGAGGAGCAGAAGGAGGAACTGCAGGAGATCATCGACCGCTGTGACGAACTGCTGGACAAACTGGATGAGGTGAAGGAGAAGATCGAGGAGGTCAAGAGACCGGACGGGGGCAGCGAGCCCCTGGACCCCGGTACGGTGGACAAGGACAACAAAGATGACGCCCAGCAGGTGGTGGACAAGATCGAGGACCTGCTGGACGGGGAGGACAGCCACCTGACCGAGGAGGAGCGAAAGGACCTGGAGGACCTGCGCGACCAACTGGAAGACGCCATCGACCAGGTGGAAGAGGTGGAGCAGTTGGAGGAGGACCTCCGCCGACTGCCGGAGGACCTGCGCGACGCCACCGCAGAGGAGCAGCGGGACATCCTGGACCGGTACAGCCAACTCAGCGAGCGCCAAAAGGAGATGATGGACCCGGCCCTGCGGGAGAGGGTGGAGGCCCTGTCGGTGTACACCGGCGACGCCACTGCCCCCCTGGGGTGGGGACTGCTGGCGGCCCTGGGCGCCCTGGTGCTGACGGCCGCGGGCAAGCGCCGCCGCGAGGGGTAGGGCAAAGGGCCTGAAGAGGGCGCTTTGCGGATGGGCAGATAAATAGAGAGGGGGCCCGGCCAAATCGACTGGGCCCCCTCTCTCTGTTCTTTCCCCGGGGATGGGGGTGGCGTTTTCCCGGGGGTGCGGGAGGGTCGCTGGAAAGGCGCTGCCACCCGCCTTTTCCCCCTGGGAGGCGGCGCCGGAGGGACGCCTGCTCTCACAAGTGGTCTACTGCCGGGCGGGGGAACGGCGCTCCCGGACGGCGGTCTCACACCAGCGGGCCATGGCCTCCCGCACGGCGGGGATGTCCGACTCGTCGCAGAGGAGGGAGAGCTGGTCCCCCTGCAAGAGGAGGGTGGCCCCGCCGGGCACCAGCTCCCGCTCCCCCCGGCGGACCGAGACCACCAGGCTGCCGGCAGGCCAGTCGATCTGGCTGAGGGTGCGGCCGCAGGCGGGGGAGCCCATGCAGACCGGGGCCTCCACCAGCACCTTTTCGCCGGTGGGCTCCAGGGGGCGGCCACGGCTTTTGAGCAGCCGCTCCAACAGCTCGTCGTAGACCGGCTTGCACCCCAGCAGGTCGGCGGTGGCGTAGGCCACCAGGGAGACCAGGGAGAGGGTGAGCATGTGGGTGAAGCTGCCGGTCATCTCGCTGATGAGGAGGATGCCGGTCACCGGCGCGCGGACGATGGCGGCAAAGTACCCGGCCATCCCCAGGATGACGAAGTTGTCCACCATCTCGGGGGCCAGCCCCAGCGAGGGGGCCAACCCGGCGAAGAAGCCCGCCCCCACCAGGGAGCCCAACACCAGCAGCGGCAGGAAGATGCCCCCCGGCACCCCTGCGCCGAAGCTGGCCATGGAGAAGAGGAATTTGCAGCCGAAGAGGAGGGCCACCGCCCCCAGGGTGGCGGTGGGGTCGATCCCCTCCACCAGGGCGTGGCCGCCCCCCAGCAGTTGGGGGGCCACAAAGGCCAGCACCCCGGCCAGCAAAAAGGGGATCAGGGTGCGCAGATAGGCCGGGCGGACGTGGGCGTAGAGGTCCTGCGCCAGGGAGGTGCAGCGGTTGTAGAGCACCCCCAGCAGCCCCAGGGCGACGCCCAGCAGGGCCACCGCCCAGTAGTGGCGGATGGGGAGCATCTGCCGCACCGACAGGTCGAAGACCGGCTTCAGGCCGAAGATGTTTTTGGACAGGAAGTCGGCGGTGATAGAGGCGGACATGGCCGGCAGCAGCACGTCCAGCGAGAAGTTCTTGTGCACCTCCTCCAGGGAGAAGAGGACCCCGGCGAAGGGGGCGTTGAAGGCCGCGGCCAGCCCGGCGGAAGCGCCGCAGGTCATCAGCAGCTTCTCCTCGGTGCGGATGCGGGCGGTCAGCCGGGAAAAGCCCTTGCCCGCCATGGCCCCCAGCTGGATGGAGGGCCCTTCCCGCCCCAGGGAGAGGCCGGCCCCCAGGCTGAGGAGTCCGCCGGCAAACTTGCACAGCAGCACCCGCCACCAGCGCTGGTGCACCTGGCCCACCATCTCCCCCTCCACCTGGGGGATGCCCGAGCCGGAGATGTAGGGCTCCCACCGCAGCAGGAGGGTCACCAGCCCCGCCGCCCCGGCCAGGGCCAAAAACCAGAGGGCCACCGCCCAGCCGCCCCGCTCTCTGCAAAAGGCGATGGCCTGGCCTCGCAGGCCGTCGGCCCCCTGGATGGCCAGCCGGAAGAGGACGGCCACCAGCCCGGCAATGGCGCCCACGGCGAGCCCCTCCAGCACCAGGGAGTACCGGTACCCCCGCACCCGTTTGACCGTCTTGGCGACGGCGCTTTCCCCTTGTTCTGACATTGCAGTTTCCCCCTCTGTTCTTCTTTTGCCGCAAAAAGGCCGCGTTCCCCGGCGGGGGGCCTCCCCACCGGCTCGCGGCCGGACGATTTCCGCTTTTTAGTATACTGCGCCGCCGCGCCAAAGAAAAGGGAAAGAGGCGGTCAAAACGACGAAATATGGACAGGATCTGGACCCATTCTCGGGCAGTTTCCCCGCCGCCCCCCGCCGCGCTTGTGTGGGGCGGGAAAATCCCGTATAATGGGAGCGAGAAAAAGGACGCCCCGCGCGCGGGGGAAAGGAAGGGACCGACATTGTCAAAATACCGCTTTGTCCTGCTGGATGCCGACAACACCCTGCTGGATTTCGACCGGGCCGAGGAGATCGCCCTGCAGACCGCCTTTGCGCGGTGGGAGGTGCCCCTGACAGAGGCCGTTCGGGCGCGCTATCAGGTCATCAACAGCCGGCTGTGGGAGCAATTTGAGCGGGGGGAGGTCAGCAAGGAGAAACTCCAGTCCCAGCGCTTCGACGAGCTCTTCGCCGAGCTGGGGCTGCCCCACTCGGGGGCGGACTTCAACCGCACCTATATGGACGCCCTGGGGGAACAGGGCTGCTCGATCCCCGGGGCGGCCGACGTCTGCCGCCGGCTGGCCCAGCTCTGCCCCCTCTACCTGGTGACCAACGGGGTCAGCCGCACCCAGCACCGCCGGTTGCAGGGCAGCGACATCACCCCCTACATCGCCGACGTCTTTGTCTCCGAGGACACCGGCTACCAAAAGCCCCAGAAAGAGTACTTTGACTATGTGGCCGCCCACATCCCCGGCTTTGACCGGGCGGCGGCCCTGCTGGTGGGGGACTCCCTCACCTCCGACATGATGGGGGGGCAGAACGCCGGCATCGACACCTGCTGGTACAACCCCGGGGGCAAGCCCAACGCCCTGGGGGTGCCCATCACCTACGAGATCGCCCGCCTCGAGGAGCTGCCCGCCCTTGTGGCCGGGGCGTGAGCAGCGGGATGGAGACGCCGATCGAAGAGGGGCGCTACGCCCTGTTCTTGCAGCTTTTGGACGCCCTGGACGAGGGCTGCCGGCTGATGGAGGTGTACGACGCCATGCCCCACCGCTACGGCGGCGAGACCCTCTACCAGGCCGAGAGCCACACCATCGCCCTCATCGGCCGCAGCCCGGGCATCACCGTCACCGACCTGGCGGCAAGGCTGCAAAAGACCCCCAGCGCCTGCTCGCAGATGGTGCGCCGGTTGCGGGAGAAGGGCTGGGTGACCCAGGCCAAGAACGCCCGCAACAACCGGGAACAGAACCTGGGCCTCACCGAGCACGGCTGGGTCATCTTTGAAAACCACGAGCGCTTTGACAGGGAGTGCCACCAGCGGAGCTGCCGCAACCTGGCGGGCTTTAGCGACGAGGAGCTGCGGACCTATCTGGCGGTGCAGGAACACCTCAACGCCTCCTTCCGTCAGGATGTGGAAAGAAGCCGCCGGGATTTTAGCGAAATCCCCGAAAAATGAGTTTTGCCCCCGGGCCGATTGACAAACCCTCCCGGCGGCGATAGGATGGAAACAGAGAATGCTTAAGCAGCTTAAATGTTGCCGGCGCCGGGCCTCTCCCCACTCGGGATGGGGGCGGGTCCGGCCCGGCGGCCAAAAAAGGAGACGTGTGCGATGAGACAGTACGATCTGGACCAGCTCGTTGACCGCAAGGGCACCTTTAGCTCCAAGTGGGAGTTTATGCCCGGCGACGACCAGTCCGCCCTCCCCCTCTGGGTGGCGGACATGGACTTCCCCTGCGCCGACCCCATCATCGACGCGCTGCACAAGCGCATCGACCGCAAGATCTTCGGCTACACCGTGTACAACAACCCCACCTATAAAGAGGCGGTCACCGGCTGGTACAAGCGCCGCCACGGGTGGGACGTCAAGGCCGAGGACATCTTCTTCTCCCCCGGCGTGGTGCCCGCCATCTGCTACCTGATCCAGGCCCTGTCGGAGGAGGGGGACGGCATCGTCATCCAGCGCCCGGTCTACTACCCTTTCACCAACAGCATCCTCGGCAACGGCCGCAAGGTGGTCAACAACCCTCTGATTTACCGGGACGGCCGCTACACCATGGACTACGAGGACCTGGACAAAAAGCTGGCCGACCCCGGCGTCAAGGGGATGATCCTCTGCAGCCCCCACAACCCGGTGGGCCGGGTCTGGACCTTGGACGAGCTGAAAAAGGTGGTGGAGATCGCCAAGAAGTACGACAAGTGGATCATCTCCGACGAGATCCACTTCGATCTGGTGCGGGAAGGGGTCACCCACATCCCCCTGCTCAAGGCCTGCCCCGAGTACAAGGACCGGATCATCGTCTGCACCGCCCCCAGCAAGACCTTCAACCTGGCGGGGATGCAGCTGTCCAACATCGTCATCGAAAACCCCGAGTACCAGGAGAAGTGGCTGCACACCATCGGCGACAAGAACTCGGTGGGCTTTGCCAACCCTTTCGGCATCACCGCTATGATCGCCGCCTACAACGAGAGCGAGGACTGGCTCAACCAGGTCAACGCCTACATCGACGGCAACATCGCCTTCTGCAAAGAGTTTGTGGCCGAGCGGCTGCCCAAGGCCACCATGGTCGACTGCGAGGGCACCTACCTGGTCTGGCTGGACCTGCGGGAGTACTGCAAGGACAAGGAGGAGCTGGAGGAGATGATGCTCCGCCGGGCCAAGGTCGCCCTGGACGAGGGCTACATGTTCGGCGAAGAGGGCATCGGCTTTGAGCGCATCAACGTGGCCTGCCCCCGCTCCATCGTCAAGGAGTGCATGGAGCGGATGGCCCAGGTGCTGGAAGGCAAATAGAAAGAGCGAGCGCCTCTGCGCGGCGGGAGCCGGGCGGCCGGAGTTTTTCGGCCCCCGGCTCTCTTTTTGCGCCCTTTCTTGCGGCGCGAGCGGCGGACGGGGGGGCGAAACCGGTGCCCTGCCCACCGCCTGCCCCGGCTGCGTTGACAAAGGCTGCTTGCCGGGGGATAATGGGGAAAATGAGAGAGGAGGGGCCCTTTGTGGAGAGACCGCCCTTTGCATTGAATCGCTGGCAACCCCGGGACTACCGGGCCTTTGTGGCCTACCTGCGGGAGCGGGCCGCGCCGGGCTATCAGGCCTTTAACGCCCGCATCGTGAACGACCCCCAGTGCCCCCTGCTGGGGGTGCGGATGCCGGTGCTGCAGGCCTGTGCCCGCGCCGTCGCGCGGGGGGACTGGCGGGGGTTTCTCGCCCTCTCTCGAGACGACAGCCACGAGGAGGGGATGGTGGCCGCCCTGGTGGCGGGCCGCGCCTCCTCCCTGCCCTGGCCCGAGGGGGCCCCGGCGGTGGAGGGGTACATCCCCCGGGTGCACAACTGGTCCCTCTGCGACAGCTTCTGCACCGCCTGCAAGGGGTTGGCCGGCCAGCCGGCGTACACCTGGTCCCTCTGCCAGAGGCTGGTGCAGGACGGGAGCGCCCCCTGGGAGAAGCGGGTGGGGCTGGTGCTGGCCATGACCTACCTGCTGTGGGGGGACTGGGCCCCGCTAGCGGTGGAGCTGGCGGCCGCGGCCCCTGCGGGGGAATACTATGTGGACATGGCCCGGGCCTGGCTCCTCTGCACCGCCTGGCCCCGCTTCCCCGCGCTGGTGGAAGCCCTGCTCGCCGAAGGGCGGCTGGACGACTTCACCCACAACAAAACCCTCTCCAAGTTGCGCGACTCCCGCCTGGTAGCGCCGGAGGAGAAGACGCGGCTGTGCGCCCTGCGGCGGGGGAAGGGGGCGGGGAGATGAGGGAGATCACCCGGGCGGAGGCGGTGGCCCGGCGGCTGGCCGCCCACCACCTGACTGCGCCGCTTTGCGGGCCGGGGGCGGTGGAGCAGGCCCTCCCCCTGGGGGTGCAGGACAGCCCACCGGGGATGGGGGAGGCCGCCCTCTTCTGCCGGGTGGGGGATCTGGCCCCCGGCTGGGTGGAGGAGGCGGTGGCCTCCGGCGCGCTCTGCCGCTGCTGGAGTTTTCGCGGCGCGCCCTACCTTTTCCCCGCGGTCCAGCGGGGTCTCTTTCTCGGCGCGCTCTGCGCCCAGGAGGGGGAGGAGTGGATCTACGCCTACCCCGGCTTTGCCCCGGTGGCCGCGCGGCTGGGGCTGGGGGCGGACCGGCTGTTGCCCCTGCTCTGCCAGGCGGCGGAGGAGCTGCCCGCCCCGGTGACCGGCAAGGCCGAACTGGACCGGCAGTTGGCGGACCGGATCGCCCCCCGCCTGCCCGCAGGGGTGAGGGAGGGGTGGGAGGGCCCCTCCCTCTACGGGCCGGACCAGCGGCTGGGGGAGGCGGCGGTCTCCTTTTTGCTGCGGGCCTGCGCCCTGCAGGGGCACCTGGTGCTGGGCCCCCGCCAGGGGCGCTCCCCCCTCTTCTGGCCGGGGAACTGGGGGCGGGAGCGGCTGGCCCCCGCCGACCCCGCCCTCTTGGGCGCGCCGGGCCAGCGGGAGTTGGCGCGCCGCTTTCTCGCCCTCTACGGCCCGGCCACCGAGGGGGAGTTTGCCGCCTTTTTGGGCTGCTGCCCCCGGCAGGGCAGGCGGCTTTGGGCCCTGGCCGAAGAGGTGGGGGAGCCGGTCACCTTTTTGGGACGCCCGGCCTTGGCCCTGGCGGAGGGGGACTGCCCCGCCACCCCGCGGGGGGTGCAGCTGCTGCCCCCCTACGACCCCTACCTCTATGGGGGGCGCCGCTGGCTCTGTGAAGAGGGGCTGGCGGGACAGCTCTGGAAGACGGTGGGCAACCCCGGGGCCCTGCTGCGGGATGGCATTGCCGTGGGCTGGTGGCGGGGCAAGACCTCGGGCAGGAACTGGTCGGTCCGGCTGATGGGGTCGCCCCTCTCCCCCGGGGAGAGGGAGGCGGCCGTCGCCTGGTTGGAGCGGTACGCCACCTTTCGCGGGCTGCGGCTGAAGGCGGTGGCGTGGCCCGAGTAGGGCGAAAAGAAAATCCGGGGCGGGAAACAACGGCTGTTTCCCGCCCCGGATTTGTTGTTTGGGGGAGAGGGGCGCTCACTCCTCCCCCTGTTCCCGCCGCCGCTCCATCCCCCGCCGGATGAGACTGAGCCCGGCGATGTAGAAGAAGAAGACCCCCATCACCAGTGGCTGGATCGAGATGGAGAGGAGGCCGTCCTCGACAAAGGCGACCCGCCCGGCGGCCCAGGAGAAGAGGAACTCTCCCCCAAAAAGGGCGCCGAGAGCCAGATAGACCCAGGAGAGCCAACTGCCGCTGCGCCCGAAATAGGCGTTTTTGCAGATGGCCAGGGTGAGGAAGTAGAGGGCCGGCAGCACGATGAGGAGGAGGGCCTCCATCATCGGTTCGGCCCACTCGCCCCAGCCGGTGCGGACGATGCCGTCGGCCAGGATGAGAACGAGGGTCAAGAGGAGGGTCTGCATGGCGATTTTTTGCCGCTGTTGCAGCTGGTACTCGTCGTACTCCCGCTGGTTCACTGCTCTCCCCCCTCTTCTTCGGCCTGGGCCCGCTTCCACTGGATGCGGTAAATCAGGGCCTGCACCCCCAAAAACAGGACCATCAACAGGGTGGCGCCGCCGTCGAGCCGGCCGTTTTCGGTGAGGGTGAAGTTGCCCCAGATGGCGTCGCAGGTGAAATAGACCAGCGCCACCAGCACAAAGACAGGGATGACGTAGTAGAATATGCGGTGGTAGCCGGGGTGCCTGGGCAGCACCTGGCGCAGGGCGCAGAGACAGTCGAAGAGGGACTGGCCCCCCACCACGATCAAAAAGGCGGAGTGCTGGGGGCTGGTCCAGTCAAGGCCCGCCTCCCGCACCAGGCCGTCGGCCAGCACGGCGAGAAAGACGGCGATCAGCGTCTGCATGCCGATGCGGTCCCGCTCCCGCAGCTGCCGCTCGTCGTACTGCCCTTCACAGAGAAACATTTTGCTCATTGTCCTTCCTCCCAAAACAGTTGGTCCAATGTCTGCCCCAGCGCCCGGCAGATGGCGCGGCAGAGGTTGATGGTGGGGTTGTAGTCCCCCTTTTCAATGGCGACGATGGTCTGCCGGGTGACCCCCACCTTTTCCGCCAGGTCTTTTTGCGACAGCCCCAGCATGGCGCGTGCCGCCTTGAGCTTCACGTTTTTCCCCATCTGCTCACCTCTTTTCTCTGCCACCAATATATAACTTACCGGACATAAAGTCAAATATATTTTACTAAAAGAAAATTATTTTATGCTTCTTTATACAGAAAAATGGCCCATATCATTTTGTGTGACATGGGCCATTTTACATACTTCTACAACTGTATCAGCTTTTGGGAAAATCCTTTTGAAAGAAGAGAGAATTTCCTTGACAACGAACTTCTACAGTGTAATCCTTATACTCACCACCGGGATAGCCTACTCGAAAAGAAAAGCGTGCACCAGATAATTCAGCATCGCGCCCACCAACAATAGTTGGCCAAAAATCACAAGTAAGAGTTGGGTTTTTTCCACTGCGAGCTGTCACCTGTGCATATTTTTCAACTCGTTCTCCTGTTACAGAATCAATGCCTCGTTGAACAACAGTCAGTTCTTTGTTCCATAAAAAAATCTGTTTACCGTGCAGAGAGCAGGAGCAATTTGCGAAAAGAAGAGTGTAAAACTTTCCTTTAGAATCAGTATCTTCCTGATATCCTATTTTAACTTCTGCCATGACAGTGCCGTTTTCAAAAGTATCATTTGTTGATTTTTCCTTGTTGGACACCGAAACCGGGATGGAAATTGTGCTTGTAGATGATGTCAGTTGACCTGTGGCAGATAGCTTCCCATTTTCAAACACAAGGATTTCACCCATTTCTCTCTCCTGGCGGGTTATAGGAATGAACAGAAAGCTCAAAGATAGGATGAGAGCAATAAACGGGAAACGAGAAAATTGATTCATTTATCATCCTCCATGGAACGATAAGCGGGCAAACAATAACGAATCAGAATAGCAGTATCCCAATATGTCGTTAGAACTCAATATTCCCAATAATCCTAAGGTTTATTTCGCAATCCTGATAGCCGCTTGAAGTTCCAACTCTAAAGTTAAAACGAGCACCAGACAAATACGTAGGACCTGCCTTAACAATAGCTGGCCATGATGAACACGAAGTATAAGTATAGGACGTACCAGTAACTGTTATATTAGAGGTTTTATCGACTATGGGGCCTCCATCTATGCCAACCCCCCGGTGGGTAACCTGTAAATACTTATTCCAGACAGAGTATCCTGATTTGTCGATCCTATATTCACATTTTACGGAAACAAGTCTATATGCTTCATTTCCTCTGCTGTCTGTTGAAACATTATAGCTAATTTTAACTTGTGCCCATACAGCAGAATTATAGAACCAATCCGAATTATCTTTTACACCAGAATCCCGCGGTGTTACCCCAATTAAAACTGTCTGCTCTCTATTTTCAATGCCACTGGATGTATAAGGTTGTATCTCTGCTGGTTTGTCACTGACAAATCGTTCGATTAGCATTTCTTCCCCATCAAGAGTCACACTCTGCTCTTCTACTTTAGTAGCTTGAGACAGAGAAGAGGCTATTTCGTCATATGTCAATGGATTTAACTCATAGGATTCGTGGTTTTCAGCAAAAACAGTTAAAGTATTGGCAAAGACAAAAGCCGCCATTAAAATAATGGAAAAAAGATTTTTTTTCATAATACTATCTCTCCTTATGTACCTAAGGATTTAGAGGGTCGACATTAAGTTGGCTTGAATAGTCGGCATAATCAGAACCTCGTCCAACTCGGAAAGAGAAGGTTTCTCCCAAAACGCTCGATGAGGTGAAAACGACTTGGGGCCAAGAAGCACAGGAATTTGTGTTGTAGGATGAGCCTGTTACAGCTACAGTTGACCTTTTCTGAACGGGATAGCCATCTAACCCTGGCCCTATCTGCCCAAAAGTTAGACTTTTATTCCATACAGATACGCCGACTTCCTCTATTTTATACTCACAACTAACGAATATTAGTCCACCAGCTTGGTTACCAGAACTAAGTGTAGAAAAATTATATCTAATAAAAAGTCGAACCCACACACTTGAAGAATAATAATAGTGCTCTTCCGAATTTCCAGTCGAGCTTTTAGGAGCTATTGATAACAGCATTGCACGCTCGCGTATTTGGTCAGAGTTGCGAGAACTATTAGTATCAACAATTTTGTCAGAAACGAACTGTCTAATAACCATTTCTTCGCCATCAAGTAGAATTACTTTATCTTCTCCAACTTGTTCAGATTCTGAAAGTGTGTCTTGAATTTCCTGATAGGTAAGAGTATTGGCAAAGTCAGTATTAACTTCAGCAGAAACAGACAAGCAAGGCCCAAATATTAAGGAAGTGGCACATAATAAACATAAAAATTTTTTTAACATCATTAGCAACTCCTTTAGAAGTTCATCTAAACTTTTTTCAGATACGCTGCTAATGCATTGGTATCACCCACTCCTTATAATTTACTATTATTAGTATATCATATAAAAAAATAATGTAAACGTATTTAAAAAATATTAGATATATTGACATATAAAAAACTTGGTTTTGTATAATATTTCCAAAATAAATTTTTTGATTTATCGCGAATACAAAAATTTATTATTAAGATGTTAACTAGTATTTTTTAAATGACAAATAACTTATAGGAGACTAGCTCTTGTAAAGTTTGTAGAGTTAAAAAAGATAATATCGTCCAAACAGCCAATGGACAAGCCCTCCCCAATATAGGAAAATAGAACCAAACGGGGGGAGAGCCGATGAGAAAGAGAAAGAACGCCAATTTAGAGGCGATCGAGCCCGAGATCATCGCCATGCGCAAGGAGGGGATGACCCGGCAGGAGATCGCTGACTTTTTCGGCCTGGACCTGGACCAGATCCGCTGGTGGGTGACCCGGTACAACCGCAAGCAGGCGCGGCTGGCGGCCGGAGAGGTGCTTCGCCCCAAGGGGAGGCCGCGAAAGGAGAAAACCCCCTGAAGAGCGGATTTTGACAGCGAGAGAGCGGCGCGTCCCCACGCAGGGGCGCGCCGCTCTTTTACACGGTGGGGGAGGATCCCCCTATTTGCCGATCATGATGTTGAGGATCTCCACGTCGGTGGATTTCATCCCCACCCGGCCCATCCGGCCGATGGCCTGCACCGTCTCCTCCGGGGTGCTCATCACCAGCCCCTCTCCGGCGCCAAAGGTGCGGTTTTGCAGGGACATGCAGTGGCTGAGGATGGCCGCGTCCACCGCCGAGGCGATCTTGGCCGCACAGGAGGGCTTGGCCCCGTCGCAGACCACCCCCGACACGTCGGCCAGGGTGTTGACCACCGTGCGGCAGATGGCCTCGAAATCGCCGCCGCAGAGGTAGGTGATGGCGGCCCCGGAGGCGGCCGCGGCAGAGACCGCCCCGCAGTAGGCGCTGAGTTTGCCCAGCCCCTTTTTCTGGTAGATGGCGATCAGGTTGGAGAGGACCAGGGCCCGGTAGGCCTTTTCCTCGCTGACGCCCAGCTCCTGGGCATAGGCCAGCACCGGCAGGCAGACGGTCATCCCCTGGTTGCCGCTGCCGGAGTTGGTGACCACCGGCAGGGCGCAGCCGCTCATCCGCGCGTCGCTGCCGGCGGCGGCCCAGGCGCGGGCCCGGATCTTGACGTCGTCGCCGTACTCGCTGAGCAGGGTGCGCCCCACCTGGGCGCCGTAGGGGTGGGAGAGCCCCTCTTTGGCGATGGCGTAGTTGTATTCGATCTGGCGGGAGATCACCTTGCGCACGTCGTCCAGGTCCACCGTCTCGGCAAAGATGTAGATGTCGGCCAGGTCCAACAGCTCATAGGCCTCGCTCAGGTGGTCTTCCACCGGGGTGTCGGCGCCGCCCACCAGCACCTCGCCGTCGCGCTCGACCCGGACGATGTTGGTGTGGGAATAGCAGATCTCCACCACCGAGGTGTGCTCCCCCGCGGTGACCTCGACGATGATCTGCAGGTTGGAGACCCCCTCCAGCAGCTCGGTCTCGCAGATGCCGGCGTCCAGCAGCTCTCTGGCCCGCTGCAGGTCGGCGGGGGTGACGGCGGTCAGCACCTCCAGCCCCCGCTCGGGGTCGCCCCCCACCGCGCCCAGCACGGCGCTGGTGTCGATCCCCTTGAGGCCGCCGGAGTTGGGGACCACCACCCCCTTGACATTTTTGATGATGTTGCCGCTGCAGGAGACCACCATCTTCTGGGGCTCCTCCCCCAGCACCTGGCGGGCCTTGGCGGCGGCCAGGGCGATGGCAATGGGCTCGGTGCAGCCCAGGGCGGGTACCAGTTCCCCCTCTAAAATGGCGATGTACTGCTCGTAGATGTTGCGGTTCACGATCGGCGTCCCCCTCTATTCGCGCGCCGGCGGGGCCGGCGGCTTGTCTTTGTCTCCATTATACTCCTTTTTTCAGCGGGAGACTATCCCCCTTTTGCGCGGGTAAAACTGCCGGTTGAAAGGGGGGAGCGGTTGTATTACAATAAAATGATACGGCCGGTTTACACCGATCGCAAGAAAGTTGAAAGAAAGGCGGGCGGCAGGATGAATACCATATTACAGACACTCAAACAGGAGATGATCGACCGCGGCTACAAGTGCGTGGCCGGGAAGGGGGAAGGGGTGCTCTTCTCCTCCCACAAAAACGGGATCGCCCCCCTACTGGACCTCTACGAGGCCAAGCTGGGCGGCGAGGGCGGCCTCTGCATCTGCGACCGGGTCTTTGGCAAGGCGGCGGTCTTTGTGGCCTATCTCTGCGGCGCGAGGGACTGCTACGCCTTTGTGGCCAGCCGCCCCGCCCTGGACCTGGCCGCCGAGCTGGGGATGCGGCTGGACTGCGAGACCGAAGTCCCCTTCATCGAAAACCGGGACAAAACCGGCCAGTGCCCCATCGAAAACTCGGTGATGGACTGCCACACCCCCGAGGAGGCGCTGGCGGCCATCCGCCGCCGGTTGGCCGCGCTGCGGGGGTAGGAGGTGGCGCAGGGTCTCTGAAATTTGTGTGAAAAACCCATTTTTCCCCTTGCCAGAGGGGGGCGGTTTCTGGTATTTTAGAGCAAGCTGCAATTTTAAAACGTATGAGAGGGATGCCCATGTCTGTCGATCTCGTTCCGGCCGTCGCCTATCCTGCCCGCCCGACCCTGCCGTCCGGCCAAGCGCCGGCGGGCAGACGCCATATCTATTTGGTGTTCACCCACACCGGCACCCGCTTTTCCAAGGTGCTGAAGATGGTCACCCGGGGGGAGTACACCCACGTCTCCATCGCCATGGACGCCAGCTTGGACCGCCTCTACTCCTTTGGCCGCAACAGCATCAAGGAGCGCCCCTGGGAGGCCGGCTTTGTCTGTGAGCAGAAGGACGGCGGCGTCTACCGGGAGTTGCCCGGCACCCGCTGCATCGTCTACCAACTGGAGGTGAGCGAGGAGCAGTACCGCCGCGCGCAGGGGATCATCGACCTCTTTTTGCGCCACCAGTCGGTCTTTAAATACAACTATCCCGGGCTGTTTTTTATGTCCATCGGCTGGGCCAAGCAGTGCAAGCGCCGGTTCGTCTGTTCTCAGTTTGTGGCCTATGTCCTCGAAAACAGCGGCACCATGCGCTTTCACAAAGATTTCAGCCTGATGCGCCCGACCGATTTGAAGGGCCTTCTCTACGCCCCGGTCTACACCGGCATGCTGCGCAGCTATTCGGCGGCCCATGCCCTGTAACGGGCCCCTCCCGAACAGAAGATTTCAGACGGCCGCAGGGCCGTTTTTTTGTTGCCCTTTTTCCCGGTGTTCCGAAAAGCCCACTTCTTTGCGCTGCTGTGTTGACGCGCTGCTGCAAGAAAGTGAATTTGCACAATGATTTTTTTGAGCAGATGGTGATTTTTATGAGAGGGTGACAGTATTTTTTCGGTTTTTTTACTAATGTGTACAAACTTTTAACAGAGTGGCCGCGGGCGTTGGAAAATGTTCACCGATATGGTACACTACAAATGTCGGCCCGAGGGCAGGGCCCTGCGCGCGCTTCCCAATGGGGGCCGGCGCCCTTTTTTTGCCCGTTTGCCGCACGGCGGCGGGAAGGGCAGTTTTTGAAGAGATAGGAGAGGGAGAGAAATTTGAGTAGAAAAATCGCGATCGAACGGGACCAGGGCTTTTACGGCTCGGTGTTGTCCCTGGCCATCCCCCTGGCGCTGCAGTCGGCGCTGATGTACAGCGTGACCACCCTCAACAGCATCATGCTGGGCGCCCTGGGGGAGATCCCCATGTCCGCCTCGGCCATTGCCGACCAGCCCTTCAACATCGTCTCGGGCATCTTCCGCGGACTGACGCTGGGCGGGGCCATCCTCATTGCCCAGTACTGGGGCAAGGGGGACACCAAGGCCATCCGCCGGGTCATCGCCATCGGCATCCGCTGCTCGGTGCTCATCTCCCTGCTGACGGCCATCCTGGTCATCGCCTTCCCGGCCCCCATCATGGGCGTTTTCTCCACCGACAAGGCGGTCATTGACGCGGGTATCGACTACCTGCGCATCGTGGCGCTGACCTATCCCATGTTCGCCGTCAGCAACTGCTATATGCTCTCCATCCGGGCGACCGAGAACGCCCGCACCCCGCTGCTGATCAACCTGCTCTCCTACGGGGTCAACATCCTCCTCAACTACGGCTTCATCTTCGGCAAGTTCGGCCTGCCGGAGATGGGGATCACCGGCGTGGCCATCGGCACCCTGCTGGCCCGCGGGATCGAATTTGCCTGTGTGCTGGTGCACATGCTCTGCCTCAACAAGAAGGTGCGGATGAAGCTGAGCGACTTTGTCAAGCGCGACAAGCTGCTCTTCAAGGACTTTATGACCTACGCCGCCCCCTCCCTCCTCAGCGAGATGATCTTCACCATCGGTATGTCCGCCTACTCGGTCATCTTCGGCCGCCTGGGCACCACCACCATCGCCGCCAACACGGTGGCCGAGGTGCTCCACCGCATCGGCTCGGTCTTCTTTGCCGGGCTCTCGGGCGCCTCTTCGGTCATCATCGGCAAGACCATCGGCTCGGGCGACATCCAGCGGGCCAAGCTGCAGAAAAAGACCTTCAACGTGCTGGCCATGGGGGTGGGCCTGTTCACCACCGCCCTGCTGCTGGTCATCAAGAACTTTGTCCTCTCCCTCTATAACATCGCCCCCGAGACCTATGCCATGGCCGACAAGATGATCGTCATCAATGCCATCTTCATGATCGCCTTTGCCTACGAGTCCCTCTATGTCACCGGGCTGCAGGTGGGCAGCGGCGACGCCACCAACATCCTCATCTACACCACCATCATCATGTGGGGGGTCACCATGCCCATCGCCTTTGCGGGGGCCTTCTGGTTCAAGCTCTCCCCCCTGGTGGTCTTCGTCATCCTCAAGTGCGACTACGCCGTCAAGGGCGTTTACGGCTACCTCCGCACCCGGGGCGACAAGTGGATCAAGCAGGTCACCCGGGACGAAAAGGACCTGCAGGCGCAGGAGTAAACGGATCTTCTCCGCAAAAAAAGAATGGCAAAAGGAGGCGGGCAGCTGCGGCTGCCCGCCCCCTTTTTGCCGTGTCGAAAAAAGAGGGGATATTTTCAAACCGCCTCATTGCAGAGGGGAGGAGGGATGCGCTGTGCTGGGGGTGCAAGGGAGAACACGAGATGGAAAATGAAGGGAAAAAGGACTTTAACGCAATGCTGCACAGGGCCGCGGGGACGCCCAAGACCCAAATCGTCACCGACCCCAAAACGGTGGCCAAATACGGCGAGGAGAGGATGCACTTCGCCCCGCCCATCGACTGCGACTGGGTGATACGGCGGGTCCCCTTCGGCAGGGTGATCGCGGTGGGGGCATACGGGAGCACTTTGCCGCCCAGAATGGGGCCGACTTCACCGACCCCATCACGGCGGGCATCTTTGTCTCCATCGTCGCCTGGACCAGCTTTCAGCGCCAGGGGGACGAGACCCCCTACTGGCGCCCCCTCAAGGCCGGGGGCGAGCTCGACCCCAAGGATCCCGGCGGCGTTGAGGCGCAGTGCGCCCGCCTCGAGGGGGAGGGGCACACCGTCTTGCGGCGGGGGCGCACCGATCTGCGCTCCTTTGTAAAGGACTATGAGCAGGCCCTCTTTCCCCTGGATGAGAGGGGATAGGGGGATAGAAAAAGAGGGCCGGTCGACCTGCGACCGGCCCTCTTCTTTTTCGTTACTGGTGGGCAATCAGGTAGCGGATGCCCTCGATGGTGGCCTTGATGGCCTTTTCGGTGTCGTGGTCGTAAGGGTTTTCCATCCCCAGGGCGGCCCGCTCCTGGTTTTGGACGACGTGCATCACCGCGCCCGCCTTACAGCCCAGGGACTGGCAGACGGTGAAGAGGGCGGCGGACTCCATCTCACTGCCCAGGGTGCCGGCCCGCTTCCATGCCTCCCAGCGGTTGAGCAGCTCATAGGAGATGGGCATCCTGTCGGGGGAGTGCTGGCCGTAGAAAGAGTCCTTGCACTGCACCACCCCGGTGTGCACCCGGTAGCCCAGCTTTTTGGCGCCTTCCCGCAGGGCGTAGGCGATGTCCAGGTCGGCCACGGCCGGGAACTCGATGGGCAGGTACTCTTTCGAGGTGCCCTCGGCGCGGATGGCGCCGGTGACCACCACCACGTCGCCGCCCATGACGTCGAGGTCGATGCCGCCGCAGGTGCCGATGCGGATGAAGTTCTGCACCCCCAACAGGTGCAGCTCCTCGATGCAGATGGCGGCGGAGGGGCCGCCGATGCCGGTGGAGCAGACGATGACCTTTACGCCGTCCAAAAAGCCCTCGTAGGAGACGTACTCCCGGTTCTCGCCCAGCTTGCGCGGGTTGTCCAAAAAGGCGGCGATTTTGGGCACCCGGCCCGGATCGCCGGGCAGGATGGCAAACTGCGTGCCCTTGACGTCCTCCTCGTTGAGTTTGATGTGGTAGGTCCTCCCGTCGTCGCCGACGATCATTTTGCTGAGCATGCACAACACACCTTTCTATTTGAATCAAACGCGGGTTTGTGGAAATACATCTTCATTATACACCCGTTGGAAGCGTTTACACAATTCGGAAAATGCGCCAAGAAGCGCGGCCCTTTTTAGATAAAAAGTCAAGGCAAAAGAAAGGGGGACAAGGGCAATCCGCTAAAAATACAGGCTGCGAAAGGGCAAAAATACAATATTTGTGCGAAAGAATTGACAAATCTTCGTGGTCAACAGTATATTATAAAGAGATGGAAAACGCTTGCGCTCGTGGCGGCGAAACGTTTTGATATTGTCTGTCGGGCCCCTGGGGTCGGCTGCCGGCGGAATGTGAGGGGCGCTGGCCCCGTAAAGGTGGAGTGAAGAGTGGAGACCAAACAGATTACCATCAAGGACATCGCGCAGAAGGCGGGGGTGGCAGTGTCCACCGTCTCTCGGGTGCTCAACGGAAAGGACCGGGTGAGCCCCGAAACGCGGCAGCGGGTACAGCAGATCATCGACGAGTACGACTATGTGCAAAACGCCGCGGCGGTGTCGGTTGTCAAGCGTAAGACCAACATGATCGGCGTCATCATCCCCGAGATCCAAAACCCCTTTAACGCCTCCATCGTCTACGGGGTCGACAAGGTCTGCAAGACCCGGGGATACAACATCTGCGTCTTCTCCACCGACGACAAGGTGGCCGACGAGGAGCGGCTCATCCGCTCGGTGGTCAGCCCCCTGGTGGACGGGATCATCGCCATCACCTGCACCGACGGGCGCATCTACCTGGGCGGGCGCAAGCCGGTGGTGCTGGTGGACAGGGGCCTGGGGGCCGACGACTTTGACGAGGTGGTCATCGACAACATGGGCGGGATGCACCGCGCCTGCGACTACCTGATCAAAAAGGGGCACCGCAAAATCGCCTACATCTCCGGCCCGCTGGAGTTCACCACCGGCTTGGGGCGGCTGCAGGGCTTTCGCAGCTGTATGGAGGAGCACGGCATCCCCATCGACGAGGACAACGTCTACGTGGGCGACTGGTTCGTGGCCGACGGCCGCCGCGCCACCCAGAAGATATTGGAGAGAAACAGCGCCGGTGCGGGGGTCACCGCCATCCTCTGCAGCAACAACCTCATCTGCAAGGGCTGCATCGAGGTGCTGCACGAGGCCAAGGTGGCCATCGGCGAGGACATCTCCCTGCTGGGCTTTGACGAAAACGATCTGGTGCACTACACCACCCCCAAAATCACCTATGTGGCCCGTCCCACCTACGAGATGGGGGAGAAGGCCGCCGAGATGCTTTTAGAGAAGATCGCCTCGGAGAAGAGCTACCTGGGGCAGAAGATGGTGATGCGCACCCGGCTCATCGAGCAGGGCTCGGTCAAGGACCTAAACAGGAAATAGCGGCGGCGGAGCTGCCGAAAGAGAAAGACGACCGCCTTTGGGTGGTCGTCTTTTTTGCATTTAGGACTTGCTTCTGAGGAGGGGGTGCGGCGACTCGGCAGTTGGTTTTGCGGTCGGGGCAGGCCGTGAGGGAGGAGGGAAGAGCAGAGGTTCTTGCCTGTGACCGGACAACCGCGCCCCAGGGGCTGACGCTTACCCCCGACCAGACGAGGAAACTGGTGCAAAGTCAGGCCGCCTGCGGGCTGCCGGGCGTATGGAGGCGCAGAGGATACGGCGTAGGCACACCTTCTGCGACTCCCCCTACCTCTTCCCCCGGGAGTATCTGCCCACACTGGAAGGTCTGTTAGAGCTTTTTTACTTTAACTAAATCAGCGAGAGGTTGACCGGCCGGGAGCCGATGGAGCGGATGCGTTTCTATTTTGATGAGAGTTGTGGGGGTCCCGCTGGAACTGCCATGGGAGGGAAAGTGGAAACAGTTGGCCCAGGCCCTGTGGGAGGGGGAGGGGCCTCCTCCTCCCCAGACCTACACCGGCAAAGACCATTGGTAGGGGGCTAAAAGAGGGGGACGATGGCGAATGCGTGTGGGAGGGCCCTTTCTGGACGGCTGGCGCCCGGCTTTAAACAAGCTGTTGGTCTTCCGGGACGGAGAGGCGGTGCGACAGATGGACCGGGAGGACAGCTCCGTCGAGCGGGGGGGGGGGGCGGCAAATACCCTGCTGTGCTTCTTCTGCTCCGTGATTTCCCCGCACCAAGGGGAGGGGGAGGTGTCCGGCATTCCGCCGCGGAACGAGGGGCTGTCCTCTTTCCCGGCCCTGCCCTGCCCGGGGGAGCGCCGCCGACCCGCTTTGCCGGCGCTTTATCCTGCCGGATGGAGGACTGCGGCAGGATGGGGCGCGGTACAGCTGTGCCCTATCTGACAAGCTGGCGCTGGCGACGGGAGTAGCGGCCTGGGGTCCCTGCTGGAGAGCGGGCGTTTTGCCGACGGTGAGTGCGCCACCCCCCTTGAGACTTTGGGGGAGACGGTGCAATCTCTCCTCCTATGGGAGGCCGGTGCTTTTGGTTGGGGCGAAGGGGGGGGGGTTGGGCGGAAATAGCCCGCTTCTGCACCGCCCCCAACCCCGACAGAAGTGGTCGCGGGAGCTGGCTGCCGGGAGGCGGAGGGATGGCAGGGCGCAAAAAAAGAGCTGTTTGACTGGTTCAAACAGCTCTTTCTCTCTTTTGGAGGGATCACCGCTCCCCGCTGCCCAGGGCCTGTTCGGCCAGGCGGAGGGTGTAGACGGCGGCAGCCAGTTGGTCGGGGTCGCGCATCCCCTGGGCGGACTGGCGGTCCAGGGGGAACTCCACCACGTCGGCCCGCATGGCGGCGGCCATCACCGGCACCACGTCGTAGCCGGTGCCGTCGTAGTAGCCGACCCCCTCTTGAAACCGGCCCTTGAGGACGATCATCGCCCGCAGGTTGGCCTCTTCCGGCGGGGCGGGAAAGGCGGGCGCGCCGTGCAGCAGGGTGACCAGGCCACTGCCGGCGCCGTGCAGGGCGACCAGGGCCTGGCGGAGCAGGTCGGTGGGGGCGTCCTCGGCGCAGAGGAGTACGGGGGCCCCGCTGGCGCCCGCGGCCTTCAGCAGCGGGGTGTCGTCCAGGGTGGCCCTCCCCAACTGCCAGAGGGGCATGCCCAGCTCTGCCAGGCGCTGGGCGTGCTCGGCTTTCTCGGGGAGGACCAGCAGGAGGATGCCCAGGGCGTTTGCCTCCTCTTTTAACTGGGTATAGTGGGGCCCGGCGACGGCAAAGGGGAGGAGCAGGCCGTTGACCCCCGCCTCGGCGGCGGCGCGGATGAAGAAGTGGGCGTCCTCCTCGCTGCGGCAGCCGCGGGTGGCGTCGGCCAGCAGGATGCAGCGGCTCATTGGGCCTGCTGCTCCCCGCCGTCGATGACCAGCTCTTTCAGGGAGGCGGCCAGCCCGGCCATGGACTGGATCTCGGAGGGGATGATGATCTTGGTGGCCCGCCCGTCGGCCACCTTTTCAAAGGCCTCCAGACTCTTGAGGGCAATGACCTTGTCGCCGGGATTGGCGTCGTTGAGCAGGCGCAGACTGTCCGCATAGGCCCGCTGCACCATCAGGATGGCTTCGGCCTCGCCCTCGGCCTCGTGGATCTTCTGCTCCTTGACTGCCTCGGCCCGCAGGATGGCCGACTCCTTCTCGCCCTCGGCCACCAGGATCTGGCTGCGCTTCTCGCCCTCGGCCCGCAGGATGGACTCGCGGCGCTGGCGCTCGGCCTTCATCTGTTTCTCCATGGCATCCTGGATCTCGGCCGGGGGCACGATGTTCTTGACCTCCACCCGGTTGACCTTGATGCCCCACTTGTCGGTGGCCTCGTCGAGGATGGTGGTGATGCGGGTGTTGATGACGTCGCGGGAGGTGAGGGTGTTGTCCAGTTCCAGGTCGCCGATGATGTTGCGCAGGGTGGTGGCGGTCAAAAACTCGATGGCGGCCATGGGGTTGTCGACACCGTAGGTGAACAGCTTGGGGTCGGTGACCTGAAAGAAGACCACCGTGTCGATCTGCATGGTGACGTTGTCCTTGGTGATGACCGCCTGGGGGGCAAAGTCCACCACCTTCTCTTTCAGGGAGACCCTCTTGGCGACCCGGTCCACAAAGGGGATCTTGAAGTGCAGGCCGGTGGCCCAGGTCTCCCGGTAGGCGCCGATGCGCTCGACGACATAGGCGTTGGCCTGGGGCACCACCCGGATGTTGGCGACCAGGATGATCAGGATCAGGGCGACAAGCCCCAGCAGGACGTATTGCATTGTGACTCCTCCTCGTTTTGGTTAGCGGGATCCCCCGTCGGCGGGGCGGACAAACAGCCGGACCCCTTCAATGCGGCAGATTTGCACCACCGCGCCTTGGGGGATGGTCTCGCCCCCCTCGCTGCGGGCGGCCCAGCTCTGCCCGCAGACAAAGACCCGCCCGCTGGGGGCCAGGTTGTCCACGGCCTGGGTGATGGTCCCCTCTTTGCCGATGACCATGTCGGCGTTGGTCCGCTGGGCCCGGCCGCTCAAGAACTTTTTGCACAGGGGGCGGGTGGCGGCCAGCAGCAGCCCACTGACCACGAAAAAGACCAGCAGCTGCACCCACAGGGACTCGGTGAACAGAGAGGTGATGAGGCCGGCCACCCCGCCGGCGGCAAACCAGATGGACACCAGGGCCACGGTCGCCGCCTCGGCAATGGCGAAGACGGCGATGGCGACCAGCCATCCCACAGCGTAGATCATAAGCAGAGAACCTCCTTTGCAAGGTGACGGGCGGCGCCCGCGGCCAAAAGGACCCCGGCGGGGCGGGTGAGATCGGCCGTCGGGGGCGGGGAGTGGGGCGGACAAAAGCTGCCCGCCGCCGCGGCGCCCCGGCCGTTTGCGGTCGTGCTTTCCCGGGCGCAGAGCGCGCGGGAGATTTGGCCGCGGGGCGGGGGCAAACAGGGGTTGCGCCCTCTGCCCGGCCCTCTTGGCACAATGACCGCGTTGCGATTATTATACCACAGTTTGGCCGGAAAAACGATTTTGCCCCCACAAATTGGCCGAATCCCCCAAAAGGAGGGGGCAAGCAGCGCAGCCGGTCTATTTTGTGGGGGAAAACGGCCCCTCTTTTGGCAGTTTTCTCAAAAGGCCGCGATTTGCCCGGCAAGATGGAGAAACTGGCGATATGACCGGCCTTTTTTGCCCCTTTGCGCCCTCCAATTTCGGCAGAAAGCGGATTGCAAAGGCCGTTTGCCCGGTGGTACAATAGAGGCAACAAGTGAGAACCGCCATCCGTTCGAGAGTTGAAGGAGGAACGCCCCATGATCACCCAAATTTATTCCATGCAGACCCCTGAAGAGGCCCTGGCCTGTGTCGAGGCCGGTGCCGACCACATCGGTGTCAACCCCACCGCCAAGAATTCCGGCATGAGCAAAGACGAGGCCATGGCCAAGTGCAAGGCCATCTTTGACGCCGTGGGCGACCGGGCCGTCAAGGTGGCCCTGACCATCGACGACACCCCGGAGGAGCAGATCGAGATCATCGAGAAGCTGCACCCCGACGTGCTGCATGTCTCCGGCGCCGAGGACGACGCCACCCCCGAGCAGGTGGCTGCCTGGAAGGCCAAATACCCCTGGCTGAAGATCATGCAGGCCGTTCCCATGAGCGGGCCCGAGGCCATTGAGCGGGCGGTCGCCTTCAGCAAGTTCTGCGACATGCTGATCCTCGACTCGGTGGTGCCCGGGGTCATCGGCACCGGCGCCGCCGGCATCACCCACGACTGGGCTTGGGACAGGGCCATTGTCGAGCAGGCCTCCTGCCCGGTCATCATCGCCGGCGGCCTGGGGCCCGACAACGTGGCCGACGCCGTTCGCGCCGTCAAGCCCTGGGGGGTCGACTCCCTGACCAAGACCAACTGCGAGAAGAGCCATATCGGCAAGAAGGACATCGACAAGGTGCGCGCCTTCTGCGAGAATGCGCAGGCTGCCGCCAAGGAGCTGGGCATCTAGTTTTCCCGATACAGCAAATAAAAACTCCCCGTGCCAAAGGCACGGGGAGTTTTTTGACTGTGTGCAGAAAAAACCTAGTGGTGGCAACCGCCCTGGCAGCCGCCCATTTCGCCCTGGCAGCTGTCGTGGTGGTGGCCGTCTTTTTCGTGGTGGCCGCCGCAGCCGCAGGAGGGGAGGGGGGCGAACTGCAGCTGCCCGTCGAGGTAGCGCTGTACGACCGCCTCAACGGGGCCCTCGCAGCCGCCGATAAAGGCGATGCCCTCGGCCGTCAGCTTGTTCTGGGCCCCCTGGCCCATACCGCCGCAGAGGACCAGCTCGACCCCGTTTTCCTTGAGCAGGTCGCCCAGCAGGTCGTGGCTGTGAATGAGGTTTTGGATCTGCCGGGTGGAGACGACCTTCCCCTCTTCGACGGTGAAGAGGGTGAAGTCGCGGGTCTTGCCGAAGTGGTGGGAGACCTGTCCGTCCAGGGTGGGGATGGCGATGATCACTTCTCCTCGCCTCCCATCAGGACCTCGACGGCGTCGCAGGCGATGTCCAGCGCCGGGAGCTGCACCTCTTCGATGCGGCCCTCGTCGCAGAGGGCGGCCACCGCCGGGTCGATGGGTAGCCGGCCCAGGAAGGGCAGGGAGAACTGGTTCGCCACTGCTTCGGCCTTGCTGTGGCCGAACAACTCGATCTGCTTGCCGCAGTCGGGGCAGGCCAGGTAGCTCATGTTCTCCAGCAGGCCCAGCACCGGGATGTGCATGGCGGACGTCATGTTCACCGCCTTGGAGACGATCATCGACACCAGGTCCTGGGGGGTGGAGACCACCAGACAGCCGTCCACCGGCAGGGACTGAAAGACCGTCAGGGGCACGTCGCCGGTGCCCGGAGGCATGTCCACAAAGAGAAAGTCCACGTCCCGCCAGATGACGTCGGTCCAGAACTGTTTGACCACCCCGGCGATGACCGGCCCCCGCCAGATGACCGGCGTGGTCTCGGTGTCCAGCATCATGTTGATGGAGATCACCTGGGTGCCCTGGCCGGTGAGGGCGGGGTAGATGCCCAGCCCGTCGGACTGGGCCTGCTCGTGGATGCCAAAGAGTTTGGGGATTGAGGGGCCGGTGATGTCGGCGTCCAGCACGGCGGTCTTGTAGCCGCGCCGGGCCAGGCCGACGGCCAGCATCGAGGTGACGAAGGACTTGCCCACGCCCCCCTTGCCGCTGGCCACCGCCACTACGTGTTTGACCGAGGACAGCTCGTGGGGCTTCTCCAAAAAGCTGGCGGGACCCGCCTGCTCTCTCGAGGAGCAGGACTGGGAACAGCTGCTGCAGTCGTGGGTGCATTGCTCTGCCATCAAATCATTCCTCTCCATCTTCTTTTGCCGTTTTGCCGCACAGCTGGCAACAGGGGTGGGGCTGGCCCTCCAGCGCCCGGCAGCGCAGCCGGTAGCTGCCACCGCCGATGAGCAGGGCCTTTCCTCCCACCACTGCCTCGGCCACCTGCCGCCTGGCGGCGGTGAGGATGCGCTGATAGGTGCCGCGGGAGACGCCCATCTGTGCGGCGGCGAGCTGCTGGTCGAGCCCCTCCAGATCCGACAGGCGGAGCGCCTCCAACTCCTCGACGCTGAGGCGGACGCTCCCCCGGGGATGGGGCGGGGAGAACTGGCTGCACCGGGGAACGAAGCAGACCTCTCTGCACTTCTTGATGCGCGCCACAGCAGCTCCCCCTTTCGGCAAAATGATTGAAACATTTATTTTGTGCAAATGCACAATACGGCAGTATTATACCGCACCCCAAAGGGGGCGTCAAGGGCTATTTGTCCCGGCGGCGCAGGACGGCAAAGACCCCCAGGGCGATGAGGAGGACGGCCGCCGCCCCCAGGGCGATGTAGAGCCCAGTGGGGGTAGTGGTGGTGTCCCCGGTAAGGGGGGAGAGGGTGAGCAAGGTCGGATACACGGCAAAGCACTCCTTTCGCGGCGCGGCGGGCAGCAGAGGCCCGACGGCGGTTTGAATTCTCCCTCAGTATAGCACAATTGCCACTGTTCGGCGCCCCTGCCGGGGAAAAAGGGCAAAAAACACCCCGGCGAGGGGGAGGGGAGCTCCGCCCTGTCGGGGTGCTTGGCTGCTAGCTGTCGGGAAAGGCGGGGGCAGCTGGAATGGGGTGGACGCCGCTCGCCGCCCGTGGAGGGAAGTGGGGCAGAGCGCCGGAACAGAAGAGGCGGGAAGGGGCGCGCTACTCGGAGAAGAGCAGCTGCCCGTAGGAGGGGTAGGGCCAGCAGTCGGCGGCGGTGAGGGTCTCCATCTCATCGGTGACGGCCCGCAACTTCTGCATGGAGGGAAAGACCTTTTCCCGGCAGTGGCGGGCGCAGGCCTCCAAGTCGGCGCAGTTCTTGGTCTCCAGCAGCGCCTCCTCTAGGGTTTCGACGACCTCTGCAAAGCAGCCGCTGAGGGCGGCCAGCCGGTCGATGATCTTCTCTTCGCAGCGGCAGGAGAGGGCGGGGGAGACGGCGCGCTTGGCGTTCACTGCGGCGCAGAGCTGGCCGGTGTAGCGGCTGACGGCGGGGAGGATATCCCGCCGGGCCATCTCCAACATGGTCTGGGCCTCGATGGAGAGCACCTTGGCGTAGTTTTCCAACAGGATATCCACCCGGGAGCGCAGCTCCACCTCGCTGTAAATTTTGTGTTTGGCTAGCAGGGAGATGTTTTTCTCCCGCAAAAAGCAGGGGATGGCGTCGGCCGCTGAGGGCAGGTTGGCCAGCCCCCTGCGCTGGGCCTCCTCCACCCAGTCGTCGCTGTAGCCGTTGCCCGAGAAGAGGATCCGCCGGTGCTCCTTGACGGTGCGCGCCAACAGCTCGGCCAAGGCCTGGTCAAAGTCTTCGGCCCCCTCCAGCTCGTCGGCGAACTGGGCGAGGCTCTCGGTGACGATGGCGTTTAAGATGGTGTTGGGCCCCGAGATGGAGAGGGCGCTGCCGGGCATGCGAAATTCAAACTTGTTGCCGGTGAAGGCAAAGGGGGAGGTGCGGTTGCGGTCGGTGTTGTCCAGGGGGATCCTGGGCAGCACGTGCACCCCCACCTTCAGTTCGCCCCGGCCGCCCCCGTCGTAGCGCTCCCCCCTTTCAATGGCCTGCAGCACGGCGGTGAGCTCGTCGCCCAGGAAGATGGAGAGGATGGACGGCGGCGCCTCGCTGGCGCCAAGCCGGTGGTCGTTGCCCGCCGTGGCCACCGAGGCCCGCAGCAGGTCCTGATAGTCGTCCACCCCCTTGATGACCGCGCAGAGAAAGAGGAGAAACTGGGCGTTTTCCCGCGGGGTGTCGCCGGGGTCCAACAGGTTTTGCCCGCCGTCGGTGCGGAGGGACCAGTTGTTGTGCTTGCCCGAGCCGTTGACCCCGGCATAGGGCTTTTCGTGCAGCAGGCAGACAAAGCCGTGGCGGCGGGCCACCTTCTTCATGGTCTCCATGGTCAGCTGGTTGTGGTCGGCGGCAATGTTGGCGGTGGTGTAGATCGGCGCCAGCTCGTGCTGGGAGGGGGCCACCTCGTTGTGCTCGGTCTTGGCGTAGACCCCCAGCTTCCAGAGCTCGGTGTTCAGCTCCTCCATAAAGCCCTTGACCCGGGCCTTGAGGGCGCCGAAGTAGTGGTCGTCCAGCTCCTGCCCCTTGGGGGCCTTGGCGCCAAAGAGGGTGCGGCCGGTGTACTTGAGGTCGGGCCGCCGGTCGTAGAGCCGCTCGTCTACCAGAAAGTACTCCTGCTCCACCCCGACCGAGGTGCTCACCCGCTGGGTGGTCTGGTCGCCGAAGAGCCGCAACACCCGCACCGCCTGGCAGCTGAGGGCCTCCATCGAGCGCAGCAGGGGGGTCTTTTTGTCCAGCGCCTCCCCCCCGTAAGAGCAGAAGGCCGTGGGGATGCAGAGGGTGTCGTCCTTGATAAAGGCGTAGGAGGTGGGGTCCCAAGCGGTGTAGCCGCGGGCTTCAAAGGTGGCCCGCAGCCCCCCAGAGGGGAAGCTGGAGGCGTCGGGCTCTCCCCGGATCAGCTCCTTACCTGAGAACTCCAGGATGGCCGCCCCCTCCCCGGTGGGGGCGAGAAAGCTCTCGTGCTTTTCGGCGGTGATGCCGGTCATGGGCTGAAACCAGTGGGTGTAGTGGGTGGCCCCCTTCTCGACGGCCCAGTCCTTCATGGCGCTGGCCACCACGTCGGCCAGCGCCTGGTTTTCACGCCCCAGGCTGCGCCCCTCACGAATGGTGCGCCGCAGGGCCAGATAGGTCTCCCGGGGGAGCCGCTCCCGCATCACCTCGTCACCAAAGACCATGCTGCCAAAAACCTCTCTCACAGTGTTCACAGTCGATCCCTCCTCGTCTGGGCGGTGCTTTCCGCCCTGCTTTCTCTTTTTGCCTGCCACCGCGCACCTCGAACGGGGGCAGCGGCGGGCAGTGGGGTGCTGTCCCAGGTCGGCCGGGCAGGGCGAGAGGCCCCGCCCCGGCGCCTGCTTTTTCGAGACCCAGACAAAAAAAGCGCTGCCGGCCCGTCGGGGCCTGCAGCGCCTTTGCTGTTTCTCTATGCCGGCCAGTATACCCCTGGCCGGGGCGGTTGTCAACACCCCGGCCGCCCTTTTTTCGGCGGGAGAGCGGGGCAAACGGAGGGGCCCGACCGATATAGGGACCCTGGTGGGGGCGCAAAAAAATTTATCCAGTGGGCAGATCGGCCCAAAAAACGGGTTGACAACTGGCTTTTTCATCGGCTATACTTGCACCAGTAAGTGAACAAAGGCGTTCACCGTGGAAGGGACGAGGGCCCCTTCTCCGGTGGACGCTTTTTTGGGTTGTGGCCGAGGAGAGGGCGGACACAGGGCAAGATGGGCGGGACAGGGCCCGCCAAAAAGGGAAAGGACGGAGTAGCAGTGGATTACACCGTGGGAGAGATCCTCCAATTTGTGGAGGAAAACGACGTCAAGTTCATTCGGCTGGCGTTTTGCGACGTCTTTGGGCGGCCGAAAAACATTGCCATCATGGCCGACCAATTGGAGAGGGCCTTTTCCTCCGGCATCTCCTTTGACGCCTCGGCGGTGCGGGGCTTTTTGCAGGTGGAGGAGTCGGATCTCTTCCTCTTCCCCGACCCGGGGACGATGGCCATTCTGCCATGGCGGCCGCAGCAGGGGCGGGTGGTGCGGTTTTTCTGCCACATCCGCCATCCGGACGGGCGGCCTTTTGCCGGGGATGGGCGCTACCTCCTCCACCAAGCTGAAGGGGCGCTGGCTGAGATGGGCTACACTGCCAAGGTGGGAGCTGAGTGCGAGTTCTACCTCTTTTTGCAGGGGGAGGACGGCGCGCCCACCAAGATCCCCTTTGACCGGGCGGGCTACCTGGATATGGCGCCCCTCGACCGGGGGGAAAATATTCGCCGGGAGATCTGTCTGACGCTGGAGGAAATGGGCATCCTCCCCGAGAGCTCCCACCACGAGCAGGGGCCGGGGCAAAATGAGGTGGACTTTAAGTACGCCGACCCCCTGCGGGCGGCCGATGACCTCACCACCTTTCGCTCGGTGGTGCGGGTGGTGGCGGCGCAAAACGGCCTCTGCGCCAGCTTTGCCCCCAAACCCCTGCCCGACGCCAGCGGCAGCGGGCTGCACGTCAACCTCTCGCTGCACCGGGACGGGGTCAATCTCTTTCGGGCCCAGGGCGAGGGGCACAGCCGAGAGGCGGAGGCCTTTCTCGCCGGGATCCTCGACCGGGTGGAGGAGATCACCGCCTTTTTAAACCCTCTGCCCCAGTCCTACGAGCGGCTAGGCCGCTGCGAGGCGCCGGGATACCTCTCCTGGTCCCACCAGAACCGCTCCCAGCTCATCCGCATTCCGGCGGCGGCCGGCCCCTATGCCCGCATGGAGCTGCGCTCCCCCGACCCGGCCTGCAACCCCTATCTGGCCTTTGCCCTGTTGCTGCGCGCCGGGGCCGAGGGGGTGCGGGAGAAAAAGGCCCTCTGCCCCCCCTGCGATCACAACCTCTACACCGCCCCAGAAGAAATTTTGCGGGGGGTACGCCCCCTGCCCAAGGACTTTGCCGCCGCCGCGCAGCTGGCCAGGGAGAGCGCCTTTGTGCGGGCAGCGCTCCCCCAGGGGGTCGTGGACAGTTTGCTTGGCGGTCAGCAGCCCCGCTAAAGGGGCGGTCGTGTGCGGGAAAGGGGGAGTGAGCGATGATGACGGCCCTGTTGGTGCAGCGCTCCAGCGATGGCGGACCGCTGCCGGACCTGCTGAAACAGGCGGGCTATGGCCAGGTGGTGAGCGCCTGTTCAGGGGCGCGGGCCCGGCAGCTCGTCGCCCGGCAGACCTTTGACTTGATCCTCTGCAACGCCCCCCTGCAGGACGAGACGGGGGAGCTGTTTTGCTGCGACTGCGCCGCCAGGACCGACGCCGGGGTGGTGCTGATTGTGGGGAGGGAGCGCGCCGGCGAGGTGGGGGAGCGGGTGGGCCACTGCGGGGTGTTCACCGTGTCAAAACCCATGAGCCAGCCGCTGTTTTTCCAGGCGGTGCGGATGGCCCAGATCGCCCGGCAGCGGCTCTATACCCTGCGGCGGGAGAATGTCGAGCTGCAGAAGAAAATCGACGAGATTCGGCTGGTGGACCGGGCCAAGTGCGCCCTGATTCAGTATTTGCAGATGAGCGAGCCCCAGGCCCACCGCTACCTCGAAAAGCAGGCCATGGATATGCGCCTCACCCGGGCTGAGGTGGCCCGCAGTGTGTTGCAGACTTACGAGAAAGAGTGAGGGATTGGGGGGACCGACGGTGACATACCGCTTTACCAAGATGCAGGGGTGCGGCAACGACTACCTCTACTTTGACTGTTTTGCCCAGTCGGTCACCGACCCGGCGGGACTTGCCCGACGCTTTTCCGACCGGCATTTTGGGGTGGGGAGCGACGGGGTCATCCTCATCCTCCCCAGCGAGGTGGCCGACGCGCGGATGCGCATCTTCAACGCCGACGGCAGCGAGGGGAAGATGTGCGGCAACGGGGTGCGCTGTGTGGGGAAATACCTCTACGACAGCGGGCGCTGCAAAAAGACCGCGCTGCGCATCGAGACCGGCAGCGGTATCAAGACGTTGCAGCTGGAGGTGGCGGGGGGCGTTGCGCGCCGGGCCACCGTGGGGATGGGCCCGCCCGATCTGCGCCCGGCGGCGGTACCGGTGCTGCTGCAGGGGGAGCGGGTGGTAAACGCACCAGTCAAAATCGGGGGACAGCGCTGGCAGATCACCTGCGTGAGCATGGGCAACCCCCATTGTGTGGTCTTTGTCGATTGTGTGGACGAACTGGACCTGACTGTCCTGGGTCCCCTGTTTGCGGGGAGCGGCCTCTTCCCCGAGGGGATAAACGCGGAGTTTGTACAGCCGCTGGGGGAGCGGGCCATCAAGATGCGGGTCTACGAGCGGGGCAGCGGCGAGACCCTGGCCTGCGGCACCGGGGCCTGTGCGGCGGCGGTGGCCGCCATCGCCGCCGGCCGTTGCCGCCGGGAAGAGGAGATCGCCGTCTCGCTACCCGGAGGCCAGCTGCAAGTCCGCTGGGGGGAGAGGGAGTGCTATTTGAGCGGCCCGGCGGAGACGGTTTTCTGCGGCCAGCTGGAGTGGTAAACAGAGGACTCGGAGAGCGAGTGGGGAGGAAAAGAGATGCAACAGAAAAAGAGAAAGTACGTATTTGTCACCGGCGGGGTGGTGTCCGGGCTGGGCAAGGGGATCACGGCCGCCTCTCTGGGCAGGTTGCTCAAGAGCCGGGGGCTCAAGGTCATGGCCCAGAAGTTGGACCCCTACATCAACGTGGACCCCGGCACCATGAGCCCCTACCAACACGGTGAGGTCTTTGTCACCGAGGACGGGGCCGAGACCGACTTGGACCTGGGCCACTACGAGCGCTTTATCGACGAGAACCTCAACCGATTCTCCAACCTCACCACCGGCAAGGTCTACTGGAACGTACTGCAAAAGGAGCGGCGGGGGGAGTATCTGGGCGAGACGGTGCAGGTCATCCCCCACATCACCGGCGAGATCAAGGGCTTTATCTACTCGGTGGGGGAGCGCGACGACGCCGATGTGGTGATCACCGAGATCGGCGGCACCACCGGCGACATCGAGAGCCTGCCCTTTTTGGAGGCGATCCGCCAGGTGGACCAGGAACAGGGGCCGGGGAACTGCCTCTTCATCCACGTGACCTTGGTGCCCTATATCCCCGGGTCGGAGGAGTACAAGTCAAAGCCCACCCAGCATTCGGTAAAGGAGCTGATGAGCCTGGGCATCCGCCCCGACATCATCGTTACCCGCTCCGACGGGCCCATCGGCGAAGAGGTGCGGGAGAAGATCGCCCTCTTTTGCAATGTGGAGCCCGACTGCATCATTGAAAACATCACCCTGCCGGTGCTCTATCAGGCCCCCAAGATGCTGGAGGAACAGCACTTCTCCGACATCGTGCTGCGGGGGCTGGGGCTGGAGGGACTGCCCCCTTGCGACCTGGCGGAGTGGGATGAGATGCTGCGCCGAATCGGCGCCTGCCGGGGCGAGGTGGAGATTGCCCTGGTGGGCAAATACGTCCGGCTGCACGACGCCTACCTCTCGGTGGCGGAGGCGCTGCGCCACGCGGGCTGTGCCCACGGGGTGGAGGTGGCCATTCGCTGGGTGGAGGCCGAAGAGGTGACCGACGACACTGCCGAGGCCCTGTTGGGCGGTTGCAGCGGGGTGCTGGTGCCCGGCGGATTTGGCGACCGGGGGGTGGAGGGCAAGATCGCCGCCTGCCGCTACGCCCGGGAGAACGACATCCCCTACCTGGGCATCTGCCTGGGGATGCAGGTGGCGGTCATCGAGTTTGCTTGCCACGCCCTGGGCTGGGCGGGGGCCGATTCCAGCGAGTTTGCCCCCGATACCCCCTACCCGGTCATCGACCTGATGCCCGATCAACAGGGGGTCGTCTCCAAGGGGGGGACCATGCGGCTGGGGGCCTATCCCTGCGCCCTGGCCGAGGGGTCGCTCCTGCGGGCGGCTTACGGCGAAGCCGCTGTTTCGGAGCGCCATCGCCACCGTTACGAGTTTAATTCCCGCTTCCGCGCCGCCTTTGAAGAGGGGGGGATGCGGGTCGTCGGCACCTCGCCCGACGGCCGCCTGGTGGAGGCGGTGGAGATTCCCCACAACCGCTTCTTTGTGGGGGTGCAGTACCACCCCGAGTTCAAGAGCCGGCCCAACCGCCCCCACCCCGCCTTCTGCGCCTTTGTGGGGGCCGCCATGGAGCGGGGGAGAGGGGACAAATAGGCCAACAGGAGAGAGAAAGCGACCGGAGGGCGGTTTGAATGCCGCGCTGTACCGACAGGGGGGAACACCATTGCAAATCAACGGAAACTACCGCAACTTACAGCCAAACTACCTCTTTTCCACCGTCACCAAAAGGGTGGCGGAAGAGAGGAGGCGCCACCCGGGCAAACCCATCTACCGCCTGGGGGTGGGGGATGTGACCCTGCCTCTCTGCCCGGCGGTCATCGGCGCCCTCGGCAAAGCGGTGGAGGAGATGTCGGCGGCCGAGACCTTTCGCGGGTATGGGCCCGAGCAGGGGTATGACTTTTTGCGGGAGAGGATTCAGCAGTACTATGCCGCGTTCGGGGTCTCCCTGGACCTGGAGGAGATTTTTGTCAGCGATGGGGCCAACAGCGATTTGGGGAACATCCTCGACCTCTTCTCTAAAGAGAACACCGCTCTCATCCCCGACCCGGTCTACCCAGTCTACCTGGACACCAACACCATGGATGGCCGCAAAGTCCTCTTTATGGATGGAGGGGAGGAAAACGACTTTCTCCCTCTGCCCGACCCCTCGGTGAAGGCCGACCTCATCTACCTCTGCTCCCCGGGCAACCCCACCGGCGCGGTCTACACCCGCGCGATGCTGCAGAGCTGGGTGGACTACGCCCGGGCGCGGGGGGGCGTCATTCTTTTCGACGCGGCCTATGAGAGCTTTGTGACGGGGGACCTGCCCCACAGCATCTACGAGGTGGAGGGGGCCAAGGAGTGCGCCATCGAAATCAGCTCCCTCTCCAAGACCGCCGGTTTCACCGGGATGCGCTGTGGCTACACCGTGGTGCCCCGGACCCTGGAGCGGGAGGGGATGTCCCTCAACCGGATGTGGCTGCGCCGCCAGACCACCAAGTTTAACGGCGTCTCCTATGTGGTGCAGCGGGGGGCGGCCGCGGTCTTCACCCCCGAGGGGCGGCGGCAGACCGGCGAGGCCACCGCCTTTTACCGGGAGAACGCCGCCCTGATCGCCGCCGCCCTGCGGGAGTTGGGGGTCTGGTTTACCGGCGGGGTCTGTTCCCCCTACATCTGGATGGCCTGCCCTGAAGGGATGGGCTCCTGGGAGTTTTTTGACCTGCTCCTACGCGAGGCCGGGGTGGCCGGGGTGCCCGGCGCCGGGTTTGGCAGAAATGGCGAGGGGTATTTTCGCCTCACCGGCTTTGGCAGCCGAGAGGAGACCTGTCAGGCCATTGCGGCCCTGCAGGAGCTCTACCGGGCCAGGGGACTAGCCGGGTAAAACCTGGTAAAAAGAAGAGAGGGGCCCTTTCCCGGCGGGAAAGAGCCTCTCTCTACAGATGATAAAGGGAAGGTCAATGCCCCTCGCCGTCCTGTCGGGCGACGAAGGCCTTGATCTGGTCAAAGGACTCCTGGCTGATGATGTGCTCGATGCGGCAGGCGTCGGCGTCGGCGATCTCCGCCGGGACGCCGAGGGTGAGGACCAGGTAGCGGGAAATCAGCCGGTGGCGCTCATAGACCGCCTCGGCCTTTTGCTGCCCCGACTCGGTGAGGAGGATGTTGCCCCCTTCCCCCACCTGCACGTAGCCGGCGGATTTGAGGATGCCGATGGCCCGGCTGATGCTGGGCTTGGAGAAGCCCAGTTCGGTGGCCACGTCGATGGAGCGGACGTGCCCCTGCCGCTGGCGGAGGAGGAGGATGGTCTCCAGGTAGTTTTCACCCGACTCTTGCAGTTTCACGGTGCACCTCCCAAAGGTCCGCCCGCAGGGCGGAGAGATGGCCCCGGGCAGAAGACGGCCGGGGGGCGGCTCGAGGCCGCTTATAAAAGTATTCTAACACATTCTCCCCCGCGCCGCAATCGCCGGTCGGGGGAGTTTGGTTTTCCCCTCTCGTTGGGGAGACGGCAAGCGGCGGCGCCCGGCCTTGAGGAAGCCGAGCGCCGCCGCCCTCTATGGATTTTTTGGAAGAGGCAGTTGAAAGGGGGATTTACGGTTTGACGCTGTCGCGGAAGGTGACGTACTCGTTCTGGTCCATTCCGTAGACCATCTTCACCTCGATCTCGCCCGAGGCGATCTTGGCGGAGAGGCCGCCGATGTAGTCCTGGGTCTCCTGGGGGACCTGGGCCTTGTAGTAGTCGTTCTCGGCGAGGACGGTGATCCCCTCTTTGAGGCCCCATTTGTAGAGCTTGCCGTACTCGGCAGTGCCCTCGACGGTGTCTTTGATGGCCTTGGCCATGGTGATGTCGTTGCGCTTTTGCATGGAGGTGAGGATGACGTCGGCGATCTCCGGCTTGGTGTCGATGAAGAACTCGCGCTGGTCGGCGTCCACGCCGATGCCCCAGAGGCCCTTGTCCTTGCAGGCCTCAAAGACGCCCAGCCCGGCGCCGCCGGCCACCTGGTGGATGACGTCGGCCCCCATCTGGTTGGCCTGTACCAGGGCCAGCTCTTTGGCCTTGGCGGTGTCGGTGAAGCCGCCGATGAAGGAGTTGGCCACCTTGCCGCTGGGGTTGGCCTCCAGAGAGCCCTGGATGTAGCCGATGATGAAGTTGTTGATGGGCACGGTGTCGGCGCCGGCCACCAGACCGATGGTGCCGGTGCTGGACATCTTCTGGGCCAGGGCGCCGGCCAGGTATTCGCCCTCGTGCTGCTTGCTCATGACGGCGAAGACGTTAGGGATGTTCACCTCGGTGGTGGGGGTCAGGTCGGTGACGATGAACTTGGTGTCGGGGTACTCGGTGTAGATGCGGTCGAGGATCTCATAGAACTCGTTGCCGTTCATCACCACAATGTCGTAGCCCTCGGCCGCGTCGCGGACAGCCGGCTCCATCTTGGACTTGTCGGTGCCGTACTCGATGCACTTGGCGTTCAGGTCGATTTCCTGGGCGGCCTTCTGCACCCCCGACCAGGAGAGGTCGTTGAAGGATTTGTCGCCCAGCTGGGCGCAGATGTAGCCCACGCTTTTGTACTCGCTGCCGCTGGCGGAAGAGGCGTCTCCGCCCTCGCCGGACTGGCCGCAGCCGGTGAGCAGGGCAGAGGCGGTCAACAGGCACGCCAGGGCGATGGCTCCAGTCTTTTTCATTGCGATGTCGCTCCTTTTTCTCATGTCTCAAAGTGTTCGGTTTGGCGGAGGGGGCGAGCGCTCGCCAGACGGGCCCTGTCGGCGAATCCTGTGTCCCCAATTGCTGAAATCAGTGTAGCATGGCCGCAAAAGGGGGGAAACGACAATTGTCGCTTCCCCCAAAAAAACAAACGGATTTTCGATTTTTCGGTGAAATCGCCCAGGGAAAGCGCTGCCACCCACCCCTCTTTTGCCCGATTTGGAAAAAAGGACCTCTCCTGCGCCCCCTCTCTGCGAGGGGCGGGGGGAAAGCGACAGCTGTCGTTTTCCCCCCCTCTGGAGGCGGCTATAATGGGGGTGTCCCCTCAGAGGGTCAGCTCCTCCACCAGATCGAGAAGCCGCCGGTGCTGCTCCTCGGTGACGGTGATCTTGCGGTGGGAGCCCCCCACATACCCCTGTTCCCGCAGCTTTTGGATGATGCGGTCCACCGAGCGGGGGTCGCGGCCGATGTAGCGGCCGATCTCCGAGCGGGTCTCGAGGATGCGGATGGCCCCCTTCTCGTCGGGCTCGCAGCAGTCGCGGTAGATGGAGTAGAGGAAGCTGAGATAGCGGGCCCCCGCCAGCAGGGAGTTGTTGACGTTGCACTCTCGGTAGAGGCGCTGGTCGTCGTGCTTTTGCTCGATGATGTAGAGGAGGATGGCGTTGTAGACCGGCAGGCAGATCTGGCTCCAGCGCAGGAAGTCCTGCCCGTGGATGCGCAGGGCCGAGACCTGGGTCTTGGCCCGCACCTGGTTGCGCCGCTTCATGGGCTGGGGGGAGAGGATCTCCGCCACCCCGATGAACTGCCCGGCGAAGAGGCGGATGCCCGTCAGGTCGTTGTCGCCGCTCTCGGCGAAGGCGCGAAAGTGCTCGCACACCCCCCGGACCAGGAAGAACAGGTCGGGCGGGGCAAAGCTGTCCTTCTCGATGAGGAGCTCCCCCGGGCCGATCTGGCACAGCTCGATTTTCTCCTGCTCCTCCTGGGGCAGCCCCTCAAAAAAGGGGGCCGCCTGGGGCCACTGCTCCAGCAAATGTGTCACCGATCACCGCCTCCACTCTCCTGTATTTCTGTCTTTTAGGATAGCACAGGCGGCGGGTCAATACAATGGAAAGGATGAACCTTCATGCGCTTTCGCGTCAACCGGGAGGACCGGCGCCCCAACATCCTCCTCATCACCTGCGACCAGTTGCGCAGCGACTACCTGGGCTGTTACGGGGCCGACTTCATGCAGACGCCCAACATCGACGCCCTGGCCGCCGAGGGACGGGTGTATGAAAACGCCTACTCTCCCAACCCGGTCTGTATCCCCGCCCGCATGGGGCTGCTCACCGGGCTGGGCTGCCGGCACCACCAGTTTTACGACAACCGTTGGGCCCCCGACGCCCCGCCCCTCTCCTACAAGCTGCCCACCTTCCCCCGGATCCTCTCGGACAGCGGCTACGACACCTGCGCCGTGGGGAAGATGCACTTTCAGCCCGAGCGGCGGGCCAGTGGGTTCGACCACTTCTTCGCCATGGAGGAGGGCCCCTCCTCCCGGGAGGCGGACAGCTATCTGCAATTTCTCAAAGAGCAGGGCTACGGCCGGGTGCAGAGTGTTCACGGGGTGCGCCACTGCCTCTACATGCAGCCCCAGCGCAGCCTGCTGCCCGAGGCGCTGCACGGCTCCCGCTGGGTGGCCGACCGCTCGATCCAGTACCTGGACGAGCAGCGGGGCCGGCGGCCCTTCCTCCTCTGGACCAGCTTTATCCACCCCCACCCGCCCTTCGACGCGCCCGACGAGTGGGCCGAGATGTACGCGGGCAAGCTGCCCGCCCCAGCGGTCCCCAAGACCCCCCTGGGCCTGCTGGCCGAGGAGAACAAGACCCTGGGCGATCTGGCCGACGACGCCTCCCTCCAGCGGATGCGGGAGCTCTACGCGGCCTGCGTCTCCTACTGCGACCACCAGGTGGGGCGGATCGTGGAGAAACTGAAAGAGTTGGAGCTCTACGACGACACCCTGATCCTCTTCACCAGCGACCACGGCGAGATGCTGGGGGACCTGGGCACCTACCAGAAATTTCTCCCCTACGACCCCTCCTGCAAGGTCCCCTTTGTCCTGCGCTGGCCGCAGCGGGTGGGGGCCGGGGAGAGGGACCCCCGCTTTGTCGACCTCTACGACATCCTCCCCACCTTTTTGGACGCCGCCGGGGCCGAATATCCCGACGTCTACGACCTGCCGGGGGAGAGCGTCTTTGGCGAGGGGGTCAAGGACCGGCGCTACCAGTACGCTGAACACCAGCAGGGGAGCAAGCGCTGGTGCATGCTGCGGGACGAGCGGTACAAGTACGTCTACTCCTACGGCGACGACGAGCAGCTCTTCGACATGGCGGCCGACCCGCAGGAGACCGAGAACCTCCTGTGCGGCGGCGGCACCCCCGAGATGCGGGCGGTGGCCGACCGGCTGCGCCAGCGGCTGATCCGCTACGAGGCGCGCTACGGCCTGAAGGGCGGCATCGTGAACGGCGACTTTGCAAAGCGCCCCCGCTACCAGCCGTCCCTCTACTGGGAGGAGAATTTTCCCCCCTTTGTCCGCTCCCTGGTCAGGGAGGGGGAGAGAGAGGAGCTGGACGACATGCTCGACGAGGTGCTCTGGGCCATCCAAAAGGAGCCCACCTCCAAACCGGCACAGACCCACGCCCGGGACATCCTGCTGCGGGCGGGCTACGCGAAAGAGCGGGTCGACGCGCTGATGGAGCGGGCCAAGGCGCAGGGCAACGGCTGACATTGCACAGAGAAAAAGGACTTCGGAAAAAATCCGAAGTCCTTTTTTATGGGTGAAGGGGAGGGTTCAGAGGGGGGTTACGGTTTGACGCTGTCGCGAATGGAGACGAACTCGTCCTGCTCCATGCCGTAGACGGTCTTGACCACCAGGTCGCCCGAGGCGATCTTCTTTTCCAGATCGTCGATGTAGTCCTGGGTCTCCTGGGGGACATTGGCCTTGTAGAAGTCGTTTTTGGCCAGGACGGTGACGCCCTCGGCCACGCCCCACATGTTCAGCTTGCCGTATTCGGCGGTGCCGGCCACGGTGTCGCGGATGGCCTTTTCCATGGACATGTCGTTGCGCTTCATCATCGAGGTGAGGATGACGTCGGCCAGATCGGCCTTGCTTTCGACGAAGAACTCGCGCTGGTCGGCGTCTACGCCGATGCCCCAGATGCCGTTGTCCTTGCAGGCCTCAAAGACGCCCAGCCCGGCGCCGCCGGCCACCTGGTGGATGATGTCGGCCTTGGACTGGCTGATCTGCACCAGGGCCAGCTCTTTGGCTTTGGCGGTGTCGGTGTAGCTGCCGATGAAGGAGTGGGCCACCTTGCCGCTGGGGTTGGCCTGCAGGGAACCCTGCACGTAGCCGATGATAAAGTCGTTGATCGAGACGGTGTCGGTGCCCGCGACCAGGCCGATGGTGCCGGTCTTGGACATCTTCTGGGCCAGGGCCCCGGCCAGGAAGTCGCCCTGGTGCTGTTTGGAGTTGACGCCGAAGAGGTTGGGGATGTCCCACTCCAAAGTCGGGGTCATGTCGGTGGCGATGAACTTCACGTCGGGGTAGTCGGTGTGGATGCGCTGCAGGATCTCCACGTACTCGTTGCCGTTGAAGAGGACGATGTCATAGCTCTCGGCGGCGTCGCGGATGCAGGGCTCCATCTTGGACTTGTCGGTCCCCCACTCGATGGCCTTGGCGGTCATCCCCAGGTCACTGGCGGTCCGCTGGATGCCCGACCAGGATAGGTCGGTGAAGGACTTGTCGCCCAGGGCGCTGCAGACGTAACCGATGCTCTTGTACTCGCTGCCGCCACTGGAGGAGGCGTCCCCCTTGTCGTTGGACTTGCCGCAACCGGAGAGGAGGGCGGAGGCCGCCAACAGGCAGGCCAGCGAAACGGCTCCAATCTTTTTCATCATACACACTCCTTTTGAAAGTCGTATCCAAAGCCGGCGGCCCCTCTGGCGAGCGGACCCTTCCGGCTGCTACTGATTTTAGTATAGCACGGCGATTTTGAGGGGAAATATGACAAATGTCTATTTTGTAAAAGAAAAGGGGCGGGGGTGCGCCTTTGATGCCTGTGATTTCCCGGTTTCTGGGAAAGGTGTCTGTCTCCATAGAAAAGCGGGCCCCCTGCGGCGGGCCCGCTTTTTTACCGATTTGTCTGCGCCTCCAACTGTCGGCAGAGGGGGAGCATCTCCTCCGGGTGGTCCGACTCGATGAGGTCGACCCCCAGGGCCAGGGCCTGGCGAAGCCGCCCCTCGCTGTTGATGACCGAGCCGTCCACCAGGTAGCCCGCCCGGTGCAGCTGCGCCACCAGATCGGGACAGAGGTTGTCGATGTAGCAGAGGTAGATCTCGGCCTCCATCTCCTCCATCAGCCGCACCGGGTCGGCGGGGACAAAGGGGACGATCAGCCCCAGGTGGACTGCTGGCAGCAGCCGCTTGATTTGGCGCAGGGTGCGGTAGTCGGTGCCGAAGATAAAGCTGTACTCAGCAAAGTCGTGCGCCTCGACCGAGCGGGCGATCTCCTCGGCCAGGCGGGGCATGGTGGGGGCCATCTGCAGCAGTTCGCACTTGATTTCCAGGGCGGCGGGCAGCTCCCGCTTCCGGCACCAGGCCAGGCACTCATCCAAGGTGTTGATGGAGAAGGCCGCCTTCAGCTCGGCCGCGGTGTAGTCGGCCACCCGCCCCTGCAGGGGGGAGCGCTCGCCCAGGTCCAGGTCGTGGTAGACCATGGCCACCTGGTCCTTGGAGAGCTGGACGTCGATCTCGATGTGGGAGAGGCCCAGCCCTGCCACCTCTGCAAAGTTTTCGAGGGTGTTTTCCCGCACCCGGGAGAGGTGTCCCCGGTGGCCCCCCACCAACAGCTGTTTGCCCCGGCTCTGGGCGATCTCTTCAAAGAGGGTCATGTTGCCTTCGCGCTCCTTTCGCTTTCCCGCCTGTGGGCGGGCTTTCTTTCAGTGTAGCAGGACAGCCCTTTTCAAAATAGGACAGCTGTCGGCTTTTTGGCAAAAGGGGGCGCTCCCCTTTTTTAGAGGGAGCGCTCCTCGATGAAGCGGCGCAGGGTCTGCCGCTGGGCGGAGGTGATGACCACCTTTCCCCGCTCCACCCCGATGCAGCCGGCCTCCCGCAGCTTTTGGATGATGCGGGCCACCGAGCGGGGGTCCCGGCGGATGGACTGGGCGATCTCGGACTGGGTCTCCCACAGCCGCACCGGGCCCTGGTAGCCCTCGGGATAGCAGCCCAGGTAGACCCCGTAGAGGTAGTCCAGGTAATAGGCCCCGGCCAGCACCGAGTCGGTGACCGAGCAGTTGCGGTAGAGCGTCTGCAGGCGGTGCTTTTGCTCCAAGCTCTCAAAAATCACGGCGTTGTAGACCGGCAGGCAGACCTGGCTCCAGCGCAGAAAGTCCTCCCCCCGGATGCGCAGGGCGCAGAGGGGGGTCTTGGCCACCACCTCCGCCGTCCGCTTCATGGGGACGGGACTGACGATTTCCGACAGGCCGATGAACTGGTTGGCGCAGATGCGGTAGCCCAGGTCGTTGTCCCCCGAAAGGGAGAAGGCGCTGTACAGTTCGCACACCCCTTTGACCACCAAAAACAGGTCGGGCGGGGCAAAGCTGTCCTTCTCGATCAGGGTCTGGCGGGCGGCCCGCTCCACCAGGGTGATCTTCCCCTTCTCCTCGGGGGGGTGGGGGGCAAATAGGGCGGCCGCCCGGGGCCAGCGCTCCAGTGGTTCGCCCATCTCCATCACCTCCTTTAAAAAGGATTTCTCTCCCCACCAGATTAGCACAGGCGGCCGATTTATACAAGAAATACCGGGCAGGTCCCCTCGCTTTTGACAGGCGGTCTGCCCTGGGGGAGCGGCAAATTTTTTGCGGCAAAGATGACAGGTGTCGTTTTCCACCCGGGGGCTGAAAGCTATAATGGAGGCAAAGCTGGGGCGGTGCGCCGCCCTGTTCGCTTCCCGCGAAGACCGCCTCTCCGCGCCCACCCGGCCCGGCCAGCGGATCTGAATCAATGGAAAGGATGGTTACCATGCGTTACCGAGTCAACCAGGAGGACCGGCGTCCCAACATCCTCCTCATCACCTGCGATCAGCTGCGCAGCGACTATCTGGGCTGCTACGGGGCCGACTTCATGCAGACGCCCAACATCGACGCCCTGGCCGCCGAGGGGCGGGTGTATGAAAACGCCTACTCCCCCAACCCGGTCTGCATCCCCGCCCGGCACAACCTGCTCACCGGGCTCACCGACCGCCACCACGGCTTTGACGACAACTACTTCGGGGCCGAGGCCAAGCCCTTGCCCTACTATCTGCCCACCTTCCCCCAGATCCTCTCGGACAACGGCTACGACACCTGCGCCGTGGGAAAGATGCACTTTCAGCCCGAGCGGCGGATGAACGGCTTTGACCACTTCTTCAACATGGACGAGGTCCCCCCCGACAGGGAGGCCGACGACTACATGCTCTTTTTGAAGGAGAAGGGGTACGGCAACCTGCAGAGCATCAACGGGGTGCGCCACTGCCTCTACATGCAGCCCCAGCGGGCCCTGATGCCCGAAGAGCTGCACGGCTCCCACTGGGTGGCCGACCGCTCGATCCAGTACCTGGACGAGCAGCGGGGCCGGCGGCCCTTCCTCCTCTGGACCGGGTTCATCCACCCCCATCCCCCCCTGCACATCCCCGACGAGTGGGCCGAGATGTACAAGGGCAAGCTGCCCGCCCCCTCGGTCCCCAAGACCCCCCTGGGCCTGCTGGCGGAGGAGAACAAGACCCTGGGCGACCTGCCCACCCCTGAGGCGGTGCAGCGGATGCGGGAGATGTACGCGGCGGCCATCTCCTACGTGGACTTCCAGGTGGGGCGGATCGTGGAAAAACTCAAGGAGTTGGACCTCTACGACGACACCCTGATCCTCTTCACCAGCGACCACGGCGAGATGCTGGGGGACCTGGGCACCTACCAGAAATTCCTCCCCTACGACCCCTCCTGCAAGATCCCCTTCATCGTCCACTGGCCCAAACAGGTGGCGGCGGGAGAGAGGGATCCCCGCTTTGTCGACCTCAACGACGTGCTGCCCACCTTCTTGGACGCCGCCGGGGCCGAATACCCCGACGTCTACGACCTGCCGGGGGAGAGCGTCTTTGGCGAGGGGGTCAAGGACCGGCGCTACCAGTACGTGGAGCACCAGAGGGACAGCAAGCGCTGGTGCATGCTGCGGGACGAGCGGTACAAGTACGTCTACTCCTATGGCGACGACGAGCAGCTCTTCGATATGGTGAACGACCCGCAGGAGACCGAGAACCTCCTGCACGGCGGCGGTACCCCCGAGATGCGGGCGGTGGCCGACCGGCTGCGCCAGCGGCTGATCCGCTATGAGGCGCGCTACGGCCTGAAGGGCGGCATCGTGAACGGCGACTTTGAGAAGCGCCCCCGCTACCAGCCGATCCTCTACTGGGAGGAGAACTTCCCCAACTTTGTGAAGATGCTGGTCAAAGAGGGGGAGAAAGAGGCCCTTAACGACATGCTCGACGAGGTGCTCTGGGCCATTGAGAAGGAGCCCACCGTCAAGTTGAGCCTCAACCACACCCGCGACATCCTGCAGCGGGCGGGCTACTCCAAAGAGCGCATCGACGCGCTGATGGAGCGGGCCAAAGAGCAGGGAAACTACTAGAGCCGACCTTTTGAGATGGGAAAACGGCGAGAAGGGGCCGGGGCTGTCAGCCCCGACCCCCTCTTTTTTTGTGTGTTTTGTGCGGCGGCCGAGGATCAGTCGGTCCCGCCGGTCTGCCGGTTGAAGTGAAAGCGCAGGATGCCGGTGAGCAGGGCCTCGGCCAGGGCGGCGCAAATCAGCGCCACAAAGGCCCCGATACTGAAATAGCCCGCCACCACCGCTGCCGCCAGCAGCAGGATGGTCATCCACCGCCAGCTGTACCGGCCGGCCATCTGCTCCACGTACTGGGTGCGCTCGTCCTGCTCCTCCAGCAGGAGGGCGGTGAGCCGGGCGTCGTCGCGCAGGGCGAGGAGGTAGCGCACCACAAAGAAGATGGCCACCGCCTCCAGCCCAAAGAGCATGCCCGTCTGAAAGCCGGCAAAGAAGTCGGCGTAGTGGGTGTCGCCGACGAGGGGGGACAGGGTACGGGTCGACGCCAGCACGGCCAGCAGCAGGATGCAGCCGCTGCCCATGGCAAAAAAGGCCAGCCGGCGGCGCAGGGTGGCGCGCATCCGTTCGAGTTTCTTTTCCATTTCAATTTTCCTCCCAATCTGAAAAGTCGAAGACTTCTTCGATGGTCAGCCCAAAGTAGTGGGCAATTTTATAGGCCAGCGGCAGAGAGGCGGTGTACTTCCCCACCTCGATGGAGGTGATGGTCTGCCGGGTGGTGCCCACGGCAGCGGCCAACTCCTCCTGCGAGAGTTTGCGCTCCCGGCGCAGCTGGCGGATGATGCTCTTCACAGGCAGCCCTCCCTTTTTGTTAGCAAAGCTTGCTTTGCATTTTTAGTATAGCTTGCTTTGCAAAATGTGTCAAGCACACTTTGCAAAAATAGTTTGAAAAAGAAAAAATGGACAGCTGTCGTTTTCAGTGGGGGGAGAATCCGCTATAATGAAAGACAGAAGCCGTGGCCGCCACTCGGCTGCCTGTGCCCCGAATGTCTGGGCAGACGGCGGCGGGGCGAGGGCGCCCGGCGGCAGGACAGAAAACCCGTTCCCGCCCGGCGGGAGCGATGTGGCCCCTTGGCGGGGCATTCTTTAGAGAGAGGGGGAAGTGCGCCGTGCCCGCTGTGAGTATGCTCATCAAGCCCGCCTCCGACGCCTGCGACCTGCGCTGCAGCTACTGCTTTTACGCCGACCTGGCCGAAAAGGGGGGCTGCCCCAGCGGCAAGCGGATGCCGGAAGAGACCCTGACGGCAATCGTCCAAAAGGGGATGGCCGCTGCCGAGGGGGCCTGTCGCTTTGCCTTTCAGGGGGGGGAGCCCACCCTGGCCGGGCTGGACTTCTTCCGCCGGGCGGTGGCCCTGCAGAAGGCGTTTTCGCGGGAGGGACTGCGGGTGGAGAACGCCATTCAGACCAACGGCTGCTCCATCGACGCCGAGTGGGCCGCCTTTTTGGCCCAGGAGCGGTTTTTGGTGGGCCTCTCCCTCGACGGCACCCGCGCCAGCCACGACGCCTTTCGCCGGGACAGCCGGGGGGAGGGCACCTTTCGCCGGGTGCTGGCCGCCCACAAGCTGCTGCGCGAGGCGGGGGCCGAGGTGAATATCCTGACGGTGGTGACCCCGGCGGTGGCACGACAGGCCGACAGGGTGTGGGACTTTTACCAGGAACAGGGGTTTGACTACCTGCAGTTCATCCCCTGTATGGCCCCCTTGGGACAGCCGGCCACCGGCCCCCAGGCCCTGACTCAAAAGCAGTACGGCGACTTTCTCTGCCGCATCTTCGACCGCTGGCACAGCGACCTGCGGCAGGGGCGGTACGTCAATGTGCGCTACTTTGAAAATCTGTTGGGGCTGGCCGCCGGCCGCCCGCCGGAGGAGTGCGGCCTCTGCGGGCGCTGCGCCAACCAGCTGGTGGTGGAGTCCGACGGGTCGGTCTATCCCTGCGACTTCTACGTCCTCCCCCAGTGGAAGTTGGGGAAAATCGGAGAAGACGACCTCTCCGACCTGTTGCAGTCGCCCCGCTCGGGCGAGTTCACCGCCCCGCTGCCCCTGCTGCCCCGCTGCGGCGGCTGTCGCTGGCGGCCCCTCTGTGGGGGCGGCTGCCGCCGGGAGCGGGAGACCGCGGGCGGCTTGGGGGAGTACCGCTGGTGCGCCGCCACCCGCCGGTTTTTGGAGTACGCCTGGCCCCGGCTGCAGAAGTTGGTGCCCTATGTGCGGCGAGATGGGCGCTAGAGAGCGCAAAAAAGAGCGCCTGTCCTTTCCCCCTTTTTGGGAAAAGGACAGGCGCTCTTTTTTTTGCAGAAGGGGGAGAATCAGAGTTTCCCCACCACCTGGCCGCTGCAGGAGACCTGCTCGAACCGGGCCAGGGGGATGTCCGGGTAGGCGGGGTTGAGGGAGATCAGTCGGTCGCCCCCAAAGCGCTTGAAATAGCCCTCGCCGTCCAGGGTGAAGACCCCCAGCTCCCCCACCGGCACTGCCTCCTGCTGGCGCACCAGCAGGATGTCGCCGTCCAGGTAGTTGGGCATCATGCTGTCGCCGCAGACCCGCAGGGCGAAATCGGCCCTGGCCGAGGCGGGGGTCAGGGGGACCTCTAGGTCCTCGGTGTCGCTGGAATCCAGGTAGACGCCGGTGCCGGCCGAGACCGGCAGAGCGTAGAAGGGGATGATCTTGGTGCTGGCCCGGCGGGCGGCGGTCTTGGCCCGACGGCAGCGCTCCACCTCCTTTTGCAGGATGGTCTCCACCAGTTCGCGGCTGTAGTCGTCCAGCCGGCGGTAGCTGCTGAGCAGGGATTCCTCCTCTGCGGTGAGGGCTGCCTGCACCCCTGCGGGACCGGCGGGGTAGTGCCCGGCAAAGAGGTAGTTGGCGTCGCACCCCAGGACCTGAAACAGCTTGTAGAGTACAGGTTCCTTGGGGTGGCTGACTTCGTTTTCGTAGTTCCCCACGGCGGATTTGGTGATGCCAAGCTGTTTGGCCAGTTCGCCCTGGGTGAGACCGAGACGCTCCCGCCCGGCCCGTATCTGTTTGCCAATGCCCACTGTTAAGCCCTCCTTTTGTTCATATTCTAACATGCGGCCCAGCCGCGGTCAAGGAAAAAGTACAAGAAATTTGATTTTTCTATTGACAACACAAGTTTCTTGCGGTACACTGAGGTCACACAAGAAACTTGTACATGCCCTTTGCTTACAAGAAGGAGAGAGACGTATGAAAACATATAGATCCATCTTCACCGGGCTGGCCATCGCCGCCCTCTTCTTTGCCGCCGGCGCCCTTGACGCCGGGTTCTTCTCGGTGGGACAGGCCTTCATCACCTGCCTGGCCTCGGTCGCCGTCCTCTGCTGGAGCAGCCTGCTGCGCCCGGCTCGCCGCCGCCGTCCTGCCCGCCGCCCCCAGCCCGCCGCCCAGCCGGCAGGGAGGGCGTTTCGGCCCCAGCTGGCCCCCCGCAGCAGGGGCAGCGCTGCATAAAAGCGGGCAAAGAGGGAGCGCTCCCCCTTTTCGGGAGGGGGAGATGGGGTGTGGCTTGGCAGCTGCACCCCTTTTTGAATGAGAGAGGGGAAGAGAGATGGAGAGAGAAAAGTCGTTTGCCTGCTGCGGGCTGGCCTGCTGCCTCTGCGAGGTGGGGGACTGCCGCGGCTGTCGGGGAGAGGGCTGCCCGCAGGAGACGGACTGCACCCTTCGCCGGTGCTGTCTGAACAGAGGGCTGGCCGGCTGTTGGCAGTGCGAGCAGTTTCCCTGTGGGGAGCTGATGTTGCAGAGGCCCCGCAACAGGGCCTTTCTCCGCTTCCTCAAGGACCGGGGAGAGGCGGCCCTTCTGGAGCGACTCGAGGCGGATGAGCGGGTGGGGATGCGCTACCACCACCCGGGCGCCCTCACCGGCGACTACGACGACCTGGGGGACGAGGAGGCCATCTACCGCCATCTGCGGGGACTGTGAGGGGGGAAGGAATTTGACGCGCGCACAGTACGACCTGATAGAGGGGAAGATGCTCGCCTGCACAGAGGACAGCGCCCACGACAGGGAGCACATCTACCGGGTGCTGCACCTGGCCCTGGAAATCGCCGCCACCGAGCCGGGCTGCGATCGGGAGGTGTTGGCGGCCGCCTGCCTGTTGCACGACATCGGTCGACCGGCGCAGTTTGCCGACAGCCGGGTCGACCACGCCGACGCCGGTGCGATGCAGGCCGCCTGTTTTTTGCGGGAAAACGGCTTCTCACCCGCCTTTGCCGGGCGGGTGGGGGACTGCATTCACACCCACCGCTTTCGCAGCAGCGCCCCGCCCGAGAGCCTAGAGGCCAAGATCCTCTTCGACGCCGACAAAATCGACAGCTCTGGGGCCATGGGGGTGGCCCGCACCCTGCTCTACCAGGGGCAGATGGGGCAACCCCTCTACACCCTGCGGCCGGACGGCCGCATCTCCGACGGGCAGGGGGAGAAGACCCCCTCCTTTTTCCGCGAGTACCGCCGCAAGCTCGAGGGGCTCGGCGACAGGCTCTACACCTCGCGCGGGCGGGCCATGGCCGCCCAGCGCCGCGACGCTGCCGCCGCCTTTTACCAGAGCTTGCTGGCCGAGGCCCGCGCCGCGGGCGACGGCGAGAGGATCCCCCCCACGCTCTGGGAAGGGCCTTGAATCCGCTGTAAAAGGGACTTTGGACCCGGCAGCGGACAGACGCGTTGGAAAGGGGCCGCGGCGAGCTTGTCCGCCTTTCCAAACAGTTTGCCCCATGCGCTCTCAGCCCTATCGTCAATACCGGCAGGGCGAAACACATTCCGCGCTGGCTGGGGGTGCAGCCGCTGTGCTTGTGTATTGCTATGGTGGGAGGGCGAAGTGCCGACGGCACTTCTGCGTTCCTTCTATTTCGGCCTGAAGGGGATTTCCAGTGCAGGGGAGCGCCCTATCACAGGACAGCACCCCAGCTTGAAAACAGCACCCCAAATAAAAAGACGTCGCCGCCCGGTTTGCCAGGCAGCGGCGTCTTTTCGTTGTCCCTTTTGCGCAGGGGAGCAGAGAGGGGGCGAGGAGAAATTTTGCGCCGTGCGGGAGGGGGGGCGATACCCGGGCAGGGCGCTTCCTCGCCTCTGTTCGGGTGCACCTTTGTCTCAATATGCTCCTGTCCCGCTGTGCCCATGTTCCGACGTGTCGCTGTCTCGATGGGCTTCTACCACGGCTAGCCCTTGTCCCGGGGCATCTGTCTCGGCGTATCTCCATCTCAACGTGCCCTCGTTCCAGTGCGCATTTGTTCCGGTGTGCGCCTGTTTCAGTATGGACTCTACTCCGGACGCGCCTCCTGCCTCGGTGTGTGCCTGCTTCGGCATGGGCCCTACTCCGCCGTGCCCCCTGCTGGTGCAAGCCTGTCACCGGCATGCCCCTGTTTTGGCGTGCTTCTGCTTGGGTGCGCTCCTGTTCTGGCATGCCTCTATCTCGGCGCGTCCCCATTCCAGTGCGCATCTGTTTTGGCGTATCCCTGTTTCGAGGTGTCCTCACCCCAGTGTGTATCTGCCCCAATGCGCGTCGGATTCGACATGGACTTGACTCCGCCGCACCTCCTGCCCCGGTGCAAGCCTGTCACCGGCACGCCCCTGTTTTGGCGTGTTTTTGCTTGGGTGCGCTCCTGCTCTGGCATGCCCCTATCTCGGCGCGTCCCCATTCCAGTGCGCATCTGTTCCGGCGTATTCCTGTCTCAAGGTGTCCTCACCCCAGTGTGTATCTGCCCCGATGCGCGCCGGCTTCGGTATGGACTCGACTCCGACGCGCCTCCTGCCCCGGTGCAAGCCTGTCACCGGCATGCCCCTGTCTTGGCATGCTTCTGCTTGGGGGCGCTCCTGCTCTGGCATGCTTTTATCTCGGCGCGTCCCCATTCCAGTGTGCATCTGTTCCGGCGTATCCCTATCTCGACGCGTCTCTGTCCCGGTGGTGCCTTTGCCTCGGCGTGCCGCCCCCGACGCACCTCTGCCCCAGTGTGCTTCCGCCTCGATGTACCCTTGCCTCGATGCTCTCCTGTTTTTGTGTGTCCCTGTCCCGGCACGCCTCCGTCCCGGTATGCCCCTTCCCCATTGCGTGCCGGCCGAAAGGGCACTGCTGTAAAGGAGGCGTCGGGTATGGGAGTGGAAGCGTTCGACTAGGCCTAAAGGGAACCCTATTCCGGCGGCTGCCAGAGAGGGAGGGTCAGGGTGAAGGTGGCCCCCTCCCCCGGACGGGAGGAGGCGGTGAGGTCGCCCCCCATTTCAAGCAGCGACTCCCGGGCGATGAAGAGGCCCAACCCCCGGCTGTCTTTATCCTGCCGGGTGGAGAAGCGCCGCTCGAAGAGGCGGGGCAGGTCGGCTTCCTCCACCCCCTGGCCGCTGTCGCTCACCGCAATCCAGGCGCTTTTCTCCCGCACCCCGGTGCGAAGGGTGATTTCCCCCTCCGCCGGGGTGAAGTCGATGGCATTGTAGACCAGATTTTCCAGCGCCCGGGTCAGCCGGTCGGGAAAGGCCAGCACGAAGACCCCTTCCGGCGGCGGAACGAGGGTGAAGTGGATGGCCGAGGCGTCGGTGTCTGGCAGCAGGGATCGGTGGAGCCGTCGCAAGAAGGGGGCCAACTCCACCCGCTGCCGCCCACCAGAGGTCAGTTCCTGGGCGGTGTAGCGCTGCAGGTACCCCAGCCGCTGGGCCACCTCGCCGCTCTTCTGGCCGATGATGTCAAGGTACTCGCCCAGCTCCCGGTCGTCGCCCCCCTCTCCCTGGCGGATGAGGGAGACGTAGGTGGCAATGGCTGCCGCTGGGCCCTTGATGTCGTGAGCCAGGTCGGCCAGAAAGCGCCGCCGCTGGTTTTGCAGTTCGGTGAGCTGGCGGGTGCGCTGGGCCACCGTCTCCTCCAGGTGGGCGGTGAGGGCGCGGTTTCGGCGGGCGATCCGAACATTTTCCCGCACCATGGCCGCCGCCAGCAGCACCACCAACCCCAGGCCGCCGTACTCCACCGGCCAGCCGCCGCGGATGGGTTCAAAGCGGTTGGCCTGCACCACGCTCAGCCAGAGGGCGACCCCGTAACAGCAGCAGCCGAGGTAGACCAGCCAGCCCGAGGGGCGCTGTTTGCGGACCCCCCGGAAGGATGTTATAATGAGATAACTTCCCACCCCGAGGCGGCAGAGGTCGATCAGTGCGCCGTAGAGGGGGAGAAAGCCCGGCGCCCGCGGCAGCACAAAGGCGTTGCAGACAGCCGAGAAGAGGGCGAAAAAGAGGGTAAGGGGCTCGGCCAGCCACCGCTGGGCCCGGCTCGTTTCCAGGTGGGACAGCCGGGCGACCAGAGAGCACAGGCAGAAGGCCGCCCCGAAGAAGGCCGCGTCTTCCAGCACATAGGGCCAGCGCCCACCCAACCCGCCCAGCCAGTGGAAGAGGGGGTAGGCCGCGTGCAGGCCGAAGAGGAGACAGAACCCGCCGAAGGAGAGATAGTGGCGCTCCCGCCGGTCCACCGCCCAGACGGCCAGGGAGAAGAGGGCCAGGGTCACGGCGCCCAGGGAGATCGCCCTGTAAAAGAGCAGCTGCCCGGCCAGGGCCGAGGAGAGGGCTTCCGGCGTTCCCAACAGGGGCGGGTAGTAGAGGCCGCTGTAATAGTGGCTGTAGTTGGCCGCCTCCACCACGATTTCGGTGCGCGCCCCCGGCGAAAAGGTGAGCAGGGCGTTTTGCACCCCGGGGCGGTAGCCCTCTGCCTCGGGCTGGCCCTGCTGCCAGAGCAGCACCCCGTCCACCCAGATGCGGCTGGCCGAAAAGACCTCCTGCACCTGCAGGGAGAGGGCGGGCAGGGACTGGGCGCCGGTGAGGACCAGCCGGTAGGTGGCGGCCCCATACGGGCTGCGCCCCGCCTGCCGGCGGGAGAAGTCGGGGTACTGGCCGATATAGGTCTGCTCCGGGGCCCCTCCCTGCCCGTCGGCCAGCTCCTGCGGGGTGTAGAGCCCGTCATAGAGCTCCCAGCCGCCAGTCAGGACCGACAGCTCCCCTGCCTGCAGAGCGGCGGCGTCCAGCGGCTGTGCCCCCTGTACCCTGCCGGTGGCCAGGGGGGCGGTATACTTGTTGTCAAAGCGGTAGGCCAGGGCGAACAGCCCGCCCACCAGTGCCAGGGCCAGCAGAAGGGCGGCGCTTGCGAGGACGCCGCGGCGAGAAGGGGACACGATGTCACCGCCTTTCAGAGTGTTTGAGAAGAGGGAGAGATAGAAAAGATGAAAAAGAGGGGATTGGCCGGCCTGATGGCGGCTTTGATGCTCCTCCTGGCGGGAGGGCTGACGGCGTCCGCCGCTGCGCCGGCCGGGGGGGAGTACGAGCGGTTTCAGGCATGGTACGAGGAGCACCGGGTGGGCGGCGGCACCTTTGCCCTGCGGGGGGACTTGCTCTTGGAGGAGGGGGAGTGGTACCTGGACACCGCCGATTTGGTGGGGGAGATCACCATCGACTGCGGCCCCCACCAGATCTTGATGGACGACCCCGTCCAGTCGGCCTACCTGCGCCAGAGCGGCGGCAAGTTGCGCATTGTGGGGGAGGGCCGGCCCGACGGGATGATCCGGGTGGAGGACGGCGTCTTCAGCCTGTACGGCGTTGAGGTTGCCGCCGAGAGCGGGGTGGCCATCTGGCAGGGGACCCCCGCCTGGGTGTTCATCGGCTCCGGCAGTGAGCCCACCCGCCTCTCGTCCCGGGGCGAGGGCGCCACTGCCCTTCTCTGGGCGGGGGAGGGGGCCGAGGGACAGCTGGACCTCTTTCAGGCGGAGCTGTCCGTTCAGGGCAGAGACAGCGCCGCCCTGCGGTCCGCCTTCCCGGTCTGCGCCCAGTTTTGCACCTTTGCCGCCCAGGGGGAGGGGGCCCAGTCGGTCGTCTGCCAGGGGGAGATCACCCTCAGCGGCAGCAGTGCCCAGCCCGACCCGGCCCTCTCCGGCCAGCCGGTCGTCCGCCGGGCCTGGCAGCTGTTGGGGCCGCCGGAATGCCGCCCGGTATCGGTCCTCCCCGGGGCCAGTTTGGCCGAGAGCGGGCTGCCCACCGCGGTCCCGGTCGACCTTTTCTGCGAGGAGGAGGACAACTATCAGTCCCCCTACTTCCCGGTGCACTGGGATGAAAACGCCTACTGGAACGGGCAGGCGACAGGCGGCAGCTTTTCCCTTCCCGGAGTGGTGGAACTGCCGGGGATGGACGGCCTGCTGCCGGGGGGCACCGTCGCCGTCACCGCCGAGGTGGAGGTGACCGGCGCGGCCCCCGTCGGCGACCTCTGCGTCCGCCTGCCGGAGAGGGAGAAAGATCCCCCCGCCCTCTTGCTGACAAACCCCCTCACCTTTGGGGGCATCTACCTGCAATCCTCCCGGGACGGGGGTCTCACCTGGTCGGAGGAGCGGGCCGTCGCCTACCCGGCAGAGGGCGGGGAAAGGCTGGCCATCGACCTCTGCGACCTGGAGGAGGGGGAGTGGCAGTTTCGGGTGCGGATCACCCGCTCTCCCCGGGCGGGGGTCAGCAACACCTGCCGCTTTACCTGGGACAGGGAGGCCCTCTTTCCCGACGAGGAGCCCCTGCCTCCCGACGGAGAGCCCCTTCCGCCCAGCGAGGAGCCGGAGGAGGAAGAGCACGAGGGCATTGACGGGAACCGGGGCGGCGGGGGCCGGCAGGACCCCGAGACCCCTCTGCCCAGCCCTGACCCAAAGGAGGAGACAGCCCCCAGCAGTCCCACTGTCTCCGGCTCGGCCCGCCCGGAGGAGCAGGTGCCCCCACAACCCGCTGAACCCAGTGTAGGCGAGGAGAGCGGGGAGCCCGGCGGCGAGACGGGCCCCTCGGAGGGAGAGGATGCGGCCGCGCCCGTCTTCTCCCCTGCAGGGGAGGAGCGCCCTGCCGGCAGTTGGCTCTGGCCGGTGGCAGGGGCCGCCGCTGCCTGTGGGGCGGCGACAGCGGCCATCCTGCTGTTGCGGCGGGCCCGGCGCAAATAGGGTGAGAGAGGGGGGACCGGCTTTGCGGGCCGATCCCCCCTCTTTTTTACGCTGTGGGCGGCGGGGAAAACCGGTAGCCCTTCCCCCAGACGGTCTGGATCAGGGAGTGCTCGGGCAGCGCTGCGGCCAGCTTTTTGCGCAGCTGGGCCACGTGCACCTGCACGGTGTGGGTGCCGTCCAGCCCCGGCTGGTTCCAGATGGCCCGGTAGATGGCGTCCTGGGTGTAGGGGGCGTCCCGGTGCTGGGCGAGAAAGACCAGGATGTCGAATTCGCTGCAGGTCAGCTCCAGCGGCCGGCCCTCCACCTCCACCTGGCGCCGGTCGAGGCGGATGCAGACGGGGCCGAAGCGCAGGACCTGCTGGGCCCTGGTGCCCTGCCGGGCGCGGATGCGGGCCAGCACCCGCTGTTCCAGTTCGGCCAGGCTGTATGGCTTGCAGAGGTAGTCGTCCCCGCCGGAGAGAAAGCCCTGCACCCGGTCGTCCTCGCTCCCCAGCGCCGAGAGAAAGACGACGGCGGCCCCGGTCTCCTTGATGGCCTGGCAGAGTTTGAGCCCGCTCTGGTCGGGCAGAAGCACGTCGACCACGGCGCAGTCAAAGGGAGGGGGCGTTTGGGACAGCCGCAGCGCCTCCCCGGCGCTGAGGGCGGTGGCCACGAAGAAGCCGCGGCTGGAAAAGTAGTCGAAAAGGGCCCGGCAGACAGCCGGGTCGTCGTCGACGGCGAGCAGTCGGTACATGCAGAAGATCCCCCCATCTGCTTTTGGCGGGCCCCCTCGTCTTGGGTGGGGCCCCGCGGGTTTGTGGAAACGGCACCTGTTCGCGGCGGCGCGAGAGGGGCGCGGGCGGTCCTTTGAACGGAAGGGGACGGCCCTGCCGCCGGCCGGTAGAATGGAATCCATTATACCATATCCCCCGCTCTTTTGAAAAACAGGAAATCACAATAAATGACAAGGTGCGGGCGGTTGTCCCGCCGCCCTCTGCCGCCGGTGTGCAAAAAAACAGGGCGGGGCAGCGCGTTGCTGCCCCGCCCTGCTTGCGAAAGTCCCGGTCAGGCGGTGATGGTGACGCCGGTCTCGTAGAGCTTGTCGTCGCAGACGAGCTTGACCTGATAGCGCCCCGAAAGGCCCTCTTTGCTGATGACCTTGTCCACGTCCCTGGGGTCTGCCTTCTGGAAGGTCCCCACGCACATGGCCTTAAAGGACTGTTTGGCGGTGTTGATGAAATAGCGGTGAGTGCTGCCGTCCTCCCCGCAGAGGAGCAGCTGCACCAGCTCCCCCTTTTCGTAGGTGGCGCTGAAGGTAAAGCGGTCGTCCTCCTCCACCAGGCGGGCGCCGTAGTGTTCGGGCACCAGTTCGCCGGTCTCCTCAGCGGGGATGGCGGTGTCGAACTCGCCGGTGATCCCCAGGCTGCCCAGCACCTTGCCCGCCCCCAGCTCCGCCTGTTCGCCGGCGTAGTAGAGGGGCAGTTTCTCCGCCCGGTAGCAGTTGGCCGGGACGTGCAACTCGTAGACCAGCCGGTCGTCCACCAGCTCGCAGGTGATGGAGCCAAGCTGCACCCGGTCCCCGTCGGGACCCTGTTTCATCTGGGCGGGGATCCCCTCGCAGGGAGCCCCGTCCAGGGTGCCGATGCCGCCGGAGTGCACCAGATAGTGGCCGTCTTTATAGTACTCCACATTGGAGATGTAGCAGGAGAAGAACTCCGCCCCCCGCTCCTTGCCGTACTGCCAGACCTGGCGGATGGTCATCTTCTCGGTGTCGATGCGGTAGCGCACCCCGCGGGTGTAGCTGTCCGCCGCCTTTAAGTAGTGCGCCGGGTCTTTGGAGCGGTAGTGGCCGTTGTCCAGGCACATGATGTCCCCGTCGGGCAGCACCATACAGGCGTGCTGCTCGTACTGCCACTCAAAGTCCTCCCCCACCGGGGTGAAGAAGTAGCGCTGCATCTCCTCCGGCCAGCCCTGAGGGTCGCCGATGATCCAGTTGAGGTCACCGGTGTCGTAGTCCAGGTTGATGATGGCGTCCTGGTGGCGGCCGGAGAAGGTCAGGGAGTTGGTCTTTTTGTCGTACCAGACGGCGTTGTTGTGAAACCAGTCGTGCTCGTCCTGGCTGCCGGAACCGCCCTTGTCCTGGGGCAGGACCTTTTTGTAGTCCCAACTCTTGAGGATCTTCCCGGTGTCCTTGTCCACCAGCACACAGCAGTCCTCCACGGTGGCGGCCTCGGGCTGCTGGGTCAAAATCAGCAGGTTGCCGTCCTCCATGGGGAAGTGGTCGTGGTGGTAGCCCCCGGGCACCCGGTACTCCTTGAAGATCTTGCCGGAGAAGGCCATCTCGTAGACGCCGGTGGTGTAGTAGGGCATCCCCACAAAGCGCTCGGTCCCCACCAGCAGGTGGCCGTTGGGGCGCCGCTTGAGGTCGAAGTTGAGCTTTTCGGTGGAGTACCAGCGGATGTCCCCCCGGTAGTCAAAGGCCACCGGGGTGGCGGCCATGGCGGCGGTGAGGACCATCACGTTGCCCCCCATGTAGGCGGCGGTGGTGTCGATGGAGGTGGCCTGCGGCACCTCGTCGGGCAGCGGGTCGGTGGGGATGGAGAGACGGCTCTTCTCCCCGTTTTCCAGGGTGATCTCCACCTGGTTGTCCCAGCCGGGGTAGAGGCCGTAGACCGGCAGCACGTGGCGGGTCTCGCGGGGGAAGCGGTGCACCATGTCCCCGGCGGGCTCCTTGCCCAGGACCCGCACCGTCACCTCGCAGGGGGTCACGGTGTGAAAGAAGACCAGGGCGCACAGGGGCGCGAAGAAGTAGGGGTTGAGCTGGACCAGCGGGTGCTCGGGGGTGTAGTCCCCGGCGTCCAGCTGGGAGAGAAGGGCCTCCTCGGCCCGGGCCTGTCGGGTGATGATGTGTTCCTGCCGGGTGTAGGAAATGGTCTTTTCCATTGTGATCTGCCTCCTGAAACCGCCCAGCGGGCGGATTGTGGGTGTTTCTTTGGGGTTACAGGTAGTGAAGGGGCTGTTTTCCCGCGGCGTAACTCTCCAGCGCGGCGGGCTGCAAAATCAAAAAGCGGTGGGGTTCCCGGGCGACCACCCCTTCCTCCATCAGCCGCCGCACCATCCGCGAGATGGTGACGCTGTGGATGCCCAGGATGCGGGAGAGCTCCTCGTAGTTGAACCACCGGTCCAGGGCCAACACCCCCTTTTGGTCGTAGGCGTTGTCCTGAAAGAAGCGGCAGAGGACGGCGGCGGTCTTGTTCTCCCGCATCAGCATCAGGTTCTCCTCCAGCCGGCCGACCTCCCGGCCCAGCACCTCCATCAGGTAGCGAAAGACCCCGGCGTGCTGCTGGGCGTAATTCACGCACTCCTCCAGGGGCACCTTGTAGCACAGGCAGTCGGTCATGGCGACGATGCTGGCCCCCTCGAAGATGGGGGAGTTGCCCCGCTCCCGGTAGAGGGCGGCCTTGCCGGCGCAATCCCCCCGGTGAAAGTAGTGGAGCACCCGCTCCCCGCCGTCCTCGTCCACGCAGCCCACGATCCCCGAGCCCTTGAGGATAAAAAAGAGGGACTGCAGCGGCTCCCCCTGGTGGAGGAGGTAACTCCCCCGCCGGTAGAAGTGGTTGTACTCCTTTTTGAAAAGGGCGGGGTTTTGGGCGATCAGGTCTTCCAGCATCATCATGGCTCTCTCCTTTGCGGGCGTTCTCATCTCTCTTCATTATAGCATAGCCGCGGAAGAAAAATGAGCGGTCGGCCGTTGGGGGCGCGTTTTGCTATCCGGCGATGGTGGAGACGATGAGGGGCTTTTGCTGCAGCCCCTTGAGGCGAGCTTTCTCCGCCCCGCCCTCAAAGAGGATCATGGTGGGGTAGCCCTCGACCCCGTGGGCCTTGACGGCCTCGGGGTTTTCCTCAAAGCAGACCTTTACGATCTCCACCCCGTCGACCTCCTTGGCGACATCGCCCAGGACAAAGCCCAACATCTTGCAGGGCCCGCAGGTCTTGGAATAGAAGTCCGCCAGCACCTTGGCGCCGGTTTCGATCAGGCGCTCCAGTTCGGCGCCGTCCATCTCGTTCACAGTGACTGCCATAAAAATTCCTCCCTCTGTAATCGGGGCGTGGGGCCCCCTGTTCGATACCTGCAAACAGAGGGGCCATGCCCCCCCTGAAAAGCTGTTAGCGGGTGAGGGCGCGCACATAGCGGGCCGCGCTCTCGGCGGCGATGGCCCCGTCGCTCTCGGCGGTGACGATCTGCCGCAAGCCCTTTTCGATGGCGTCCCCAGCGGCGAAGATGCCCGGGCGGGCGGTCTTCATCTCCCGGTCGGCCAGGATGTAGCCGTGGTCGTTCAAGATCCCCAGGGAGCCGAAGGGCTCGGTGGTGGGCTGCAGTCCGATGTACTCGAAGGCGCCGTCGGCGTGCACCACCAACTCCTCCCCCGTTTTGGTGGAGACCGCCCGCAGGCCGGTGAAGTGCTCGCCGGGCAGAAACTCCTTGATGTCGTAAAACTCGTGGACATCCACGTTGGGCAGGGCCCGCAGCTTGTCGCAGGCCGAGGGGTCGGCCGTCAAATCAAAGAGGGTCACCACCGTCAGGTGGCGGGCCAGTTCGGCCAGGTAGAGCGACTCCTCCACCGCCGAGTTGCCGCCGCCCAGCACCAGCACGTCCCGGTCCCGGTAGTTGGCCCCGTCGCAGACGGCGCACCAGCTGATGCCGCTGCCGGCAAAGTCGAGTTCGTGGGGGACCCCCAGCATCCGCGGCCGGGTGCCGGTGGCCAGGATGACCGCCTTGCAGGAGATGCGCTGCCCCTCTTTGCAGGAGAGGGTCTTCTCCTCCCCCTCGTCGAGGATCTCTTCCACCGTGGCATAGTCGAAGGCCACCCCCAGCTTTTGGGTGTGCTCAAACATCGAGATGGCCAGGTCGGCCCCGCCGACTTTCTCCATTCCCGGGTAGTTGCCGATTTCAAAGGTGTTGACGATCTGGCCGCCGGGGGCCAGTTTGTCCAGCAGCAGCACCTTCATGTTGGCCCGGGCCGCGTAGATGGCCGCCGTCATTCCGGCAGGGCCGCAGCCGACAATTGCAACGTCGTAATCCGCCATAGTGCATTGCCTCCCAGCACACAAAATCGCCCGCCTCCCCTGGGGGAGGGGACGCTGTCATTGTAGCAGATTGGGGTGGGAATTCTTTAGCGCAGGCTAACGAGGCCGTCGGTTTTACTGGCAATCGGCGCGGGGAGATGGTATGATGACAGGGACGAGAGGCGGGTTTGACCGCCCAAAAAAGAAGGGGTGGGTAAGATGACGATCGAGGTGTTGGACGGCGACCTTTCGGTCTGCCAGGTGCGGGATCTCTCGGCGGTGGATTGGGGGCAGCCCCTCTGCTTTGCCGAGAAGACCGACGAGGAGTGCTCACTGGTCTGCCCCACCGGGTGTGCGCCAAAAGACGCCCTGGCCCGGGAGGACGGCTGGCGGGCCTTTCGGATCGCGGGGGAACTGGATTTCTCCCTGGTGGGGATCCTCGCCCAGATCTCCTCCCTGTTGGCGGGGGCGGGGATCGCCCTCTTCGCCCTCTCCACCTACCGCACCGACTACATCCTGGTCAAGGGAGAGCGGCTGCGCGATGCGCTGGCGGTGCTGGCGGGGGCCGGTTGGGAGGTTTCCGGCAAAAAGCTGCCCGCCGGCGATTGACAGCCGCCGGCGAGTCTGGTATGCTTGTGTACAAAGAGAAGATTGGGGAATGAAGTGCTCCCCCGGGCAACCGAAACCGCTTTTGTAAGCTGATGACTTCTGTGATTTTATAGTCGCAGAGGGCCATCGGCTTTTTTCTGCGCAAAAAGGAGATTTTTTTATGCTCACCTCCCTCGCATTTATCTTTCTGGCCGGTCTGGCGCTGGCTGCTATCTGCCAGCGGCTGCACCTGCCCCGCATCATCGGGATGTTGGTCACCGGCATCCTGCTGGGGCCCTATGCTCTGGCCCTCCTCGACGGCTCGATCCTCGCTGTCTCCGCCGACCTGCGGCAGATGGCGCTGATCGTCATCCTCATCAAGGCCGGCCTCTCCCTGGATCTAAAGGATTTGCAGGCGGTGGGGCGGCCGGCCCTCCTCCTCTCCTTTCTCCCCGCCCTCTTTGAAATCGGCGCCGTCACCCTCTTTGCCCCCCGGCTGCTGGGCGTCACCCGGCTGGAAGCGGCCCTGCTGGGTGCGGTGCTGGGCGCGGTCTCCCCGGCGGTGGTGGTCCCCAAGATGGTGCAGCTGATGGAGGAGGGGCTGGGCACCGACAAGCGCATCCCCCAGCTCATCCTCGCCGGGGCATCCCTGGACGACGTCTTTGTCATCGTCCTCTTCACCACCTTTGTGGGGATGGCCCAGGGCGGCTCCGCCTCGGCCTGGGACTTCGCCGGCATCCCCCTCTCCATCTTCACCGGCATCGCCCTGGGGGCCGCCGTCGGCTGGGGGCTGGCCCGGTTTTTTGAAGCTGCCTTTGCCCGCGGGCGGCTGGTGCGGGGCAGTCTCAAGGTGGTCGTGGTGCTGGGGGTCTCCTTTTTGCTGGTGGCGGCGGAGGGATGGCTGGCGGGGGCGATCCCCCTCTCGGGGCTATTGGCGGTGATGGCCATGGCCTGTGTGCTGCAGCGGGAGAGCGACCCGCTGGTGGGCCGCCGCCTCGCCGAAAAATTCGGCAAACTCTGGCTGGCGGCAGAGGTCATCCTCTTCGTGCTGGTGGGAGCGGCGGTGGACATCCGCTACACCCTGGGGGCCGGGCCGGCAGCGGTGGGGCTCCTTTTTCGCTCGGCGGGGGTCTTTCTCTGCCTGTTGGGCACGCCGCTCGGCAAAAAAGAGAGGCTCTTCTGCGCCATCGCCTATCTGCCCAAGGCCACTGTGCAGGCGGCCATCGGCTCGGTCCCCCTGGCCCTGGGGTTGCCCTGCGGCAACATCGTCCTCTCGGTGGCCGTCCTCTCCATCCTCCTGACCGCGCCGCTGGGGGCCCTGGGGATGGACGCCAGCTGCCGCGCCCTGCTCCACCGGTCTGGGCCGCGGGAGGAAGCCCTTTAAAAGGGCGCAAAAAGGCCGGAACGGCGGCTGCCGTCCCGGCCTTTTTGCTGTGAGAACAGGGGTGAAAATGGAGCGGAAGACGCTATTTGCCCAGCTGTTTTTTGACAAAGGCCTTTTTGGCCTCGTCGTCCTCTTTGGCGAGCATCTCCATCAAGATGGGCTTGAGCTCCTTGTCGTAGAGGTCCATGTGGGGCTCCACCTTGCCGGGGCCCTCCGGGTCGAGGAATTGCTCGAAGCCCAGGCCCAGCTCCCGCCCCCTCTGGGTGTGCATATCGATGGCATAGTCGGGGATGGTGGGGTAGATGCCCTCGTCGAACTCGCGGAAGATGATGTTTTTGAGGATGTCGCTGGAGCGCTCCTTCTTGCACTTGCAGAGGTAGCGGATGGCGTGGATGGGGAAGAGGGCGCGGCTGCCGCCGGGGGTGTAGTCAAATTTCTGGCGCAGGTGGTCCAGGGCGTCGATCATCAGGGGGGCGTTGGGCTCCCCAAAGCAGATGTCCTCCACCGAAATCACCGCCAGGCGCATCCAGAGCAGGTTTTCCATCTCTTTGCTGGTGCAGTACATCTCGTACCCCAGGCGGATGGCGTTGTCCTCGTTGCCCCGGCGGATCTCCTTTTGCAGGGCGGAGATCACCTCGTCGGCGACGAAGCCGTGGCGGGTCTTCTGGCTCGACCAGGTGTCGTAAAATTCGTGTTTGACCATGTTGATGCGCCTACCTTTCTCGCTGCAGAGAGCTCGGTGAGCCCTCTATAAAAACGTTTTTATTCCGTTTGCAGTATACCACCGATGTTGGGGGGATGGCAGTTGTTTCGGGGAAAATGAGCGAGTTGTACAATCGCTCTTTTGTAAAATTGTCCATTTCATCCATTTCCGGCGCACAGGTCTTTTCAAACCGAGGGAGAGGCGGTATACTGAAAGGCAGCCGGGGCCGCCTGCGGGCAGCCCCTTTTTTGCGGGGGGAGAAGGCATGCCGAAACTCTATTTCAAATACGGCGCCATGGGCAGTTCCAAGACGGCCCAGGCGCTGATGACCAAGTTCAACTACGAGGAGAAGGGCTACACCGTGGGGCTGATGAAGCCGGCCACCGACGACCGGGATGGGGCGGACGTCATCCGCTCGCGCATCGGGCTGGAGGGGCGGGGAATCGTCATCTCAAACGGCCTGGACCTCTACGACTGGTTTTTGCAAAACCGCTACGACGTGCTGGTCATCGACGAGGCCCAGTTCCTCACCGCCGCCCAGGTCGAGCAGCTCAAGGACATTGCCATGGAGTTTGTGCCGGTGCTCTGTTTCGGGCTGAAAACCGATTTTCGCACCTATATGTTCGAGGGCTCCAAGCGCCTGTTCGAGATCGCCGACAGCCTGACTGAGATCAAGTCGGTCTGCCGCTGCGGGCGCAAGGCCGAGGTCAACGCCCGCATCAAGGACGGCAGGGTGGTCAAGGAGGGAGAGCAGATCCTCATCGGCGGCAACGACGCCTATATCGGGATGTGCTACAACTGCTGGCAGGCGGGCAAGCTCGACTGAGCGGGCAGGGCCTGTGAAAAAAGGAGGGCCGGGGCAACCGCTTTGCCCCGGCCCTCTTCTGCCTAGTCGGCCCAGCGCTCCCGCACCACCAGCTCCTCCAGGGGCTTGCGGCTGCGGGGCCGCCCCTCTTCGGCGGGGTAGCCCAGGGGGCTCACGGCGACGATGTCGTACTCCGGCGGGATGTGCAGCGCCCGGCGGACCCCCTCCTGCTCGAAAGCGCCCAGCCAGCAGGTCCCCAAGCCCTGCTCGGCGGCCTCCAGCATCATAAAGGAGAGGGCGATGGAGCAGTCCACCGTCCGCGCGGGCTGGCCGCAGCGCATCTGGGCGGCCTGGTCGGCGCAGAGGACCAGCACCGCCGGGGCCTGGGCCACAAACCGTTGGCCGCAGCAGGCCTCGGCCAGCTGTTCCCGCAGGGCCGGCTCGGTGGCGACCACAAATTTCCAGGCCTGCTGGTTGCGGGCCGAGGGGGCCAACCGGCCGGCCTGCAGCACCGCCTCTAGCGTGGCGGGGGGGATGGGGCGGTCCAGGTAGGCGCGAATGCTCTTTCTCTTCTCAATGGCTTCCATAACGGTCATAGCAGCTCACCTCCACTGCCAGTATACCCCCCGCGCCGGGCGGGGTGCAAGGGGTTTTGCGGCGGGGCGGGGTGTGGTAAAATAGCTTTTGTGCGGCGGGAAAACCGCCGCGGGGACAGGGGGCGCGCAGTGTGAAAAAGACCATTGGCATTTTGGCGCATGTGGATGCGGGAAAGACCACCCTCGCGGAGGGACTTCTCCACCTGGCGGGGGCCACCCGCCGCCGGGGCGGGGTGGAGGAGGGGACCTCCCTCTTGGACTGCGACGCCATTGAGCGGGCGCGGGGGATCACTGTCTTTTCCGGGCAGGCCCACTTTTCCTTTGGGGGGGATGAGTACGCCCTCATCGACACCCCGGGCCACGCCGACTTTGCCGCCGAGATGGAGAGGGCCCTCTCGGTTTTGGACGGGGCCGTCCTTTTGGTGGACGGGACCGAGGGGGTGCAGGGCCACACCCAACTGATCTGGCGGCTGCTGCGGCAGCGGGGGGTGCCCACCTTTTTCTTTGTGGGCAAGTGCGACCGGGAAGAGGCCGATCTCCCCGCCGTTCTCGCTCAACTGCGCGCCCGCCTCTCGCCCCGGCTGCTGGACTTGAGCGGCGGCTTTGCGGGGGAACTGCCCGCGGCGGCGGTGGAGAGCCTGGCCGAGTGGGACGACGAGCTGTTGGAGCGGTATCTGGACGGGGGATACGACCCCGCCCTCTGGCTGCGGCGGGCGGCCCAGTTGGCGGCGCGGGGGGAACTGTTCCCGGTCTTTGCCGGGTCGGGTCTCACCGGACGGGGGCTGGAGGACCTGTTGGCCGGGCTGGGGTCCCTTCTCCCCACCGATTATGAGGAGCGCCGGGAGGCCCCCTTTGCCGCCCGGATCTTTGGGGTGCGGCGGGACCCCAGCGGCGGGCGGGTCACCTTTCTCAAGATCCTCTCCGGGTCCCTGGAAGTCAAGGGGGAGGTGGGGGACGAAAAGGTCAACGAGATCCGCTTTTACGAGGGGGAGCGCTACATCCAGGCCCCCCGCGCCCTGGCGGGGGAGGTCTGCGGGGTGACGGGATTGCGCCGCCCCCTGCCGGGCGGCGGCCTGGGGGCGGTGGGCGACCTGCCTGCCCCGGCGCTGCAGCCGGTGTTGCAGGTGTCGGCCCGCTGGGGGGAGCAGCCGCTGGGCCAGGTGCGAGACGCCTTTTTGGCGCTGCAGGAGGAGGACCCGGCCCTTGAAGTTCGCTGGGACGAGACCCTGCGGGACCTGCAGCTGCGGGTGATGGGGGAGATCCAGTTGGAGGTGCTGCAAGAGCTGATGGAGCGCCGCTTTGGGCTGGAGGTCGCCTTTGGCCCGGCGCAGATCTGCTACCGCGAGACCATTGCCGCCCCGGCGGTGGGGATCGGCCACTTTGAGCCCCTGCGCCACTACGCCGAGGTCTGGCTGCGGCTGGAGCCGGGGGCGCCGGGCAGCGGGATCGCCTTTGCCAGCGAGTGTTCCACCGACGCGCTCGCCCACAACTGGCAGTCCCTGATCGAGACCCACGTTTTGGAGAAGGAGCACCGGGGGGTGCTGACCGGCGCCCCCCTCTGCGACGTGCGGGTGGTGCTTTTAAAGGGGAGGGCCCACCTCAAACACACCGAGGGGGGCGATTTTCGCCAGGCGGTCTACCGGGCCATCCGCCAGGGCCTCTGCGGGGCGAAAAGCGTTGTTCTTTTGGAGCCGTGGTACGACTTCACCGCCACCCTCCCCGCCGACCAGCTGGGCCGGGTGCTGGCCGACATCCAGCGGTTACAGGGCAGCTTTTCGCCCCCTGAGATCGCCGGGGACACGGCGGTGGTGAGCGGCAGCGGGCCGGTCGCCACCTTCCTCCACTACGCGGCCGAACTGCCCGCCTTCACCCACGGGCGGGGGCACTTTTCGGCGGTCTACGGCGGGTATCGGCCTTGCCACAACGCCGACGAGGTGGTGGCTGCCGCCGGTTACGACCCGGAGCGCGACCTGGAAAACCCGCCCGGGTCGGTCTTTTGCGCCAGGGGGGCGGGCTACCCGGTGCGCTGGTGCGATGTGCCCGACATGGCCCACCTCAAATAGGGAGGGGATCGTTTCTCCCTAAAAAAGCCGCCGCCGGAGAGCTCTCCAGCGGCGGCTTTTTGGGGCAGGTCTCTGCAGGGTCAGCGGTCCAGCAGGCGGCGAAGGATGTCCTGGGTGCGCGCGGGGTCGGCGCGGCCCTGGGTGGCCTTCATCACTCGCCCCACCAGGGCCTGCAGGGCGGCCTTTTTGCCCCGGCGGTAGTCGGATGCCGAGCGGGGGGCCGCCCGCACCGCCTCTTGGGCCAGCCGGGCGAGGGCGGTTTCGTCTGTGATCTGCCACAGCCCCTGGGTTTCGATCCACTCCTCGGGCGGGCCGTCTTGCCGCCAGAGGGCTTCCAACGCCCGGCGGCAGGTGGAGCTGTTGATTTTTCCCTCCCCCCAGAGCTCGCAGAGGGCGGCCAGATGGGCGGGGGAGAGGGGAATCTCGCCCCCGCCCTCTCCCAGCAGGGAGAGGACCTCGCCCAGGATCAGGTTGGCCGCCAGCGCGGGGTAGCGACAGCGGACAGCGACCGCCTCGAAGTAATTGGCCACCTCCTGCCGGGCGGTCAGCTGTTCGGCCGCGTAGGGGGTGAGGCCGAACCGGGCCACGTAGTCGGCCTTGCGCGCGTCCGGCAGGGCGGGGATCTCCCCCTGCAGCCGGGCCAAATAGGCCTCGTCGACTCGAATCGGCGGCAGGTCGGGGTCGGGGAAGTAGCGGTAGTCGTTGGCATTTTCCTTGCGCCGCATGGAGAGGGTCTTGCCGCTGTTCTGGTCAAAGCGGCGGGTCTCCTGGACAACGGCCTCCCCGGCCTCGAGAGCGTCCACCTGGCGGCGAAACTCGTATTCGATGGCCCGGGTGACCGACTGAAAGCTGTTGAGGTTTTTCATCTCGGTTCGGGTGCCGAGGGCCTCCTCCCCCGCCGGGCGGACCGAGAGGTTTACATCGCAGCGCAGGGAGCCCTCCTGCATCTTGCAGTCGGAGATGCCGGTGTAGAGGATGACCGTCCGCAGCTTTTGCAGGTAGGCCTTGGCCTCTTCGGCCGAGCGGATGTCCGGCTCGGAGACGATTTCGATGAGGGGCACCCCGCAGCGGTTGCAGTCGATCAGAGTGCCGCCCCCGGGCAGGTGCACCAGCTTTCCCGCGTCCTCCTCGATGTGGATGCGGGTGATGCCGACGGTCTTCTGCCCCCCCTCGGTCTCGATGGACAGGGCGCCCCCCTCGCAGAGGGGGAGGTCGTACTGGGAGATCTGATAGGCCTTGGGCAGGTCGGGGTAGAAGTAGTTTTTTCGGTCCTGCCGGGAGCGGGGGGAGATGTGGCAGCCGGTGGCCAGCCCCGCCTTTATCGCGAACTCCACCACCTGGCTGTTGAGCACCGGCAGGGTGCCGGGCATCCCCATGCAGACAGGGCAGCACTGGGTGTTGGGCGGGGCGCCGAAGGTCGTGGGGCAGTCGCAGAAGATCTTGGCGGCCGTCTTGAGTTCGACGTGCACCTCCAGCCCGATGACCATCTCATACCCTTTATAGGTGTTCACACGCATGATTTCTCCCCCTCTCGATCCTGTTCAAAGGCCTGTCCGGCCCGGTAGAGGTCCCCCTCGCCAAAGGGGCGGCCGATGAGCTGCATCCCGATGGGCAGGCCCTGGCTGTCCGCCCCACAGGGCAGGGCGAGGGCCGGCACCCCGGCGATGTTGACGGGCACGGTGTAGACGTCTCCCAGATACATCTGCAGCGGGTCGGCGGCCTTTTCGCCGATTTTGTAGGCGGTGGTGGGGGCCACCGGGGAGAGGATGCAGTCGAAGTCCCGGAGGATCCGGTCGAAGTCCCCCTTCACCAGGGTGCGCACCTGCTGGGCCTTTTTGTAGTAGGCGTCGTAGTAACCCGAGGAGAGGACGAAGCTGCCCAGCAGGATCCGCCGCTTGACCTCCCGCCCAAACCCCTCGGTGCGGGTGTTCTTGTAGAGGCTGTCCAGGTCGCTGTAGTGGGGGGAGCGGTAGCCGTACTTCACCCCGTCGAAGCGGGCCAGGTTGGAGGAGGCCTCGGCCGAGGAGATGACGTAATAGGCCGGCAGGGCGTATTCCAGGGTGGGGAGGGAGACCTCTTCCACCTGGGCGCCCAGGCGGGCAAAGGTGTCGGCTGCCCCGCGGATGGCGGCGGCGATTTCGGGGGCTAGGCCCCGGTCGAAATACTCCCGCGGCAGGGCGATGCGCATCCCCTTGACACCGCCGTCGAGCTGGGCGGTGAAGTCGCCCCAGTCCCGGTCCAAGCTGGTGGCGTCGCGGCTGTCCTTTCCCGCCAGGGCGTTTAGCACCAGGGCGTTGTCCCGCACCGTGCGCGTCAGCGGCCCCACCTGGTCGAGGGAGGAGGCGAAGGCCACCAGCCCGTAGCGGGAGACTGCGCCGTAGGTGGGCTTCATCCCCACCACCCCGCAGAAGGCCGCCGGCTGGCGGATGGAGCCGCCGGTGTCCGAGCCCAGGGCAAAGGCGCATTCCCCGGCGGCCACGGCAGCCGCCGCCCCGCCGGAGGACCCCCCCGGCACCCGGCTCAAATCCCGCGGGTTGCGGGTGATTTGAAAGTGGGAGTTCTCGGTGGAGGAGCCCATGGCGAACTCGTCCATGTTCAGTTTGCCCAGACTCACCGCCCCGGCCTCCTCGGCCCGCTCGACAGCGGTGGCGGTGTAGGGGGGAACGAAGGTCTCGAGCATCTTGGAGGCGCAGGTGGTGGCGACCCCCTCGGTGCAGAGGTTGTCCTTGACCCCCATGGGCACCCCGGCCAGGGGGGGAAGGGGGTCGCCGGCGGCCCGCCTTGCGTCTATCTGCCCGGCGGCGGCCAGGGCCCGCTCGGCAGTGACGGTCAGAAAGGCGGCCACCTGGGACTCGGCTGCGGCAATCTGTGCCAGGTGGGCCTGGGCGACCTCCTGGGCGGTGAAGGTCCCGGTCCGAATCCCCTCGGCCAGGGCCCAGGCGGTGTATTCTGTCAACTCTTTCACGGCGCGCTCCTCCTATTCTACCGCCGAGGGCACAAAGAGGTAGCCGTCTTGTGCCTCGGGCGCGTTTTGCAGCAGTTTTTCCCGGCCGGTGGAGGGACGGGGCCCCCCAGTCCGAAAGACATTTTCCAGCGGCACCACGTGGGAGGTGATCGCCACCCCCTCGGTGTCCACCTGGGCGAGGGCGTCGGCGAAGGCAATCATCCCCTCCATCTCCCGGGCGAGGGAGGCCCGCTCCCCCTCGGCGATGCGCAGTTTCGACAGTTCGGCCACCGCCTCTACGTCGATTTGAGGGGCGGGCCGCGCCCCCTCCCCCCGGCTGTCGGGGCGGAGGAGGGCGTCCAGCCCCAGCTCGGCCAGCTGCCCCTGGTCCACCGGTGAGGGGGCTTCGGTGAGGGGACAGATCGCGTCTTTGTTTTTGGGAAAGGCGATGACCTCCCGCAGGGAGGGGGCGCCCAGCATCAGCATCACCAGCCGGTCCAGGCCGAAGGCAAAGCCCCCGTGGGGCGGGGTCCCGTAGGAGAAGGCCCGCACCAAAAAGCCAAAGCGCTCCTCGACCTCCGCGGGGGAGAAGCCCAGGGCGGCAAACATCTGCCGCTGCACCTCGGGCTGGTGGATGCGGATGCTGCCGCTCCCCAGCTCCACCCCGTTGAGCACCACGTCGTAGGCCTGGGCCCGCACCCGGGCGGGGTCGCTCTGCAGATAGGGCAGGTCCTCGGGATAGGGCATGGTGAAGGGGTGGTGGGTGGCCAGGTAGCGCCCCTCCTCCTGCGACCACTCAAATTCGGGGAAGTCAGTCATCAGGCAGAAGCGATAGTCCCCCTCCCGCCGCAGATCCAACATCTGGGCCAAATCCAACCGCAGGCCGCCCAGGGTGCGGCAGACGGTGGCGAAGGAGTCGGCGCAGAAGAGGAGAAGATCCCCCGGCCGGGTGCCCGCCCGCTGCAGGATGGCGTCCAGCTGGGCGGCGGTGAAGTACTTGGTGAGGATGGAGTTGATCTCCCCGTTGGGGCGGATGGCGATCCAGGCCATCCCCTTGGCGCCGTAACCCAGGGCGCGGCGGGTCAGCTCCTCAATCTGGGAGCGGGTGAGGGAGGCCCCACCGGGCAGGTTGATGCCCCGCACCAGGCCGCCTGCCGCCACCGCCCGGTCAAAAACCGAGAAGCCGCAGCCGGCCGCCAGGTCGCTTAGCTCCACGATGGGGAGGCCGAAGCGGAGGTCGGGCTTGTCGGTGCCGTAGCGGTCCATGGCCTGGCGCCAGGTCAGGCGGGGGAATGGCTCCTCCATCTGCACCCCCAATACCTGGGAGAAGAGGGATTTGAAGAGCCGCTCTAGGTGCTGTAAGATGTCCTCCTGGTCGACAAAAGAGAGCTCCATATCCACCTGGGTGAACTCGGGCTGGCGGTCCGCCCGCAGGTCCTCGTCCCGAAAGCAGCGGGCGATTTGGTAGTACCGGTCCACCCCGCCCACCATCAGCAGCTGCTTGAAGATTTGGGGGGATTGGGGCAGGGCGTAGAAGGAGCCGGGGTGTACCCGGCTGGGGACCAGGTAGTCCCGCGCCCCTTCAGGGGTGGATCTGGTGAGCATCGGGGTCTCCACCTGCAGAAAGCCCGCCCCGTCCAAGAAATCCTCCACCGCCCGCACCACCCGGTGGCGAAAGCGGAGGTTTTTCTGCAGCTGGGGGCGGCGGATGTCCAGGTAGCGGTACTTCATCCGCACGCTCTCCCGCACCCGCTCCCCCTCCTCCAGGGAGAAGGGGAGGGTTTCGGCCCGGGAGAGCAGTTCGATCTCCCGCGCCGCCAGTTCGATGGTGCCGGTCTCCAGCTTGGGGTTGTAGGTCTCCTCCCCGCGGATGCGGATGTCCCCCCGCACGGCGATGACCGACTCGCTCTTCAGCCGGTCGGCCACTGCAAAGCCCGCGGGGCTGAGGTTGCGGGCGTCAAAGACCACCTGTAAGATGCCCTCCCTGTCCCGCAGGTCCACAAAGATGACCCCGCCCATGTCCCGCTTGGTCTGTACCCAGCCGGTGGCGGTGACGGTGCGGCCGGTGTCCCGCTCCCGCAGGGCGCCGCAGTAATCGGTTCGCTTCACAACAATCGCTCCTCCTTTTGCGCTTGGCGCTTCAAATGCCGCCGGGCAGAGGATGGAAAAAGAGAGCCTTCCGCCCCGCAAATTGGGACGAAAAGCTCTCTTCACTTTCCGCGGTACCACCCAAATAAGCCGCGCCCTTGCGGCCCACTCGTCACACACTGTGTCCGAAAGGGGAAAGATCCGCTCCCTCTCGGCCTATGGTCTGCGGCTGTAACGCGCCGCCCGCGTCTGAGCCTACTGCCGGCAGCGCCGGGTTCGGTCAGCGGTTCGGGGATGTTCTTCCCCCCGCTTCCTCTGCGCCGGCTCTCACCTCTCCCGGCTCTCTGTCGCGTCGGACTGCGGGGCTACTCTTCCCGTCGTCACCTTTCTATGTTGTGAATGAGGTTATTATATCCCGATTTGGGCGGTTGTCAAGCGGCAGATCGCAATTTTTACGGCGGCCCGCCCGATTGGGCGGCGACTTGTGCCCCTTTTATGCAGGTTGCAAAATGGGAGGCAAGAGAGCGCAGACTGCACAGTTTTGGCAAATTTTTGCCTGCTGTTTTGGTGAGGTTTTGGAACTTTAAAAATTGCACCTTGATTTGGCGCTACAGGTGTGCAAAGATAGGGCAGTGATGTTTTCCAATGCATACGCAGCAAGGCGGTGTTTTATGTGCGCTCCTACCTCGTCCCCATCCAGGCGGCCTTCCTCCTCTTCCCGGTGCTGGCCGCCCTTTTCTCCCTACCCTATGTGGTGGCCCAGTACCGGCGGTACGGGGCGCTGCTCCTCTTTCGGGTGCTCGTCGTCTACTCCCTCATCCTCTACCTGATGTGCGCCTTTTTCCTCACCGCCCTCCCCCTGCCGCCCATCTCCCAGGTGGCGAAGATGACCACCCCCATCCGCCAGCTGCACCCCTTTCACTTTGTGCAGGTGTTTTTGCAGGAGAGCTGCCTGGTGCCCGGCGACCCCTCCACCTGGCTGCCCGCTCTGCGCCAGGGCTGTTTTTATCAGCCCGCCTTCAACCTGCTGCTCCTCTTTCCCCTGGGGATCTACCTGCGCTACTACTTCAAGCGGGGCTGGGCCTCCACCCTGCTGCTGGTCTTTTCCGTCACCCTCTGCTTTGAACTCATCCAGTACTCGGCCCTCTTTGGCATCTACCCCCGGCCCTACCGGATGTTTGACGTGGACGACCTCTTTCTCAACACCCTGGGGGGGATGCTGGGCTTTTGGCTCACCCCGGCCCTCAGTTGGCTGCTCCCCACCCGGCAGCAGCTGGACACCCTCTCCTACCGCAAGGGGCGGCGGGTCTCCTACCCCCGGCGGTTGGTGGCCTTCTGCCTCGACTGGGGGCTGCTGGCGGGCCTTGTCACCCTGGCCCACCGGGGTTTGGGCTGGCCCGGCCTGCGCGACCTGCTGGGGCTGCGCAGCTGGGGGGCGGCCCTGCTCTACCTGGGGCTGGTGCTTCTCTACTTTGTGGCGCTGCCCTGGCTCACCGGCGGGCGCACCCTGGGCAAGGCCTTGGTGGGGCTCAAACTCGCCGGGGAGGGGGGAGAGCGCCCCCGATTCTGGCAGATCCTGGTCAGGCAGGGGATGCTCTACCTGGTCTTTCTCCCCGCGCCGGTGGTGGCCCTGCGGCTCTTTGAGCGGCGCGCCGCCCTCTCCCAGGGGCTCAACCTGCCGGTGCTGGTCCTCTTTTCCCTGCTGGGGCTGGTCTCGGCCTTCTTCGTCTTCTCCCTCTTTGCCGCCGGGCTCACCCGGCAGCACCGGCTGCCCTACGACAAGCTGGCCGGCACCGAAAACCGCAGCACCGTCGCCCGCCGGGGCGGGGAGGAGATGCCGCGGCCTTGACAGCCCCGGGGGCAGATGGTATGATGCCCCAAACACCCGCCGCCCGGCGGAGGAAAGAGGAGGGCTTTTGATGTCGTTACAGCTTGTGTTTCCCAGCGAGGAGTGGGGCGACCAGGTGCTCTGCTACCGCGCCGAATTTTTGGAGGCGGGCGACAGCCTGGACGGCACCGCCGGCCTTGCCGAAGCGGGCAGCTTTGCCGCCTGGCTGGCCGCGGTGCGCCGGAACCGGCGGGAGGAGACCGCTCTCCCCGGCATGGTGCCCGCCACCACCCTGCTGGCGGTGCGACCGGAGGACGGGCGACTGGTGGGGATGATCGACATCCGCCACCGGCTCAACGACTATCTGCTGCAGTTTGGCGGCCATATCGGGTACAGCGTCCGCCCCTCCCAGCGGCGGCAGGGGTACGCCAAGGAGATGCTCCGCCAGGGGTTGGTGCGCTGCCGGGAGATGGGACTTGCGCGGGTGCTCGTCACCTGCAACCGGGAAAACTGCGCCTCGGCGAGGACCATCCTCGCCTGCGGCGGGGTGCTGGAGGACGAGCGGGAGCGGGAGGACGGCGGCGTGACCCAGCGCTACTGGATCGCCCTGCCCCCCGCCTAAAGTCGGCCTCACAGAGAAAGAGGGCCGCGAGAGGATCTCTCTCGCGGCCCTCTTTTTGCCGCTTCGCGCCCCCTGATTTTACCGGGGGACGCGAAGCGATTTGGCGGAAGTCTTTTCTGAAAGGGTGTTGGAGGGGTGGAAAAGAACACGATTTTGGGGAGGGGGTGACATGAAGGGGTGTCCGGGATCGCCGGTCTGGCGGCGGCAGCGGGGTGCAGGCGGCCGTAAAACCCTGCTGCGCCCTGGACGGCTGAGCCCATACGATGCCCCTTTGGAACTGCTGTCCATCGCCCCTCGAGGCGTGGGGTCAGGGGGTAGGCTCCCCCGCCTCGGCAGGGCGGGGGGCGGGGGCGGCCACCCGTTTTTCGCAGCGGGGGAGGACGACAAAGTAGAGGGCCGCCCCCACCAGGAAAATCAGCAGGATGCTGAGCACCCCCCAGGGGGCGGCCTCCTGGGCGACCCCTTCCAGCACGGCGGCCGGGGCGTCGGCGGCGATCCCCCGGGAAGAACGGATGACAGAGGCTGCCACCGAGGAGGCCAGGGCCACCACGCTGGGGCCGATGATGGCCGAGAATTTGCCGAAGATGTCGTAGAAGCCGAAGAATTCGCCCGAGCGGGAGCGGTCGGGGATCATCTTTCCGAAGAGGCTGCGGCTGAGGGCCTGGATGCCCCCCTGGCTGGTGGCCACCAGGATGGCCAGCACCCAGAACTGCCAGATGGAGCGGATGAAGAAGCCGAAGACGCAGATGCACATGTAGATGCCGATGCCGACCCCCACCATGGTCCGGGCGCCGAAGCGGCCGGCCAGCTTTTGGTAGAGCAGGGCGAAGGGCAGCCCCAGCAATTGCACCAGCAGCAGGGCCAGCAGCATCTCGGTGGAGCCCAGGCCCAGGGTGTCGCCGTAGCTGGTGGACATGTGGATGATGGTGTTCACCCCGTCGATATAGAAGAAATAGGCCAGCAGGAAGACCAGCATCTGCCGGTGGCGAACAATTTCCTTCACCGTTTTGCCCAGTCCCTTCAGGGCCTGTCTCACCGCCCCGGGGCGGTAGGGGGCGCCGCTTTTCTGGCGGACGTTTTTGAGCAGCGGCCAGCTGAAGCAGAGCCACCAGAGGGCGGTGAAGCCAAAGGCAAAGCTCAGGCAGTAGATCATCTCCACCCCCACCAAGTTGAGGAGGAGGAAGAGGAGCAGGGGGATGGTGCTCCCCCCGATGTAACCCAGCCCATATCCCAGCAGGGAGACCTGGTCCATCCGCTCGGGGGAGGTGACGTCGACGAGGAAGCTGTCATAGTAGAGGTTGGCCCCGGCGAAGCCCACCGTGCTGACGATATAGAGCCCCAAGATCCAGAGGCCCACCCGCTCGGCCATGGCGGTGTCGGTAAAGCCGGTGAGGGGGGTGATGGCCAGCCCGGCACAGGAGAGGGCCCCCACCGCCAAAAAGATGCAGAACAGCCGCTTGCGCCAGCCCCAGAAGTCGCCCAGCGCCCCCAGGATGGGGGCCAACAGGGCCACCAGCAACATGGCGATGCTGGTGCAGTACCCCCAGGTGGCCATGCTGCTGGCGGAGTCCCGGGTGAAGCCGGCCACGGTGCCGTAGAAGATGGGCAGCACGGTGACCACCACCACGCTGTGGGCCGAGTTGGCCCAGTCGTACATCATCCAGCTCTTTTCCTCTTTGCTGTAACCCTTTAACAGTCCCATTGCGATACCCTCGTCTCTCTCTCATTTTTTGCAGGGGGAAAGGCGGCCGCCGCCTTCGGCGGGCCGGGTCGATCACGACATGGTCGACAGGGGGGCGTTGTAGTAGCCCAGCTTGTGGAAGGCGAACCACTCCTGAATGAGGGGTTCGGGGGCGGCGTCAAGGGCCAACAGGGCCTCTTTGGCAAATTCCAGGGCGGCGGTGCCGTTGGCGGTGACGATGTTTTGGTCCCGCACGGCCTGCCGGGTGAGATAGCGATCCTCCCCGGTGTAGGCCTCCCCTGCCCAGCGCTTCAAGTCCCCCAGGTCGTTGGCGGTGTGGCGCACCTGGTTGAGGGCCCCGACGGTCCCCAGGAAGCCCGCGGCGTTGCAGATGCCGCCCAGTACCCGCCCTTTGGCCAGACAGTCCTTCACCAGGGGGGTCACCCGGCGGGCGCTCTCCTCCCGCCAGGAGAGGCCGCCGATCAAAAAGAGGGCCTCGTACTCCTCCGGCGCCCCGTCCACAGAGAAGTCGGGCAGCGCCCGCACCCCGCCGATGGAGGAGACGGGCTCCCCGGTCAAAGAGACGGTTTTGACGGCGTATTTGCCGGGGGCCAGCATTCCCAGGGCGGAGGCGAGATAGGCGCCCTCCCAGTCGGCCCACCGGTCGAGCAATACAAGCAAAATGGTTTTCAAAACGACAGCACTCCTTTTTTCGCCGCGCAGAGCCGCGGCCAGCTATTTTTCCCGCTCTTCACCGCGTCGGCGACGGCGTAGACCATGTCAAAGCCCAGGGCGCAGAGGGCGAGGAGGAAGGGGATTTTTGACAGGGTGAGGATGTGGACGGTCTCCAGGGCGAAAAAGGCGGTCAGCCCGCCAAAAATCACCGCCACCAGGCGGTATTCGGCCCGTTTGTCCGCCCGGCGCCGCTCCGCTTTTCCCTTCCAGAGATAGGTGCTTGAGAGGATGGGGCCGCGGCCCCTTGCCGCAAAGGCGGTGTAGACGCCGCCCAGCAGGGCCAGGGCGCCCGTGGCACAGGCCAGGGCGATCTGCCAGTGGGTCATTGTTGAGACGCCTCCTTCCAGACGGGCGCCGGGGGCGGCGCCAGGTGGGACCGCCCAGCACGGGGGTCACCCCTATCCTACCACAGCTGCCCGAAATGGCAACCGGTCGGGGAGAAAAATGACAGAGATTTTGCAGAGGGAGGAGGGGGATCATCCCTTCCAGCCGTGTTCCCGCTTCCACCGCTCGATCTGTTCCAGCCGCTCCCGGTAGCGCTTTTCCGAGCCCTGGTCGGTGGGCTGGTAGTACCGCTTGCCCAGCAGGGAGTCGGGCAGGCACTGCATGGCGGTCACCTTCTCGTCGGCGTCGTGGGCGTACTCGTACCCCTCGCCGTAGTGCAGCTCCTTCATCAGGCGGGTGGGGGCATTGCGGATCTGCAGGGGCACCGGCTCGGCCAACATCCCCAGGGCGTCCTTCTTGGCGCTCTCGTACCCGGCGTAGAGGGCGTTTGACTTGGGGGCCAGCGAGAGGTAGGTCACCGCGTGGGCCAGGTTGACCGAACACTCGGGCATGCCGATGAAGTGGCTGGCCTGGTAGGCAGCCACCGCCACCTCCAGGGCGCGGCTGTCGGCCATCCCCACGTCTTCGCTGGCGAAGCGGATGAGCCGCCGGGCCACGTAGAGGGGGTCCTCTCCGGCCTCCAACATCCGCGCCAGCCAGTAGATGGCCGCCGAGGGGTCGCTGTTGCGCATCGACTTGTGCAGGGCCGAAATCAGGTTGTAGTGCTCCTCGCCCCCCTTGTCGTAGAGGAGGGACTTCTTGCTGATGCACTGCTCCAGGCTCTCCCGGGTGACCACCGTCCGCTCCCCCTGCCGCTCTCCGTTGAGGACGGCCATCTCCAGGGTGCCCAGGGCGGTGCGGGCGTCGCCGTTTGCAAAGGCGGCCACCGCCCGCACCAGTTCGTCGGCCATCTCCACCTGCAACTTGCCAAAGCCCCGCTCGTCCGTCAGGGCGCGGCGGAGCAGTTCGGCGATCTCCCCCTCCTTTAAGGGTTGGAGCACAAAGACCTTGCAGCGGGAGAGAAGGGCCGAGTTGATCTCAAAGGAGGGGTTTTCGGTGGTGGCGCCGATGAGGGTGATGCTCCCCCGCTCCACATAGGGGAGGAAGGCGTCCTGCTGGGCCTTGTTGAAGCGGTGAATCTCGTCCACAAAGAGGATGGTCCGATCCCCCATCATCCGGCTGCGCTCGGCCGCCGCCATCACCTCTTTGATCTCCTTGATGCCACTGGTGACGGCGCTGAAATCCACAAATTCCGCCTGGGTGCGGCGGGCGATGATGCGGGCCAGGGTGGTTTTGCCCACCCCCGGCGGCCCCCAGAAAATCATGGAAGAAATCAAATCCTGGTCGATGAGCTGGCGCAGGATCTTCCCCTCCCCCAACAGGTGGCGCTGCCCCGCGAATTCCTCCAGCGTCTCCGGCCGCAGGCGGGCGGCCAGGGGCTGCGACTGGGTGCGGGAATCAAAAAAGCTCTGCTGTTTCAAGCGGCTCTCCCTCCTCTGTGCCATGTGGGCAAACCTTTGTTTTCTCCATTATACCCGGCGCAGGGGACGAGGGCAAGGGAGAGCAAGGGAGAGCACGGCAGGAGAAAAGGGGACGGCCCGACGAAGAAGGGGGAGGGCATTTTCTTTAAGTTGATTTTAGGCGGGGGTGGTAGGGTGAAAAGAGAAATTTGACCGCCGCGGCCTTGGGTTTTCCCCGCCGCCGGGGTATAATGGAAAAAACGCCGCGGGCAGGGGGAGATGTCCCCCCCGGGGGGCACCCGATTGGAGAGAGGGGCTGACGGCCGGGGCGGCGGAAGGAGAGGGGAGAGGCGCTGTGCGATTGCTGCTGGCCGAGGACGAGCGGGAGCTCTCTGCCGCCCTGGTGGCCATTTTGCGCCACAACCGATATGAGGTGGACGCCGTCTACGACGGGGAGGACGCCCTGGCCTACGGTGAGAGCGGCCAGTACGACGGCATTGTCCTGGACATCATGATGCCGAAGATGGACGGTTTGCAGGTGCTGGCCCGGCTGCGGGAGCAGGGGGTCTCGACGCCGGTGCTCCTCCTCACCGCCCGCGCCGAGATCGAGGACCGCATTGCCGGGCTGGACGGCGGGGCCGACGACTACCTGAGCAAGCCCTTTGCCATGGGGGAACTGTTGGCCCGCATCCGCGCCATGACCCGCCGCCGGGAGGTATACGCCCCCAACACCCTCACCTTTGGCGAGCTCTCCCTGGACAGGGAGAGCTTTGAGGCGCGCTGTGGAGGGCGGGCCCAGCGGTTGGCCAACAAGGAGTTTCAGATGCTTGAAATGCTGCTGCAAAACCCCGGGCGCTACCTCTCCACCGAGCAGTTGATGGAGCACGTCTGGGGGTTTGACGCGGAGGCCGAGGTCAACGTGGTCTGGGTCACCCTCTCGGGGCTGCGCAAGAAGCTGGCGGCCCTGGAGAGCCGGGTGCAGATCCAGGCGGCCCGCGGCATCGGCTACCGGTTGGAGGAGAGGGGATGATCAAGCGGCTGCAGCGCAAGTTCGTCCTCATCGCCATGGGCTCCCTTCTGGCGGTGATGGTGGTGTTGGTGGGGGCCATCAACGCCGTGAACTTTGTGCAGATGGACCGGCGGGCGGACCGGCTGCTGGAGCTGATCTCCCAAAACGGGGGCGGGTTCCCGGCAGGGGGGAAGGAGCCCCACCGGGGGGAGAAGCCCCAGAAAGAGGGGCTGTTGGGCCCCGGCATGACCGAGGAGACCCCCTTTGAGACCCGCTATTTTGTGGTGTGGGCCGACGGGGCGGGGCAGGTCTCCCAGCTGGACACCAGCCACATTGCCGCCCTCTCCTCCCAGGAGGCCCGGAGCCTGGGGGAGGAGGTGCTCGCCTCGGGGCGGACGGGCGGCTACAAGGGCAGTTACAAGTACCTGAAGACCGCCAGCGGCAGTGGGAGCATGGTGGTCTTTGTCGACTGCAGCAGCCAGATGCGCACCGGGCTTTTCTATCTGGCGGTCTCCTGCGGGGTGGCGGCGGCCAGCTTTTTGGTGGTGTTGGTGCTGGTGAGCGTCTTTTCCCGCCGGGCAGTGCGCCCGGTGATGGAGAGTTTGGAGAAGCAAAAGCAGTTCATCACCGACGCCGGACACGAAATCAAGACCCCTTTGGCGGTCATCTCGGCCAACACCGACGTGCTGGAGCTGGAGAGCGGGGCCAACCAGTGGACCGAGAGCATCCGCAACCAGACCGCCCGTTTGGAGCGGCTGGTCAGGGACCTGCTGGCCCTCTCCCGCATGGAGGAGGGGAGGGTCGCCCTTTCCCTGAGCGATTTCTCCTTCTCCGACGTGGTGGCGAAGGCGGCCGAGCCCTTTCTCGCCCCCGCCCGGCAGAGGGGACAGACCCTCGAGCTGGCAATCGAGCCGGGGGTCTCCCTCTGCGGGGACAAGGGCGGGGTGCGGCAGTTGGTGTCCGTCCTGCTGGACAACGCCGTCAAGTATGCCGGCGAGGGGGGGCGCATCCAGCTGCGGGCCGGCCGCCGGGGGCGAGGCGCTTTTTTGGAGGTGGCCAACACCGCCGACAACCTGCCCGAGGGCGATTTGGACAGGCTCTTCGACCGCTTTTACCGGGCCGATTCCTCCCGCGCCCGCGCCACCGGCGGGTACGGCATCGGCCTCTCGATCGCCCGCGCCATCGCCGAGGCCCACGGCGGCAGGATCACCGCCCGCCGGGGCGAGGGGGAAATCCGCTTTCTGGTCGCCCTGCGGGCGGCGGGAGAGGGCCCGGGAGGGCGGAAATAAGCAAAAAAACAGCTCCCAGCGGACGGCCGTCTGCTGGGAGCTGTTTTTTTGTTCCATCTTTCCTTTTCGGGGAGGATTTGGGGGAACATGCGCCCTTTTTGGCCGAAGGGGTCGAGGGCCTTAAGTTGTTTTTAGGTTGGCCATGTACACTTTGAGAAAAGGCGGGGGGGACCCCCTGCCGAATGCAAAAAGGAGGCAGCGAAATGGGGGATTACCAGGGTGTTTTTGAGCGCTATGAAAAAAAGTATCTCCTCACCCCCGGGCAGTACCGGGCCCTTCGCCAAGAGATGGAGGGGCGGACCGAGCCCGACCAGTACGGCCGCAGCACGGTGTGCAGCGTCTATTTCGACACCCCCAGCTACCGGCTGATCCGCCGCTCGCTGGAGAAGCCCGGCTACAAGGAAAAACTGCGGCTGCGCAGCTACGGCGAGGTAAGGGGCGACGACCCGGTCTTTGCGGAGTTGAAGAAAAAATACGGGGGCATCGTCTACAAGCGGCGGGTGCAGATGACATTGGATGAGGCGGAGGCCTACCTCTACCGCGGCCAACCGGCGGGAAATCCCAGCCAGATCACCCGGGAAATCGACTGGTTTTGCCACTTTTACGGCGAGGTCGCCCCGCGGATGCTCATCACCTGCGAGCGGGTCGCCCTCTGCGGGGTGCGGGACGAGGGGCTGCGGGTGACCTTTGATCGGGACATTCGCTGGCGGGAGGAGGCCCTCTCCCTGCGGGAGGGGGTCTGGGGCGACCCGCTGCTGCGGCCGGGAGAGCGGCTGATGGAGATCAAGGCGCCGGGGGCGCTGCCCCTCTGGCTGGCAGATGCCCTCAGCGGGCAGGGGGTCTTCCCCATCTCCTTTTCCAAATACGGCAGCGCCTACTGCCAGAAGATGGGGGGCAGCGCCCCCGCAGACGACCGACACCTGAAAGAGAAAGGGGCATCCATCTGTGCTTGATTCGCTTTTTGCCAGCATTTTGACGACCTCGTCCGCCGCGGCGGCCCTCTCCTTGGGGAAGCTGCTCCTCTGCACCGCCACCTCGCTGGTGCTGGGGGCGGCGATCGCCGCCATCCACACCTTCCGCAACCGCTACACCAAGGGGTTTGTCATGACACTGGCCCTGCTGCCGGCGGTGGTGCAGATGGTGATTTTGATGGTCAACGGCAACCTGGGCACCGGGGTGGCGGTGGCGGGGGCCTTCAGCCTGGTGCGCTTTCGCTCGGCCCCCGGCAGCGCCCGGGAGATCTGCAGCATCTTTTTGGCCATGGCGGTGGGATTGGCCACCGGCATGGGCTACCTGGCGGCGGCCGCCCTTTTCGTGCTGGTCATCGGCGGGGCGAGCATCCTCTACACCTGCTTGCGATTCGGGGAGCAAAAACAGCTGGAAAAGGAGCTGAAGATCACCATCCCCGAGACGCTGGACTACACCGACCTCTTTGACGACCTGTTTGCCCGCTACACCGCCCACTGGAAGCTGGAGCAGGTCAAGACCACCAACATGGGCAGCCTCTACCGGCTGGACTACCGCATCGCGCTGCGGGACCCGGCCCAGGAAAAGGCGTTTTTGGACGAACTGCGCTGCCGGAACGGCAATCTGGAGATTGTCTGCGGCCGCCTCCCCCTCCTCACCGAGGAGCTGTGAGTGGAGAAAGAAGGCGTATGGATTTGACAGGGAGAAAAAGACAGAAGCTGGCGCTGCTGCTGGCGGCGACCTTGGCCCTTTGGAGCTTGGCGGGGTGCGGGAAGAAGGCCGTCGAAGAGACCGGAGAGGAGGAGAGCGGCGCACCCGCTGTCTCCGCCGCCGACATCGACATCACCTTTACCGCCCGGGACCTGGACGTGGGATACGACGAGGGGACCGCCACCAAGGTGGCGTTTGACGGCTCCGGCGCGACCGTTACCGGCAGCGGCGCGGCCCTGGACAGCGGGGTGCTGACCATCTCCGCCGAGGGGACCTACCTCCTTTCCGGACGGGGGGACGAGGGGCAGATCCGCGTCTCGGTGGGGAAAGAGGAGAAGGTGCAGCTGGTGTTGCAGGGGGTGATGGTGCACTGCAGCACTGGCCCGGCCCTCTACATCGCCCAGGGGGACAAGGTCTTCATCACCCTGGCGGAGGGGAGCGAAAACGCCCTGAGTGACGGGGAGAGCTACTCCCTGGACGAGGCTGACGGCAACCTGGACGGCGCCGTCTTCAGCCGGGCGGATCTGACCGTCAACGGCACCGGCGCGCTGACGGTGGACGGCAACTACAAGCACGGCATCGTCTCGAAGGACGACCTGGTGATCACCGGCGGGGAGTTGACAGTGACCGCGGTGGGGCAGGCCCTGTCGGGGAAGGACTGCGTCAAGATCGGGGACGGGACCTTTGTTCTCACCAGCGGGACCGACGCCATCCAGTCGAGCAACGCCGAGGACGCCGGGCGGGGCTTTGTCTATATTGCTGGGGGAGATTTTACCCTGCGCGCGGGCAACGACGGCGTGCAGGCGGAGACGGTCCTCTGGATCGACGGGGGGACCTTTGAAGTGGTGAGCGGCGGGGGCAGCGCCAACGCCAGCACCGACGCCGCCGGCGAGGCCCAGCCCGGCTGGGGCCAGTGGGGCGGCGACATGCCCGGCGGGGAGAGGCCGGGTGGAGGGATGCCTGGTGGGGGCAGCGCACCCGACGCCACCCCTACCGGGGCCCAGACGGTGCAGACCGCGGCCCAGCAGACCGACACCGCCGGCACCCAGAGCGGGGACAGCGCCAAGGGGCTGAAGGCGGGGAGCGAGCTGATCGTCAACGGCGGCACCTTTGACATCGACTCGTCGGACGACTCCCTCCACTGCAACGGCGATTTGACGGTCACGGACGGGACCCTTCGCCTCTCCTCGGGGGATGACGGCATCCACGCCGACGGCAGCTTGCAGATCGGCGGCGGCACCATCGAAATCGCCAAGTGCTACGAGGGGATCGAGGGGTTGCACATCGACATCTCCGGCGGCGAAATCAGCTTGGTGGCCAGCGACGACGGCCTCAACGCGACGGGGGGGAACGACGGTTCCTCCCTAGGCGGCAGGCCGGGACAGAACAGCTTTGCCGGCGACGGGGACGCGGCAACCATCTCCATCTCGGGCGGGGTGCTCAGGATAGACGCGGCCGGGGACGGCATCGACTCCAACGGCGACCTGCTGGTCAGCGGCGGCACCGTCTATGTAGACGGGCCCACCAGTGGGGGGGATGGGGCCCTCGACTACGACGGCAGCGGTGAAGTCAGTGGCGGCACTGTGGTGGCGGTCGGCAGTGTGGGGATGGCGATGGGCTTTACCAGCGGTTCTACCCAAGGCTCCATCCTCTGCAATTTTCCCTCGTCGGTGGCGGCGGGGACCGAATTTGCCCTCAAGGACAGCGCGGGCAATACCCTGGTGAGCTATACCCCCCAGAAGGCCTACCAGTCGGTGGCGGTCAGCTGCCCTGCAATGAAGCAGGGGGAGAGCTACACCCTGTGCGCCGGCAATCAGACGGCGGAGGTGACCCTGTCTGAACTGGCCACCACCTATGGCCAGGGGGGAATGGGCGGCGGCCAGATGGGCGGCATGCCCGGCCAACAGGGCGGAAGGATGCGCTAGAAGACGGCGCCAGTATATGGGAAAGGGTCCGGGAGGCGATAGCCTGACCGGGCCCTTTTTTGGCGGGCGGGCATTGACCGGGGCCGCTGGGAAATGGTATGGTAGGGGAAACAGATCGCCCGGCTTGGACCGGGGGAGGGGGGATGCAGATGGAGCGGGAAATCGATGCCTATTCCTACCAGTGCGGGGTGATGGACGCCTTTTGCGAGATGGTCCACGCCGGGGTCAAGAGGATCGCCCTCAGCCACCCCTGCCCCACCCGGGAGGAGCGGGACAGCTACCTGCCGGTGGCGGAGGAGCTCTGCCGGAAATACGGTGTGCGCTGTTTTTTGGAGAACGGGGGGCTGGTGACCGACCTGTTTCCCCGCGCCCTCAACGAGGGCAGCTACAACCTGGTGTTTTACCGCCGGGAGGAGGACATTGCGGCCTACCGGGCCATTGGCGAGGAGAAGGCGCGGCTGCTGGCCGGCGGGGCCTACCGGGGGGCGGCGAGGGAACGTCTGGCAGTGGATTTTGGCCGGTTGCTGGGTTACCGGGAGGACGACATTGCCCGGCTGCTGGCGGAAAACGGCGATCGGGAACCGTGAGGGGACAAGACGGATGAACTATGTGATTTTGGATTTGGAGTGGAACCAGCCGGTCTCGCAGGACCGGGCAATCGAGGGGTTGGCCGGGGAGATCATTCAGTTTGGCGCGGTGAAATTGGACGGGGAAAAGCGGGTGGCGGACAGCTTTGAGGCGGTGGTCCGCCCCTGCCGCTACACCAAGATGAACCGGTATGTCAAAAAACTCACCGGCATCGACGAGAAGATGTTGGCGGGGGGGATGCCCTTCCCCCAGGCGCTGGACGCCTTTCACCGCTGGTGCGGGGAAGATTTTGCCCTGTTGACCTGGGGGCACGACGACGGCCCGCTGCTCAAGGAGAACGCCCGGCTGCACGATCTGCCCACCGACTGGATCGCCGCCCCCTACAACCTGCAGGTGCTCTTCAACGAGCAGGTGACGGGGGAGAACCGGCAGTGGTCTCTGGCCTCGGGACTGGAAAAGCTGGGGCTGGCCCCGGACGACGCGGCTCACGACGCCCTGCACGATGCCCGCAGCACCGCCCAGATCGCCGCCCGGCTGGACTTGGACAAGGGGATCGCCGGGTACCGGGACGCCACCTCCGCCCTCCTCTGCGCCGATGTGCTGGCCAGCGCTGGGTTTCGGGGGCTGGCGGACCCGGCGACCGCCCTGGAAGGAGCGGTGGGAGAGATCCCCTGCCCTGTGTGCGGGCAGCCGCTGGAGAGGGGCGAGTGGGTAGAGCAAAACGGCGAAAAGCGCATTGCCATGGCCGTCTGCCCCGAACATGGGCGGTTTTTTGTGCGGCTCAAGCTGTGGCGCACCGGCAAGACCTTTTCCGCCCGGCGGACGCTCTGCCGGCCGGACGAACAGATCGACGCCTTTTACCGGGAAAAGGCGTTGCGCGCCCGGCAGCGGGCGGAAAAGCGGCGCGCGGATGGGGCAACAGGCGAACAGGCGGGCGAAAACTAAAAAGGCGAGAAGCCGTTTCTCCGTGGGGAGAGACGGCTTCTCGCTTTTGGCCTTTATTGGAAGGGGTACTCCTCTTTCCAGAGGCCGTGGAGGTTGCAGTACTCGTAGACCGCTTCGGCCTGGTCGCCGGGGTCCAGCCAAAAGGTGGCCACCGGCCGCTGGTCAGGGGAGAGGGACTTGCACTGGCGGACGCCATTTTTCGTCTCCAGCGCGATCCAGCGGATGGAGTGTTCGGGGGTCATGGGGTGTTCGGCGGAGCCGACGCAGACGTGAACGGCATTGCCGTCGATTTGGACGATGGGGAGGTGCTTTTCGACCGCGCCGTCGGTGGTTCCGGGATGCAGTTCCCCCATGGGCTGGCCGCAGCAGATGGTGGGGACAGAGGTGGGCTCCACCATCTCGACGATCTTTCCGCAGATGTCGCACTTGTAAAATTTCATCAGTGAACTCCTTTCACGGGGAGGAGGGAGGGCAATGGGCTCTCCCGTCTTCTCTTATTGGTGGGTCTATGGCAATTATGTGCGGCCGGTTCGAGGAACATTCGCCAAGAGAGGGGAAAAGGGGAAGAGGGATTGCGGAGCAGGCACAGAAAGAGATGCGACGTTTTTGATTCGCAACGAAATAGCCAAAAACCGTTTCAAAAGATAGTGCAAGATTCTTGTCTATTGTACATTGAAAAACAAATGTTCTTGTACTATCATAGAGATACAGCCGATGCCGGGCAGAGACGAAACTGGCGAGAGGGCCAATGCTGGCTATGAAGTAGCGAAAACGATATAAATATTGCTTGAATTGTTTCTTTTTAGGATTAAAAGCGAGAGGTGGCCAGGGTAGATCGCACGGAGAGGTTGAGGAAATCTGTTGCATCGGCGGGGCTGCGGAGTGACGCGCCCTTACAGCAATAGAGAAAAATACCGGTTGGAACGGCAAAGGAGGAGAGAAAATGATTTACCCCTGTTACAACTGCAAGGAGGAGAGGCCCTGTGACCGAGAGCACTGCCTGGCATTTCAGTTGATGCGGCAGCATGGGGAGGAACTGTTGCAGGAGCGAAGGAGGGCCCAGGAGCGGGAGAGAGATGTCCGGCAGACGGAGATGGAGCGCACCCAGAGGTTGCGAAAAAGGAACTGGCGTTGACTTTGTTACGGCTAAAAGGGCAGTGTCAGCTGGAATGAAAAGATGTCTGATATGGAAAATTTAATTGAGGGAGATAGCCATGAAAAGATTTCTAGATGAGGATATTAAACATCAAGCAATTTGGATCGTACGGGGATATCAAGCATCTCTGCAGAGGTATTTGGACAAAAAACAACAAATTTTATCGAGCGGTTCTATTGATACCTTAATTGGTACGGCTAAAACTGCCGAAGGTGCATCAGCTAAAAAAGAGGATAACAATGGCTATGGAGTACGGGGAACCGAGCGGAAATTAAAAAACTTGGAAAGCATGGCAGATGCTCGAAGAATAGCAGCGGTAGAGCAGGCAAAAAAGCGGATCGGATCCGATTTAAAGAATGAAGAGTTGCAAAAAAGGTTGACGAAGGCAATTGTGCTCAATTGTGAGAATGGACGGCAATATCCGTATGAACGGTTGGGAATTGACGAAATTGGGAGGACTAATTTTTATGAAAGAAGAGCGTCTTTTCTAAAAGAGGTAGCATTTTTAGCAGGAGTTTTGTAAAGAGCGGACTGTGCATCGATAGATGCTGATAAACTAAATATAGTGAAAAGACAGAACAAATGTTTTTGAGTATGGAGTTCTGTTCTCAGTGGAGAGGGGGGAATTGAACATGGGGAACAAGGATTGGGCGGCAGGTGAAATGGCGAGAGAGAAGCCTGCTGGGTTGGCACTCTCGCCAAAACGAAGCGCAGAATACGGCTGCGTTCGACCTTGGGATGTAGATGTTCACATCCCGAAGCGATGTGCAGGCAATCAAAGAGATGGGGGTGCAAATGAGTGCTGGCTTTAACGGATATCAGAGATTGGTTGAAAAACAAGCTTGTCGGGGTTGAATTTACTCTGGCCCCTATCTCTGCAGACAGTCCGCGATGTATTGGTCTCTATGATGGGAAGGAATCCGTTGCAGAAAGAGTTTGCTTGGGAGGGCTGGCACAGACCCATTATCAGCATCGAAAGATCGTAATTTGTGTACATTGGCCTGGAGACCCTGAAGAAGCACAGGAGAAGGCTGCAGAGGTACATAAACTTTTTCTCGAACTGATAAAAGAGCCTATGGGAAATGAGAGAGTTGTTCGGTCAAATCCTGGAGGACAGCCTTTAATCGCACCGCAAGCTCAAAATGGTGAATGTGAATACGTAATCAATATAGAGTTGGATTATGAAAGGATGGTTTAAATGGCAATGACCGGTGTTTATCCTGTTTACAGCAATAAGTTTAAAGTGGGGGTGGATGGCAGAGAAAGCAGCGATGAAAAGATGGTTTCTATCGCTGAAATGGAGAGCTTTTCGGTTGCAATCGACGGCAGTGTTGAAGAGTGGACTCCGTTGGATTCTGAGGGCTGGATCAAGCGATTGACTACTGGAAAGGGCCTTACGATCTCTCTGGCGGGGAAACGCTGCGTGGGAGATTCGGGCAATGATTATGTGGCCGCTGTCGCATGGAAGAACGGCAGAGAGTGCGATAGCAAATTTCAGTGGGAATTTCCCGATGGTGCAAAGCTTACTTTTGATTGTGTAATCAACGTCACAACTCCTGGTGGCGGTGACAGTACTGCGGTGGATGGCCTTGAATTTGATGTGATGAGCAGTGGAAAACCCATCTATACACCTGCCGTTACACCTGCCGCCTAGAGGAAAAAAACCAATAGGGAAAGACCGCCTAAAGGCGGTCTTTTTGAAAACACATAATAGAGAGGGGAAAAACAAATGGCTAAATTTTATGCGTTGGACAACAAACTTATGTGCGGAGGTCCGGAAGTGCGGATCGGCGATCGCGTGTATTCGGTAGATGATAGAAAAAAGACTGTAGTGAGAATGATGGATCTGACCAAAAAAGAGGATGTTTCTCCAACCGCAGTTATGGAGGAGAGCCTTAAGTTGGGACTGGGTGCTGAAGCAGCAAAAGAAATCGAAAAAATGGATCTATCGTTTGCCGCGTATACTGAACTGGTGCGACTGGTAACTGCTGCTATGATTGGAGAGGAGCCGGAGAAAATGGAGGAGCGATTTCAAAACGGCGGAAAGGCATAGGGAAACGGGGTGGTACGACCCCGAATATGATCGGATTTTGATTGAACAGAGTATAGCCAAACAGTACGGTGTTTTGCCCTCTCAGCAAGAAGAACTCTCCTATTCCGACTGGTACAAAATGGTGGGCGGCTTAATGGGAGATACCCCGCTGGGACAGGTAATTGAGTTGCGTTCAGAAAAAGACAAAGAGAGGTTGAAGCACTTTTCGCCAGCACAAAGACGGATCCGAGCGGAGTGGGCACACTTCGTCGGAAGGAAAAAGAATTGCCCAGAGCAAGAAGCGGCACAACAACAGCAATTGGCGAGTTTGCAGATGGCATTGGCAGAGATGTTCAAACCACAGTAAGATAGCGATCAATAGTAGGAGGTGAAAATAAGTGGCCAAAGAAAGCTTTGATGATGTAAAAATCGATCTTGAAGTTCAAATACAGATTGATCAATTAGAACGCCAAATAAAAAAGGCATCTGAATTTGCCCAGCAAAGCGCAAAACGCCATTTTGTCAAGGTTGGAATTAGCATTGGAAGTGCAATTGTCAGACCGGCCCAACAAGCAGTAAATGACTTAAAAAAGCCTCTGCAACAGATGAAACGTGAAACGGAAAAGACGGCAGAGGGCGTTGCAAAAGCGGCGGGGGTAATGGGGGAAAAAGGAAACAAACCTGTAGATAGTAAAATGAGTATGCCCTATGAGGCTTTAAAGAGGGAAACAGAGGAAACCTCCAACCTAATAGAAAAGCGCTTATCTGAGGCAACGAGTTTATCAGGTGATGGCGGAGACTTGCCCTTCGATCAGATAGCGCAAAAAGCAGGTACAGTTTCCAAATCGATAAATGACGACTTGTCGAAGGCCATAAGCTTGCCCAATGCAAAAAACGCACCGTTTGAACAGGTAAAGGCCGAGGCGATGAGAACTGCGGATACGGTAAAAGGTGCGCTGTCAGAGGCAGTAAATTTGCCCGATGAAAGAAAAAATACAATATCTGAGGCAAAAAGCAATCTGCCCAGCAGCAAAGAGATGAATATCACTGCGCCACGGGCGCCCCCAAAGGGCGATGTTGGCATTCAGAAGAACGAACAAGTATCTGGAGAGCCACAAGTAGGCTCTATCAAGGTATCTTTGCAAGAAGTACGAGAAGAGGCGTTTCAGGTTGGCGGAGAAATACAACATGGATTTGGGGGACAGGTAGAAAGTGCCGTTGGATCTATAGGCAGTTTGTTGGATAACCTGAAAGAGAAGTTTAGCAGTGCTGGCCAGTGGATCAAAAATGCATTGTCAAAGGCATTTGAAGGGGTCAAAAGCGTTGCCCTAAATGCTTTTAGCGCAATTTCTCAAGCAGCAGGTCTAGGGGACTTAAAAGAGTTCATGGTGCAAGCCATTGTTCAAAATGGACAATTTGCAGCAAGCATGAACCAAATTAAAGGTAGTCTAGCGGCGGCTTTTGTACCAATCTATAATGCCATCATGCCAGCTCTCAATGCACTCATGACGGGCGTGGCAACAGCAGTAAAGTTCGCATCTGGGTTCATTTCAGGCCTTTTTGGAACCTCATACGAGGATTCTGTTCAAAGTGCTCAGGGACTTCAAAAGGTGCAAACGGCTGCTGCGGGGACTGGTTCTGCCGCAAAAAAGGCGGCGAAACAAATGCGGGAACTGGCATCTTTTGACGAAATAAATTTGCTGTCTAATTCTGCCCAGGAAGAGGGCGGAGGGGAGAGTGCAGTATCTGTTCCCGCAATCAACTTTGATGCTTTGGACACCGGGATGACAGCCACAGCGGAAGGATTGGCACAGAAATTCAAAGACGCTCTTGGCAGGGCTTTTTCCAGTATTGGAGAGTACTTTCAAGTAAATCTACTGCCCAATATTCAGAATGCCATTGCATTGATCGAACCGGAGTTTCTTCGGCTTGGGCAGATTATGGGAGGGATATGGCAGGATATCACCACTTTGGCACAGCCTTTTATGGAATGGTTTGGCGGGGATTTTACGGTGTTTTTACAAACAAGGATTGACACCATTGGCCTGGTGGTATCGGGTCTCTTCGAAACGTTTAATACTGTTTTTTCAAGTCTGTGGAATTTGGTTTTATTCCCATTTCTTGAAAATTTCACAGTTACATTGCTTCCAGTTTTAACACAAGCAGCAACACAGATGCAACTTGCTTTTCAAACGGCTTTTACAGCTATTAAAGATGTTTTCTTGACCCTGTGGACAGAAGGTGTAGAGCCGGTGTTAAGCCAGGTTATGAGCATCTGGACCGATTTTACGGCAATTCTAAAATCCCTGTGGGATGAATACGGAGAAAGCACTTTTACAAAAGTGCGAGATGCAATCGACAATACAAAAGAAGTGTTCTACAATGCCTGGGAAACTTACCTAAAACCCACTTGGGATACGATTATGGAGACAGTGGACTGGCTTTGGACCAAGCATTTAAAGCCGTTGACAGAACGCATTGGAGAATTTGTAATGAAATTTATCCAAGCTGCACTGGATATTTATAACCAATTTATCGTGCCTGTCGTCAAATGGCTACAGGAAATCCTTGGGCCGGTATTTCAAAGGATTTGGGGTTTGATTTCAAGTGTAGTGGGAACGGTCGTTGGTTTTATTTCGGATCTCATATCTGCTCTTTTGCGCCAGATCGGTGGCATTGTAGATTTTGTAGCAGGTGTTTTCACGGGGGATTGGGAGCGTGCTTGGAATGGTGTCAAGGATATTTTTGGCGGTATCGTTGACGGAGTGAAATCTGTTTTCAAGGGTGCTATCAACTTGATTATTGACATTATAAACGACTTTACCGGCGGTCTAAACTGGATTCCTAAAACACTATCTAAGGTTCCAGGCTTTGGATGGGCGAAAGATTGGCAAATCCCGCAGATCCCCAAATTTGCAAAGGGTGGGATCGTGGACCGTCCGACGCTGGCACTGATTGGTGAGGCAGGGGATGAGGCGGTCATTCCCTTAGAAAATAATCGAAGAGGGATTCAGGCAATTGCAGGACAACTGAGTGAGAATACAAATGTCGGGAAGGATGAGGAATCTCTATCAAGGGCGGTAGCCAAGGGACTAAAACAGTATTTGGGTGATCAGCTTCCAATCCCTGATTTAGTAGTAAAATATCCGGATGGAACAATCCAAAGGCTGGCGTTAAAAGCCATTTCAGATTACCAAAGGATGCATGGCGGCGCACTGCCCTTTGCTCTATGAAGGGAGATGAAAAGATGATATGGCGGATAAACGGTGCAAATGTAGCAAAACCAGCCAATTACAGTGTATCTATTATGGACTTGGATGGAAGTGCAGAGAGAAATCTTTTGGGGATGCTGTTGAGAGATAGGGTCGCCACAAAGCGAAAAATTGCTGTGGAGTATAAAGGCCTTTCCCAGAGAGAGTGTCAAAATGCGTTGGAGGCTATCAGCAATGAATTTTTTACACTGACGTATAATGATCCGTGGAAAGGCGAGAACACTATTACCTGCTATGTGGGAGATCGAACGGCGGAACCTGCCCCTACGGGGGACTGGGCAATTAAATATGATGTGATCGAGAGATAGGAGAGGTAAATGTATCAGACAAGCGAAGCCTATCGAAAGGCCATCGTTCAAGGTGCCCGCACAGCTATTGGCTATATTGCAGATATTGACGGGAATATATTGCTCGGCCAAGAGCAGCTCCAGAAGATTGACATTGAGGCGAGTGCCAATAGCGGTGAGAATTTATTGCCGGGTTCGTGTCTCTGTGACAAACTCAAGATTACAGCGCTGGACCCAACAGGAACGGTGATATCTCTCAACTGGGCGGGAAAGGAAATCGTGCCTTATTTGGGTGTTGAGACTGCAGATGGGGCAGAAACAATTCCCATGGGAGTGTTTATAGCAACTGAACCGAAGGTCACCAATGATTGCCTAGTTGAGATTGAGGCCCAAGATAGGGCATGCAAATTGGAAATTCAATGGACTACGGAGAAGGAACACTGGCCAATGACTCTGTCACAACTTGTGCACAGAGCATGTGAAGTGGCCGGTCTAGAATGGGGGAGCGAGACATTTCCCAACGCAGACCTCCTTATCGAAATGGGCGCCGCTGTTGATACGACTGCCCGGGCAATCGTTTCATACGCGGCGCAGATTGCCGGCAGCTTTGCCCGGATGGGGCGCGATGGGCGGCTCCATTTTCAATGGTACACTAAAACTGGCCGAGAGATAGGACCGGAGAGCGCTACTCGCCAGATGGTGGCGCAATATACAGTGCCGGTATTTGATCAAGTGAGGGTGTTGACAGAGGAGGGGGACTTGGGGATGCTCTATCCGGAAATGATAGAGTCGACACATCCCTTTCAGATCACCGATAATCCGCTCCTGTTTGCGCTGTCCACATCGCCAAAAGAAGAACAGCAGACGGCACTAAAGGCAATTTATGATCAGGTGAGTCAAATAACATATGCCCCCCTTGAGTTGGATTGCCAGGGGGATCCCTCTTTTGAGCCAGGGGATATCATCACTGTGCGCAACCGATATGGTGAGGAGATAGGGTTGCCAATTATGGAGCAAAGAATATCTTATACTGGCGGCCTATCGATGGTGGTAAAGAGTCTGGGGAGCTCTTCTGAAAAAGGGGTCGTACAGGGACCGCTGACAGAATCAGTTATCGCTCTTCGCAAAAAGGCAAATGTATTACAGCGAGAACTGGATTTTACGCGTTCAGAAATCAAGGAAGTAAGCTATGCCGCAGACGCCATAGTTACCGAAGTCAATGAAATTACGCAGCGTGTAGATGGCTTGGTCCTGTCATCTTCTCGCACTGGCGGTGCCAATCTGCTCAAAGGGAGCTCTGCGCGGCTGGGGTTGGAAGAATGGCAAGTAGATGGTGCAGTCGTCTGTGACGTATCTACAGAGGTGTACAATGACACCGCTGCAGGGGGATGCTTTATCTTAGGCCTAAACGGGCGATTAGGACAACCTGTCTCTGCGGTAGCTGGGAAACGCTATGCGTGGTACTGCCAGTATAAATTAGAAGAAGGGGCATCTACCGCTGCTTATATCTCCCATGGCAGCCATCGAAAAGAGTTGGAAGCGACTTCAAAATGGAAAGAGCTGACTGGCAGCTTTGTGGCGGAAACGCCAGAGGTTTTGGTTGAGGCGATGGTAGAGGGTGGAACTCTGTGCATAGCTGATTGGACCATTACGCAAGGGGATGTCTGTACCGCTTGGCAGCAAGCACAAAACGAAATCGATGCTGGCGGAGTCAAAATCACTTCAAAGGGCATTCACATTACCAAAGAGAAGGACCCCTTTCAGGCCACACTTGACAACCAGCAAGTTCGATTCCGCAACAACGATACAGGTGAGGATGTAGCTTACTTTAATAAAGATGCTGGGCGAATCCGACGACTTTTGGCTTTGGGAGAGTTCACGGTGAGACAGCCAGATAGCGAGTGTGGGGCGATGAGAATCATCCCTGTGGACGGCGGCGCGTTTTTTGTTATTAATGATTAAGGAGGTGAGATGTTGGCTATCGATCATTCTGGCAACACCGACTTTGGAGGCGGCCACTATGGCCTCAATCTTATCTGGTCTGCCAGCCAGAGCATAAGCGGAAATTACAGCGATATCTCCGCAACGCTGCAAATCTCTGCCTATGGCGGTTATTCTATTGTCGCTAATGCCACTAAGTACGGGCACATCACCATAGACGGGGAACAGTTTGATTTTTCGGCGGTGGTGGGGACTCTGAAGGCGTCCAACTCGCCCAAGACCCTGGCAACCGCCTGGAAGCGGGTATACCATAACACTGACGGGAGCAAGTACCTGGATGCCTCAGCCTCGTTCTCCCTAAATGCTACCCTTTCCGGCTCATGGGTAGGCACAATTACAACTGCGGCGGACTATTCCTTGGATGCCATTCCCCGTGCCAGCAGCATTTCCACCAGCAACTTCACGGTAGGGGACAATGTGACAGTAAACGTCAACCGGGCATCTAGTAGCTTTACCCATTCTATCCAGCTTGATGTCAACGGAACTGCCATCAAAACGGCCAGCGGAGTGGGCGCAAGTTATACCTGGACATTCACAGAGGCAGATGTCAAAAAAATTTATGCTGCCATGGGCGGTGCTACGAGCGGTTCGGTCGTCCTGTGGTGTAATACTTATTCTGGCAGCACTTTGGTGGGAGATGCCAAGGGAACCGCAACCTGTTATCAAGTGGGAAATAGCACCTTGCAGACTGCCCCCACCTTTGTGATTGGTGACAGCCGGGCATATACGATCAACCGCTTGCGAACAGCTGTTACCCACACCTTGCAGATTTATGCCGGATCAACCCTGGTCAAGACTATTACCGGTGTTGGGACCTCTTACACGATGACTCTTACAGAGGCGGAGATTGCAAAGATATATGCTTTGGGGACATCCGTCTCCACCAAGGTAGTCTGCACTGCCTATCACTATGGACGAAATATTGGGACCAGCCAGCAGACCGGTATCGCCTCAGCTCCACCAGTTAGCAGCATCACATCATCTCCCAATCACACTATTGGCAGTGGATATACCACTTCCATCTCTCGGAGTCGAAATGCGGTGACCCATACTCTCCGGCTCTATGTAGCCGGAAAACAGATCAAAGAAATTGGTGGAGTGGGGACTTCTTACAACTGGGTACCCACCCAAACAGAAATAGCGGCAGAGTACGCAGCCACTCCAAATGGCAACACGGCGGCAGCGCAAGCCACCATTTGGTGTTACCACTATGGCAAGCTCATTGGCACTGCCACAGCAGGTGGAACGGCTACTGTTGATCCTGTAGAAGCTGCACCGGTATTCTCTGGATTTTCATTTGTTGACAAGCGCCCTGAAACAACTGCGCTTACTGGGAACAATCAAGTGCTGGTGGCGGGAGAGAGCGCACTCGAAGTTACCATCCCCGCCGCTCAGGCGGCCAGCAGCACCACCTCTGCCACTATTAAGCAATATATCCTCTATTGCGGCGGGGCCACGACGTCCGCAGCCTACTCAGCCTCTGACATGACCATCCAACTGGCTGGGGCCTCCTCCGGCAGTATCCGGGTGGCAGCGGTGGACAGCCGGGGGAATCAGACTGTTGTGGAACGATTGGCTTCCCTGGTACCTTATACCCCGCCGAGGATAACCCAGATGCAACTGCGTCGAGACAATAATGTGGATAACAAGACAAAATTGACAGTCAAGGGGGTATGGTGGCCAGGAAATTTTGGAGCGGCTGACAATGCTCTTTCCTCTGCCTACCAGTACAAAGTCACCTCTGCAGAGCAGTATACTGACGGTGGTACCGTCTCTATCACCATTACTGGTGAGGAATGGTCTTTTGATGGTTATCTGCCTGGCGATTTAGGAATAGAGGGATTTGACTTTCAGAAGTCGTTTTCGGTTGTTCTAAATGTTACCGACGCTTTTACTACTGCTGCGGCCAATGGAATTGTTGACCGCGGCATCCCCACCATGCACATGGACAAAGGCGGCGTGGGGATTGGGAAGATCCGGGAGAACGGGGCGCTGGATGTGGAGGGGGACGTATATTCCGCAGACAAGAGATTGGTGCGTGTAAATGAAGCCATGCTGTATCGTCGCCAGAGAGGTGATAGTGATACGCTGGATGATGCCGCCAGCGAATATGGATACAACTACTCGACTTCAGGATCAGGCCTTTACGGCCCGTATATTTCAGCGGGCGCTCTCAATGGAACTGCTACATTGCAGCTGGCCTCAAATACCCAGAGCGGGCATATCCTGAAATTCCGCACAAAAGATGTGACAACAAGTAAATGGAACCCGTGGAGAACGGTCTATAATGATGCCAGCAAGCCGTATGCGATCAACAGTTTGGGAAATTTAAATATTGAGACGGGGAGAACGTCTGCAAGAGGAAATATCTATACGTATAATACCATAGCTACTTCTGCAGGAGCCCCGGTCACATACTCATCTGTCCTGGGATTCGGTCGGAATACAGCCGGATCAATCGAAATCTGTGGTGACTGGTTGGGAGGAAAAGGCCTGTGGATTCGTTCTTTACGAGACACGACAGATAGTTGGACCGGCTGGACAAGAGTTTTTACAGAGGCATACAAACCCACACCTGCACAAATTGGAGCATTGTCGACAGACAGAGATGTGACGATTGCCTGGGGCAATGGGGGATATTATGTCACCTTTGCAGGAAGATTTCAAATTTGTACTAAACAGATAAGCGGTACGGCGGCTATTACAAATCCTTGGGGTAATTCCTACGAATCTACTTCTTCGTTCGATTTTGGCCTTTGGCCCCGCAAGTTTACAGCCACTCCGGCCACTTTTGTCGCGCTGGCGCCCTCTCCAAATGGAGGTTCTTATTCGGTTGAGCCTTTGATTGGGACAAATGCTACCAATATAGGGCATACCTATCTGTATCGGTCCGCAAATATATCAAACAATGTGCCTTTTGCACTTTTTGCACTTGGAATTGGTGAATGGAAATAGGAGGGAAAAATGTCTTTTTCAATGCCATCTGTCGAGTGGTATATTGACCGTCACGGGGACACGTTAGAAACTCGCATTACCTACTACCAAACCTACCTGAGCCATACGGATTACATAGCGGCCAAGTTGGCAGAAGCGGTGTATACGGGCGAAAAGATAGCGGAGGATTACAGCGAGATAATCGACCTGCGAAAAGAAGCGCGGAGGAAAATCAACAAGCTGACAGAAGAACTTGACCGGGATGGAGTAGAGGGGGGTACTGGAGTTTGATAGGGGGCTGTCCAGATTTATTTCTGGACAGCCCCTTTTTTGTTTAGTCGCGCAGTCACCATTTTTCTCTTTAAAACAAAAAATCCAGCGGCACACATCCGTGCGCCGCTGGATTTGGCGGAGAAGGAGGGATTTGAACCCTCGCGACGGTTTCCCGCCCTACTCCCTTAGCAGGGGAGCCTCTTCGACCTCTTGAGTACTTCTCCAAAGTCAAAGGAATCATCTATAAAATAAAGTTGAGAGCTGGCGGAGAGGGTGGGATTCGAACCCACGGCTCTTGCGAGTCACTGGTTTTCAAGACCAGCTCCTTAAACCGCTCGGACACCTCTCCATGGCAAGTAACATCCATTATATTAGCATAATGCCCCCCTGCTGTCAACGGGAATTTCCAATTTTTCAGGGCGCAAAAGAGCCCGCCCCTCCGGCTTGCGGGAGGGACGGGCTGCCTGTAGAAGACAGGGTGGTTTGGCGAAGTGTTGGGGTCAGTCGGCCAGCAGCTGGTGGAGGACTTTGCCGTCGACCCCCTTCATCTCCAGCCCCAGAAGGGCGGCGAGGGTGGGGGCCTCGTCGACGATGTCGCAGCACTCCAGCTCGACCCCCGGTTTGACGCCGGGGCCCACCAGCATAAAGGTGGGCTGGGGGCCCTTTTCGGGCAGGTGGCCGTGGGTGGCGACGCTGTATTTGTAGTCGGAATTGTCCGCCGAGAAGACCAGCGGCCCGGTCAGGTTGTTGCTGTAGGCGTAGCCGTCGGTCCCCTCCAAAACAAAGGCGAAGTCGCCAGTGAGGCGGTGCGCCTTCACCTCTTCAGCGGTGAAGATGGTCTCGATACCCAGCTCCCCCTCGTCCTGCCAGCGGCGCAGCAGAGCGGCCATCCGGGCGCGCAGGTCGCTGTCGCCGGGATCTTTTAGATAGACGTGGGCCGAGTGGGCGGCGGAGTTGACAAAGACGTCCCAGTCCTTTAGGCTGCCGTCCTCGTTCAGGCGGATGAGCCCCTCCTCCACCAGCTTGATGTTGGGGCAGACCAGGTGGTCCACCGGGGTCTGGCCGTGGTCGCTGGTGATGCAGAAGGTGGTGTTTTCCAGCTCGCCGCTCTCCTCCAGGGCGCGGACGATCATCCCGAACTCCTTGTCCTGCTGGATCCAGGCGTCCCGCTTGAGGCCCTCGGCAAAGACCCCCAGATTGTGCCGGGCGTGGTCGACGGCCGACAGGTGCTGGAAGAAGACGTCGGGCTTTTTCTCCTTGATCATGTAGGCCAGGGCGTGGTTGCAAAACCAGTCGAAGTAGGGGTCACTGAGGCCCTGGAGGATCTGCCCGTAGGTGGGCCAGATCTCCTCGATAAAGGCGGGGGTGCTGCTCTCCATCAGCTGGCGGCGCATGTCCTCGGGCTGGAAGGACCAGTCCCAAATTTCGGCCACGTTCCAGTCGATGTCCAGACCGCCGGTGGTGGGCCAGAAGACGCTGCCCACCTTGTAGCCGCTGCGATGGGCCAGTTCGGGCAGGGTGTCGAGCGCCTGATAGGGGGTGCGGTAGTGGTACCAGATGGGCAGCGGGTCGCCGGGGGTGAACTGCTCGTTGTGGACGATGCCGTGCCGGTCGGGGTAGCAGCCGGTGATCATGGACGCGTGGCAGGTATAGGTCAGCGACGGGTAGACGGTTTTGACCCGCTTGACCCGGGAGGCCCGTTTGACAAAGGGGCCCAGGTTGGGCAGGGTCTCCATAAACGCGGTGTCCTCATAGATCATGGCGTCGATGGAGAGAACATAGAGCTTTCTCTTTTGCACGGAAAAAACACCCTCCTCTTTTCGGGCGAAGCGCCCGCACACTGCACAAAGCAGTTAATAAAAACGTTTTTACACTCGGGGCAAAAAACACCCCTTTTGCGGGGGCAATTCCATTGTAGACCGGCGGGCGGTCCGGCGCAACTGGCAAATTGCCGATTCTGCCGCCATTCTCTTGTGGAAGGCGACGGGAAAAATTGGGTTGCCGGGCGGGGTGGTGGATGGTAGACTGTACAAAAAGGGAGGAGGCGCTGCGGTGTTTACCATTGCCGAGTTGAGCGAGGAGAGGGCCAGAGAGGTCTGCGGTTGGGTCTACCCGCCGCCCTGGCAGATGTACAACCTGCCGGACTGGGAGGAGGTTTGCGCCAGCGGCTGGGGTTTGGCGGATCCCCAGCGCCGGCGGGAGAACTGGCGGGCGCTGCTGACGGAGGAGGGGGAGCTGGCGGGCTTTTTCCGGCTGAAGGGACGCCCGGAGGGCGTCACCATCGGCCTGGGGCTGGCACCGCGATTTTGCGGCCGCGGCCTGGGGCAGGAGGTGGTGCGCCTGGTCTGCAGCCAGGCGGCGGCCCGCTTTCCCCGGCGGCCGGTGCTGCTGGAGGTGCGCGCCGACAACGCCCGTGCCATCCGCTGTTACGAGCGCGCGGGCTTTGAGGGGGTGGAGGTCTACCGCCAGAACACCCCCACCGGTCCGGCGGACTTCTGGCGGATGGAGCTGCGCGAACCCCCGCCCCAGCCGCTGCGGAGGGGGGAGCGTGCCATGGACCAGCGGGCACAGCAGGAGGAACTTCTGCGCCTCGGCAGGGTCTGCCGGCTGGCCCTCTGCGACGGCGACCGCCCCTACCTAGTGCCCCTAAATTACGGGTACAGCTGGGATGAGGGTGGGCTGCGGCTCTACTTCCACTCGGCGAGGGAGGGGCGCAAGCTGGATCTGCTGCGCCGCTACCCCCGCGCCTGTTTTGAGGTGGACGACGGGGGTGAGCTGACGGCTGGGGAGACCGCTTGCCAGCACGGTTGGGCCTACCGGAGTTTGATCGGCGAGGGGGCGGTCCGCTTTTTGCACGGGGAGGAAAAGCGCCGGGGGCTGGAAATCTTGATGGCCCACCAGACCGGACGCAGGGACTGGACCTTTGAGGAAAAGGCCTGTCAGGCGGTGGTCGTCTTCTGCCTGGAGGTGAGCCACCTGTCCGGCAAGTGCCGCCGGGCTGTGCCGGTGCAGCCCGACGTCTGAGAGGCGCCTGTAAAAGGGGTGTTTTGCCGCCCGTTTTTCAGGATTCCCGTTGGCAGCGGGGAGGTTGACGCCGCCGGCGCGCGACCTTTACGGGGAGAAAGACAAAAAAACAGGGGGCGAAGCAATGCGCTTCGCCCCCTGTTTTTTGATGTAGGCGGATGGTTTACAGCAAGCCGGCCTTTTTGGCCTCGCCAAAGACCCAGTCGGGGACCGGGGGTTCGACCTCGGCGGGGATGGGGCAGACGTACTGTCCGCCGGTCTCCTCTTTGAGTTCGGCTTTGGCCTTTTCCAGCACCGAGGGGTCATCCAGCACCCGCGCAGCGGCCAGTGCCAGCGCCTCGCTCGCCTTGAGCAGGGCCTTTTTGCCGATGGAGGAGCAGGTCTGCCCGGTGATCTGCCAGGTGTGGCCGGGGGTGCCAATGGCCATTCCGGCAGTGCCCATCTGGGCGGTGGGGACCACATAGCTCACGTCGCCCACGTCGGTGGAGCCGGGCATGGCGACCTTGGAGAGGACCAGGGGGGCGATGTCGGTGTCCAGCCCCTGGGCCAGCAGTTTCTTGCCGTGTTCCTCCCCGCGGGATTTGAGGATGGCCGCATCGCTGGCCTGGCGCAGGTCCTCGCCCAGGGAGTCGCGGAACTGGCGGGCCAGGGCGTAGTCGGCCTCGTCAAAGTCGGGGGCGCCCACGTCCACCAGGGCGTCGTAGAGGATGCCGGTGAGGGTGGGGTTGGGGATGTAGTCGCTGACGCCGGTGCGGATGTACCAGTCCATGGTGGTGCCGCAGATGAGGGCGGCGCCCTTGGCGATGTCCTTCACCCGCTCCAGGATCTCGTGCACCTGGGAAATTTTGGGGGCGCGGATAAAGTAGCTGAGGGTGGCGTGGTCCTGCACCACGTTGGGGGAGGTGCCGCCCACGTCCAGGTAGGCGTAGTGCATCCGCGCCTCGGGGATGACGTGCTCGCGCAGGTAGTTGACCCCCACGTTCATGATTTCGCAGCTGTCCAGGGCGCTTCTCCCCGCGTGGGGGGCAGCGGCGGCGTGGGCAGTGCGGCCGTGGAAGTTGAAGACGATGTTGATGTTGGCCAGGCAGCTGACCCCCCAGGCGGCGTTGTTGTCAAAGGGGTGCCAGGTGAGGACCGCGTCGACCCCCTCAAAGCAGCCGGCGCGGGTCATGAAGGTCTTGCCGTAACCGGTCTCCTCGGCCGGGCAGCCGTAGAGCTTGACGGTGCCGCTCTTCCCGGTCTTTTCCAGGTAATCTTTGACGGCCAGAACGGCACCGAAGGCGCCGGCGCCCAGGGCGCTGTGGCCGCAGCCGTGGCCGTTTTCATTCTCGGGCACCGGGGTCTTGACGGGGGTGGCGGCGGCCTGTCCCAGCTGGGAGAGGGCGTCGAACTCGGCCAGAATGCCGATGACCGGCTTCCCGCTGCCGTAGGTGCCGATGAAGGCGGTGGGGATACCAGCGACCCCGGACTCCACCTCAAAGCCCTGCTCCCGCAGCGCCTGGCAGAAGCTGGCGGCGGACTTGACCTCTTCGTACCCCAGTTCGGCGGCCGACCAGACGGCTTCCTGCAGTTCCCAGATGGCGGCCTCCTTCTCGCGGACGGCGGCCTGCACTTGCTGTTTTGCATCCATGGGTTCATTGCCTCCTTTAAAAAAGCGCGCACCCGGCGGGTGTGCCCGGCAGTTTCGGGGAAAGAGGGAGGGCCCCCCTTTCCGCTCTACTGCCAGTGTAGCACAGGGGCGGACACTTTTGAAGCGAAGGAGGGGAGGGATGGGAAAAATCGGCGTGTTCCATAAAAAAGAGGGGCCCTTTTGCACCGCTTTCACCACCGGGAGGTGGCGGCTTTACTGCGCCCTGATGTTGACCCAGGTCTGTCGTGGAGAGGGGACTGGCTCCCGCGAAGGCATTGCCGGGCGGCCCATTTCAGTTGGCGCCTCCCGCAGGGGGAAGGCGTCGGGGGAAGGGAAGCGGGTGGATGGCTGTGCGCCATTGGTTCGCCGCAGAGGGCGCGGCGGGAGACGACTTCGGCGAATGGCTGCCCACGCACCTGCAGGGGGTGCGAACGAGTGAAAACCGTTTGCCGCGTTCCCCCTGGCAATTTCTATTCCGCACACCCGCGCAGGGGTGCCGGGGGTGGTCGAGAACGGCTCGAAGAAGGTGTTCTTTCAATCCATTTCCCCGCGTGGGAGGCGGCGCTGAAGGCAGGTCGCGCCATTCTCTGCGGCGATATTTCGATCCGCGCACCATGTGGAGGTGATGGGCCCGGCGGCTTGACATCTTGACGGCATCCCCATTCCACTCCACGCGCCCGCGTGAGGTGTGACCCCAGCGCGCCTACACCACGCGGCTGAACAAGCTATTTCAATCCACGCACCCGCGTGAGGGGCGGCGTGCTCGGGGCCGTCCGTCCCCAAAAGGGTGTTGTTGCAGCCCGCATAGGGGGTGGTCGGGAAGAAGGGGTTGGCCAATTTTGGAGAGGGCATTTCGATCGATGCACCTGTGTGGGTTGAAATAGGGTGTGGCTGGGTAGAGCAGCGGCAGCCGCGCACCCTTTTGGCCTCCCCCGGGCTTCGCCTGCAACCATCCCTCTCCAAGCCCGCCATCGCCTGCGGGGAGGACACCGAACGCCGCCGCCATCGGGTCGATTGTAAATCCCTCGCTTGCGTGCGGAGGACGGTGCGGATGGAGAGGCAGCGATTGTATCGGCCTTCCCTTTCATCCGTGCGCCCGCAGGGGATGCGGCGGCCGTGGCAGCGGCGGCTGCAGGCAAAGTGCAGCTCATGTCGCCGCAGGCAGCAAAAAAACAGGCGGAGCGACGTTTCGCCCCGCCTGTTTGAGCGGTTACTGCTTTTTGCTGCCCAGCAACAGCCGGGTGACGTTGAGGACCGAGAGGACGGTGACCCCCACGTCGGCAAAGACCGCCATCCAGATGGTGGAGAGACCGAAGAGGGAGAGACCGATGACCAGGAACTTGACGATGAGGGCAAAGGCGATGTTGAACTTGATGAGGTTCATCACCCGGCGGCTGAGTTTGACCGCGCCGGGGAGGGAGCTGGGCTTGCCCGAGACCAGCACCACGTCGGCGGCCTCGATGGCCGCGTCGGTGCCAAAGCCCATGGCGACCCCCACGTCGGAGGCGGCCAGGACCGGGGCGTCGTTGATGCCGTCGCCCACAAAGGCCACCGTCTTCCCCTCCCCCTTGAGGGAGAGGAGGCCGTCCACCTTGTCCTGGGGCAGCAGGTCGGCCCGGTAGTCGTCCAGCCCCAGCTGGCCGGCCACCTTGGCGGCCGCCTTGGCGCTGTCGCCGGTGAGCATGGCGGTGCGCACCCCAAGGGCCTTCAGCTGGGACATGGTCTCTCGGCTGTCGGGACGGACCTGGTCGCCCACGGCCACATAGCCCTTGCATTGCCCGCCGATGGCCAGCAGGACGTTGGCCTCGATCCCCTCGGGGACGGCCACCCCGGCGTCCCGCAGCAGCCGGGCCGAGCCGCAGAGCAGCTCTCTGCCCTCCAGCTGGGCGCGCACCCCTTTGCCGGCGATCTCCTCCACCGAGAAGAGTTTTTCAGCGGGGAGCTGGGGGCACTGGGCGACGATGGAGCGGGAGATGGGGTGGTTGGAGTACTGCTCTGCCAGGGCGCTGTAGGCCAGCACCTCCTCCTCGCTCAAGTCGGCCAGGGCCTTCACTTCGGTCACCTGCAGCTTGCCGTCGGTGAGGGTGCCGGTCTTGTCAAAGACGGCGTCGGTGAGTTTGGCCAGGTTTTCAATGTGCTTGCCCCCCTTGATGAGCACCCCCCGCTTGGAGGCGGCGCCGATGCCGGCGTAGAAGCCTAGGGGGATGGAGATGACCAGGGCGCAGGGGCAGGCGGAGACGACGAACACCAGGGCGGTGTAGATCCAGTGGTTCCAGCTGCCCAGCCCGGTCAGGGGGGGCAGGATCGCCACCAGCAGGGCGCACAGGAGGATGACCGGGGTGTAGACGGCGGCAAAGCGGGTGATGAACTTCTGGGATTTGGATTTTTGGGCGGCCGACTCCTCCACCAGCTTGATGATGCGGGCGGCGGTGGACTCCTCCAGCGGGGAGGTGACTTTGGCCCGCACCAGGCCGGAGAGGTTGATGGCCCCGGAGGGGAGGGCGTCTCCCTCGGCGGCGTTGACGGGCAGACTTTCACCGGTGATGGCCGATTTGTCCACCGCGGTGCTGCCCGAGAGGATGACGCAGTCCAGCGGCACCCGGTCGGAGGGGCGGATGACGATCTCATCGCCCACCTGCACCTGCTCGGCCGGGGTCTCGGTGACCTGGCCGTCCGGCCCGGCCACGGCGGCGGTTTCGGGCTGGATGTTGGTGATGGCGTTCAGGCTCTTGCGGGTGGCGCCCACGGCCCGGTCTTCTAAGTAGAGGCTGATTTTAAAGAGGAGGGCCACCATGGCGGCCTCGCCGAACTCGCCCAGGAAGAAGGAGGCGATGACCGCCGCCGTCACCAGCAGGTTTTCGTCGACCCTCTTTTTAAAGATGCCGGTGACGCCCTTGTACCAGACGTCGTAACAGGCCAGGGCACAGGCCGCCACCAGCAGGCCGTCGGCGATCCAGAGGACGACGGTGGCCGTCGCCAGGTGTTCGCTTGCCATCCCGGCCACCGCCAGCAACACCGCCAGCAGCAGGGGCCAGAGGGGGCGCTTTTCTGTCCCTTCCTCGCTGGGGGCGGCCTTTTTGGAGGGGGCCGCCCCGGCCAGGGAGACCTGGACGCCGGGCTCGATGTCGTCGCACACCTGCTGGACGAAGGTGAGGTCCTCGAGGTTGAGGGTGCGCAGGGAGCGGATGAGGATGGTCCCGGTGGCAAAGCTCACCGACACCGCCTCAAAGCGGCCCGACTTCTCCAGCCGCTCCTCGATTTTCATGGCGCAGTGGGAACAGCTGAGGCCGGTGAAGCGGAGGGTCTGGGTGCCGGGGCGGGCGGCCAGTTTGCGGGCGGCCTGCTCGCTGGCCTCGACGGCGGCCTCTTCGCCGTGGTCGTGCCCACAGTCGCAGGCGTCGTGCTCTCCGTGGCTGTGGTCGTGTCCACAGCCGCAGGCATCGTGCTCTCCGTGGCTGTGGTCATGTCCACAGTCGCAGGCGTCGTGCTCCCCGTGGCCGTGGTCGTGCCCGCAGCCACAGGCGTCGTACTCCCCGTGGCCGTGGTCGTGCCCACAGCCGCAGGTGTCGTGTTCCCCGTGGCTGTGGTCGTGCCCACAGTCGCAGGCGTCGTGCTCCCCGTGGCCGTGGTCGTGCCCGCAGTTGCAGGTATCGTGTTCCCCGTGGCCGTGGTCGTGCCCACAGTCGCAGGCGCCGTGCTCCCCGTGGCCATGGTCGCGCCCGCAGTCGCAGGCGTCGTGCTCCCCGCGGTCGTGGTCATGTCCGCTGTCGGGAACCGCGCCTGCAGTCGGGGCAGTTCCCGGCTTTTGCAGGGAGAGGGTGACCCCCGGCTCGATGTCGTCGCAGATTTTTTGCATGGCAGCCAGCTCCCCTTCGCTGACCGGGTGGTCGCTCTCCACCAGGATGACGCCGGTGGCAAAACTCACCGCCACCTCGGGAAAGAGCTTCCTCTTCTCCAGCTTCTCCTCAATTTTCATGGCGCAGTGGGAGCAGCTGAGATGTTCAAAGTAGACCCGCTGTTTCATAAAAAGTTCCCCTTTTCCATTGCGTTGTTGATTTACCCCATGTGGGAGATGTGGTTGACCGCCTGGACGATGATGGTCTTGACGTGGTCGTCGTCCAGGGAGTAGTAGACCGACTTGCCGTCCTTGCGGAACTTGACAATGCCGCTCTGGCGCATCAGCCGCAGCTGGTGGGAGACGTTTGACTGGCTGCACTCCACCGCTCCGGCGATGTCGCAGACGCACATCTCGCTGTCCACCAGGGTGAGGATGATCCGCATCCGGGTGGGGTCGGAGAGGACCTTGAAGATGTCGCAGAGCGGGTCGAGCTTGTCGTCGTCCAGGATGTGCGCCCGGGCGGTTTGGATGAGACAGGTGTGCTTGTGCTGCTCTTGGCAGCGCTCGTCAGGTTTCATGGGGGCCTCCTCTATTTTCAAAGTGAACGGGTGTTTTGAAACAAGTGAACATGTGAATAACTGTTCATCTGTTCATAGAATATGCTCTTCCCGCCCATTTGTCAAGGGGGTGAGAGGTGTTTTTTCGCCTTTTTTGACCGGTGTTGCGGCCGTTCGCGGCAGGGGAGAGGCGGGGGAACGGCAAAACAGCCCGCCTCTCCCGACGGGGGGAGGGGCGAGCTGTCACGGGGGGACAAAGGCGGTTTAGGAGAGGAAGTTTGCCAGGGGTTCCAGCGCGGTGCCGGGGTAGTAGTGGGCCAGGATGTCCTGGGCGGAGGAGCCCTGCCGGGCCATGTAGTCGGCGCCGTACTGGCTCATCCCCACCCCGTGGCCGTAACCCTTGACGTCAAAGGTGAAGGTGCCGTCTTTATAGGAGACGGAGAAGGCCGCGCACCGCAGGTTGAGGGCGGAGCGGATGTCCCCGCCGCTGAGCGACTTGCCGCCGACGGTGAGGGTCTTGACGGTGCCCGAAGGGGTGGTGGCAAGGTCGGCAAACCAGGTGGCGGGGTCGTCGCCCAGGGCGATGTCCGACCACTTCTGCGAGAGGTTTTCCTTGACCACGTCCTTGGTGAAGGTCTCCTTGGTCTCGTAGTCGGGGGCCAACAGGTCGCCGGGGCTGTCGACGCTCACCAGGTAGGGGACGGCCTGGCCCCAGATGTCCTCGGCCGCCTCGGTCTTGCCGGGGGAGATGGAGTGGTAGGCCGAGATGATGGGGGCCCCTTCATAGGTGAGGATCTGATTGCCCGACTGGTCCACCGCCTCCTGGATGAGGGAGCGGTAGTAGTCGTAATTCTGGCCCCAGCGGGTCTGCAGGTCGGCGTCGCTGATATACCCCTGGTGGAGGCGGGAATCCACCGAGATGTCGGCCCCCTTGAGGGACTCGTTGGGGCTTTCGGCCGCCTGCTGTTTGAGCCGCAGGGCGTAGGTCGCGCAGGCGGTGGCCTGGGCCTTCAGCGCCTCTGGGGCGAAGGTGGGGGGCATTTCGGCGGCCAGAGCGCCCCGCAGATAGTCGGAAAAGGCCAGTTCCATCACCTTGTCCTGGGCGCTGTCGTAGACCTTGATGGTGGCCTGACCGCTGGCCGGGGCGGGGGAACTGCTCTCCGTCCCGCCGGACTGCGGACTGGCCGGGGAACTGCCGCCGCCCCCTTCCGGCGTGCCGGCCAGAAAGACCGCCAGGGGGGAGGCAAAGGTCACCGCGGCAAAGACCGCCGCCACCGACACTTTCAAACGCATGTGAACACATCCTTCTCCGCTGTGCCGTTCCCCCTATATCAGACGGGGATCGACATTTTTTATTTTGCAGGATTTTAAAAACAATATTTCAAATTTTGAAAAAATAAGCCAAAAGTGTTCGCTTGAATTAGATAAAATGAAATACAAAAGAGAGAAAAGTGCAAAACGGTGTTGACAAGCCCTGGACAGAACAGTACAATAAGAACAATTCGCAAAACCGGCCGCGCCGGTTTTAGCCTGATAAAGGGGTGGTACCTGTGGGATACAACGTGTCCGGTTCCAAGCAAAAGGCCATTAACATCCTATGTGATGAGTTTCGGAAATATAACTTCATCGACCCGGAAGACTGCGAGAAGCTGGGGGTCAAGCGGGGACTGCGCAACGCCGACAACACCGGCGTCCTGGCGGGGCTGACCCTGATCTGCGACGTGGTGGGCTACGAGATGATCGACGGGGTCAAGACCGCCACCCCCGGCAAGCTGCTCTACCGGGGCATCGACCTGGACGAGTTCGTGGCCGGGGTCATCGAGTCGGGCCGCTACGGGTTTGAGGAGTTGAGCTGGCTGCTGCTCTTCGGCAAGCTGCCCACCCAGCAGCAGCTGGACTTTTTCAACGACGTGCTGGCGGACTTTCGCGCCCTGCCCCCCGGCTTTGCCGAGGACATGATCATGAAGGCCCCCTCCCCCGACGTGATGAACAAGCTGGCCCGCTCGATTTTGGCCATGTACAGCTATGACGACGAGGCGGAGGACCTCTCCATGGGCAACGTGATGCGCCAGTGCATCGAGATCATCGCCGGCACCCCCACCATCATCACCAACGCCTACCAGGTCAAGCGGCGCAACTACGACCACAAGAGCATGTACTTCCACCTGCCCAAGCGGGAGCACTCTACCGCCCAGACCATTCTGCGCACCGTCCGCCCCGACAAGCGCTTTACCGAGGAGGAGGCCCACCTGCTGGACCTCTGCCTCATTCTCCACGCCGAGCACGGCGGCGGCAACAACTCGGCCTTTGCCTGCCGGGTGCTCTCCTCCTCCCTCACCGACACCTATTCGGCCCTGGCCAGCGCCGTGGGCTCCCTCAAGGGCCCCCGCCACGGCGGCGCCAACCTGAAGGTGACCCAGATGCTGGAGGGGATGAAGGAGGCCATCTCCCACCCCGCCAGTGAGCAGGACGTCAAGGACTACCTGCGCCGCCTGCTGCGGCGGGAGGCGGGGGACCGCTCGGGGCTGATCTACGGCATCGGCCACGCGGTCTACACCGTCAGCGACCCCCGCGCCCAGATCCTCAAGCGCTACGCCGAGCACCTGGCGGTGGAAAAGGGCTTTGGCGAGGACCTGCACCTGCTGCAGATGGTGGAGAAGCTGGCCCCCCAGGTGTTTGCCGAGGAAAAAGGTGTTGACAAGAATTTGTGCGCCAATGTAGACTTGTATTCGGGACTGGTGTACCGCACCCTCGGCATCCCCGAGGAGCTGTTCACCCCGCTGTTCGCCGTTGCCCGGATGCCCGGTTGGTGCGCCCACCGCATGGAAGAGCTGATGTTTGGCGGCCGGATCATCCGCCCGGCCTACAAGAACCTGACGGCAAAACAGTCGTACGTCCCCATTAACCAACGTTAGGTGGGGTTTTTATGAAAATCGCTTTTCTGGCCGCCTGGGCCGTCTTTACGGCTGCCTCGGCGGCCTTGCGCGTTTTCCAGCTGGACCGGTATGTGGCGGGGGGGCTCTTTACCAGCCAGTCCCTGCTCCAGTACGGGGCCATTGCCGGGGCGCTGCTGCTCTGTGTCCTGCTGGCCCTCTTTTGCGCCAGGGGGGAGCCGCGGGGCCGCCGGGACGGCTCCGCCCGGCCCGGCTGGGGCGGGGTGCTATGCGCCCTGGGCATCCTGGTCGCCGGGGTGGGGGCCGCCCAACTGGTCTTCCTCTTTTTGGGGGGGCGGGTCCCTCTGGCCCGGCTGGGTCTTTACGCCTTTGCCGTCCTCTTTGGGGTGGGGCTCTTCGGCTGCGGACGCTACCTCTCCGGGGCGGCCAGCCGGCTGCCGGTGCTCTGCGCCCTCTATCCCGGCTACACCCTGGTGCTGCTGATTGCGGGGCGGGCGGTCTCGGCCCTGGTCTCCCAGGGGGTTTTGGAGCTCCTCTCCTGCTGCACCGCCTGCTTCTTCTTTGTCCACGCTGCCGGGGCCATGGGCGCCCAGTGGGGCGGCGACCGGGTGCGCAAGGGGACCTTTTGGGGGCTGTTGCACCTGTTCTGCTTCGCCCTCGCCACCTTCCCGCCGGCAGTCCTCTCGCTGGGGGGCGGGTCGGCCTTCGCCCTGGGCGACCTGCTGGGCCTTGCCTTTGACCTGCTCTACTTCGCGGCCGGGCTGGCGCTCTGTCTCTACCTGGCGGGAGAGCTGGACCCCACCCGCGTGGCGGGGGAGCACCTGGCCCCTGCCGCCGGCATCCCGCTGGCGGACCGGGCGCAGCTCTTCTACACCGCCGACAGGGAAGATGGGCCGGAAGGCCCCCCCGCGGCGGAGAAGAGGGCTGCCCTCCCCAGAGGGGAGGGGAGGGGGAAGGCCGCCCCCGCCGCAGACGGGGAGCGGCCGGAGGGGTCCTCTGCCGGGGCCGCCCCTCCCGCCCCGCCGCCGGCGGAGCGGTCCGCGCCCAGCGCCCCCCGGCGCTCGTCCGGCCCCCGCCGGGCGGCGGGCAGGGGGGACGGCGCCTATGTGTACCGGCCCCGCAGCAAGAGAGAGGGCGGCCCCCGCCGGGGGCGGTAGCGCCCAAATCGAGAGAAAAAAGCCGTCGCCCGGCTGGAAGCGGGCGGCGGCCTTTTTGTTTTTGGGGAAAGGGAAAGCGGGCCCTGCGCGATCCGCCGCGCAGGGCCGCTTTCCTTGGCTTGAAAAAACTACGCGTAAGGCAGCTGACAGACATCAGCCAGCTCCACGTAAAGGGCCGAATACCGGTTTTGGAGCAGCTCAAAGGGGCTCTCGCTCCGAAGGACCGGATCCTCGGCGCTCTTCCGCACGGGGAGGGTGCACTTGACGGTGGTCCCCTCGCCAGGGGTGCTCTGCAAGAGGACCCGCCCGCCGTGGAGGGCGACTGCATACCTGCAGAGGGTCAGCCCCAGCCCGGTGGAGGGGAAGCCCCCATCCGGCCCGTGGGAGAAATAGGGTTCAAACACCTTGGCCTGTAGGGCCGGTTCGATGCCCCGCCCCCGGTCCCGCACGGTGATGACCACTTCACCGCCCACCAGCCGCGCGTCCAGGTGGACGGCGTTTTGGTCCCGGGTGTAGAGGAAGGCGTTGGAGAGGAGGTTGGTCAGCGCCTGTTCCAATTTGCCCTGGTCGGCCTGCATCTGCACCCCGTCCAGCTCGATTTGGCTGGTGAAGGGGATGCCGCTGCGCCCCATCACCAGCCGCACCCCCTCGCAGAGGTTTTCCAAAAACCGGCCCATGTCCAGGGGCTGGGGCAAAAAGGGGTTGTTGCCCGACTGGTACTTGGCGATCTCCTCCACGTTGCGGCTGATGCGCAGCAGGCGGTAGGCGCTCTGGTTGACCCGCTCCACCAGCTGCTGGCCGGTGTAGTCGCCGCTCTCTTCCAGCCGGCGGGCCAGGGGGGGCAGGGCGGAGAAGATGGCGGTCAGCTTGGTGCGATAGGACTGGGAGAAGGCGGCCGCCACCCGCTGCGCCCCCTCCAGTTCCAGGGGGGAGGCGGCGGCTGCCGGCGCGGGAAAGAGGGCGAAGACCGCCTCCAGGGCGCCATCGTCCAGACAGGGCAGCAGCCGCACCGAGGAGGTCTCCTCCCCGGAAAAGAGGGAGGGCAGCCGCAACAGCACCTCCTGCCCCCGGCGCAGCTGCGACTCGACCTGCGGCCAGTCGCACTCCTGCGAGAGCTCCCGCAGGTTGCGCAGGGAAAATAGGGGGCACTGACGCTCTAAATATGGGTTTTGCCAAAGGGTGTCAAGCGCGGGCCCGCAGAGGGACACCGGCGCCTGCATATCTCGAAAACACCGCTTGACCATCTCCACAATGGGAGGGTGAGGGGTTGGGTCCAAACCATTCATCGACAATATTCTCCATAATTCGACAAAATAGGATAGTGTCAGTATACTATCACTGAAATCGGTTTGTAAAGACATTTCTCCAAATATTGGGGTTTCTGTTGGGCGAAAGGGCCCCTTTTTGCAAACGCCTGCACGCCCCGGCGGGGAAAACGTGAAAATACTGGAAAGGAACAGTTAATTTTGTGACAAACCCTTGCGGTTTCCCCTGTTTTGATATAAAATGAAAGCAACTTAAAATATAGGAGGCTGTTTCCAATGGCTATCAAAATCGGTATCAACGGCTTTGGCCGCATCGGCAGACTGGTGTTCCGCGCTGGTCTGGACAACCCCGACTACGAGTTCGTGGGCATCAACGATCCCTTCATGACCCCTGACTACTGCGCTTACATGCTGCGCTACGACACCGTGCACGGCCAGTACAAGGGCGAAATCAGCTACACCGATGACGCCATTGTCGTCAACGGCAAAGAGATCAAGTTCTACGCTGAGATGGACCCCGCCAACATTCCCTGGGGCGAGTGCGGCGCCGACTACGTGGTTGAGTCCACCGGCGTCTTCTGCACCACCGAGAAGGCTTCTGCCCACATCAAAGCCGGCGCCAAGAAGGTCGTCATCTCCGCTCCTGCCAAGGACAAAGAGACCCCGACTTTCGTGTGCGGCGTCAACCTGGAGACCTACACCAAAGACATGATGGTCGTCTCCAACGCTTCCTGCACCACCAACTGCCTGGCTCCCATCGCCAAAGTCATCAACGACAACTACGGCATCGTCGAGGGCCTGATGACCACCGTTCACTCCACCACCGGCACCCAGAAGACCGTTGACGGCCCCTCCAAGAAGGATTGGAGAGGCGGTCGCGCCGCTGCCGGCAACATCATCCCTTCTTCCACCGGCGCCGCCAAGGCCACCGCTCTGGTCATCCCTTCTCTGAAGGGCAAGCTGACCGGTATGTCCATGCGCGTTCCCACCCTGGATGTCTCCGTGGTCGACCTGACCGTCAAACTGGCCAAAGCCACCACCTATGAGGACATCTGCGCCAAGATGAAAGAGGCTTCCGAGACCTCTCTGAAGGGCGTGCTGGGCTACACCGAGGACGCCGTTGTCTCTTCCGACTTCTACGGCGATCCCAGAACCTCCATCTTCGACGCCAAGGCCGGCATCATGCTCAACGACACCTTCGTGAAGCTGGTTTCCTGGTACGACAACGAGTGGGGCTACTCCAACAAAGTTCTGCAGCTGATCTCCCACATGGCCGAGGTCGACGCGAAGTAACTTTGCCGCAAGCATTCAAAAGGGCTGCTGCCGAAAGGCAGCGGCCCTTTTATTGTGCGAAAAATGGGCGGCAATATGCGGGAAAGGGGCAAAGCGGCCTGCGGGGGGCCGCGCGGTCTGCGGGGAGGAGGGATGCGCTCTTCCAACGCTCCGGCCGGGCGAGAAAAGTGCTGCCCCCGCTGGACGGGGGGGCAGCGTTTTTCAAGGTGGAGCGGCCTGTTCCGACGGCACGGTTTTCTGCGCCCTCCGCGAGCGGGAAAATCGCAGAGGATGGCCTTTTTGCGGGCGGTTTGAAGCTGGCCATGCTCTCCCCTTTGAGATGGTGCCCTTCACCGCCGAAGAGAGGTGGAAAAAACGCTGTCGCTGTGGCCGGTGTGCGTCAGGGTGAGAGCCTCCTGCCGCTCTGGCCCAACAGGTGGCGGGCGGGACGGCTATTCTTCGCAGTTTGCTTTGAAGGAGACCTGTCCTTCCCGTCTGGCCTTTTTACCGCACGGCGGCGGTTGGAGCGGCCCCCGCACAGGGGGGCCTGCTTCCAACCGGACAGCCGGGCCCTGCTGGAAGCCAGAACTTGAGGGTTCAGATCGCCGGACAAGCAGCCGGAACGGCGGCTGCGATCCCTCGCTCCGTGCGGCTGCCGGGAACGGCCGCGTCCTCCTGTTCCGGCCCAAATGGCCTTTTCTCTTTAGGGGCCAGCCCCTGGCGTCTCCCGACAGTGGCATCCCAAAGGCCGACCCCTATTTCGCGGTGGACACCTCTCCTGTCACGGCCCGACGCCTCCCTCCAGCCCGGCAGCGAAGGGCTGGGGCGCCGTTCCCACAGCGACTTTAGGGCCGGATGCCGCCCTCTTGGGGAACCGGGCCTCCATACCGCCAGACGGCGGCGGCCAGGACGGCGGTCACCACAGCGGCCCCTGGCCAGAAGAGGGGGTTGTGGGTGCCGCCCGCCAGGATCAAGAGCCCGCCCAGGGTGGCCAGCAGGGGGATGAGCACCCCGCTGACCCAACCGCCCGCCTTCCCCCGGAAAAACAGCCGGATGAGGAGGAAGTAGACCGCCATGTAAAACAGGTAGCTAAAGGCCACCGTGCACTCGGACAGGTCGGCGTTGGGGAGCCAGCCGCCGCGCTGGCTCCAGTAGTGCAGCCCCAGCCAGAGCGCTGAGGTGGCAAAGGAGAGGATGGCCGAGGGGACGGGGATGTCCAGCCGGGCGTTGACCCGTTCGAGGGTGGCGGCGCCGGGCACCATCCCCCGCAGGGCCAGGGCGTGGGGCATGCGGATGCTCCCCATCACCAGGCCGTTGACCGTCCCCATCACCGAGATGAGGACAAAGACCAGCACCGCCTTGGCCCCCCAGGGCCCCAGCAGGTTGCCTGCCATCACGTCGATGTGGGCGTCCCCCAGGGCCATCACCCGCTCCGGGCCCAGGTAGCAGGAGACCCCCACAAAGTAGAGCAGGTAGATCGCCAGCACCAAAAGGGGGGCGGCGATGAGGGCGATGCGGAGGTTCCGCTTGGCGTCGCGCACCTCGTGGGCGATGGAGGTGGCCACGATCCAACCGTCAAAGGAGAAGGCGATGGGGGCCAGGGCCGCCGTCCACCCCAGGGCGGCAAAGGCGCTGCCGGTCTGCGGGGGGACGATGGAGGTGGGGTCGCCGAAGAGCATCCCCACGGCGGCGAAGAGGAGGAGGGGGATCAGCTTGACCACCGAGGAGAGGCGCTGAAAGGCACCCCCGAATTTGGGGGAGAGGGTGTTGTAGAGGTAGCAGAGAAGCAGAAAGCAACCCCCCACCAGCACCTGTGTGCCCAGGGACCAACTCTGCCCAAAGAGGAGGGCCAGATAGACCCCCACCACCGAGGAGACCACCGAGATGAGGGAGGGGTAGTAGAAAAAGGTCTGGAACCAGCCGGCCGCACAGGCCAGTCGGCGGTTGCCGAACTCCTGGGCGTAGGCCACCAGCCCGCCGGGGGAGTCGGTGAGGGAGGCCAGCTGGGCAAAGGCCAGCCCGCCGAAGACGATGGCGATGGCCGCCACCGCAAAGGCCAGGGCCCCCAGGGCGATGTTGCCCCCGGTGAGGGTGAGGATGTCGTCGGCCTTGAAGAAGATCCCCGAGCCGATGACGATCCCCACGATCATGGTAAAGGCGGTGAACAGGCCGTATTTTGGTTTGAGTTCCACGCGGTTGCCTCCTTTTCCCCTTTCGCGCGCGGCGGAAAGAGGGTTTTGTGTTGAGTATGGTCGATTGCACTGCCCTTTAGCCGCCCGCCGCTGCCCGGCGGGCAGAAAAAAGGCGGGCCGCCCGGAAAGGGCAGTCCGCAGTCGAGTTGGAAAAGGGAGAAAAAGTTTGAAAAGCGTTTTCAATTGCGGGTAAAAATGGTAGTATACTAATGGACAAGGGCGACGGCCCGACCCTGGGGTGCCGCCTACTTTTTGCCCCTGCCACCGCCGTTTTTGCCCAGCTCCGCCTCCACATTGCTGATGAGGTTTTGCAGGGAGGAGTAGTAGAGGGGGTAGTTCTCGGTCATGGACTGGGTGGTCAGGGCAAAGGCGTCCCGGTTTTCGATGGGGGTGAGCCCCTCCAGGTCCTGCCCTGCCGACAGGCAGTCGATGTTGGCCTCGTTCTGGCTCATGGCGCTGCCGCAGAGGTGGGACACCCGCACCTTGGAGATGCTGAACATGGTGTCCTGGTTTTTGGGGTTGATGCCGCAGAGTTTGCGAAAGGACTTGTAGACGGCGGTCATCAGGTAGCTCGACACCTCCCGCGTCAGCGAGTCGTTGCGCCCCTTGGAGAGCATATCGAAGACGATGTGCAGGGAGTTGGTGATGAGCTTTTTATTGAGCACCGGCATGATGCTGCCGGCAAAGGCGTTCTGGCGGCCGCCGTCCCCGTCGGGCAGGTCGTCCACCGAGAGGGTGAGCCCGGCGCGGTCGGGCGAACGGCCCAACAGGTAGTCGCAGGAGACGCCGTAGTAATCGGCCACCTTCACCACGAACTCCAGCCCGCACTCCCGTATGCCCTTTTCGTAGTGGGAGAGGAGGGCCTGGGAGATCCCCAGGCTGGCAGCCACCTGCTTTTGGCTGACCCCCTTCTCCTTCCTCAAAAGAGTCAGGATCCTATGAAAATCGGCATTCATCGTCAAAACTCCCCGCATTTTTACATAGTGTAAATTATAAAGCAAGCAAAACCTTTTGTAAAGGCAAATTTGAGTGATTTGGGCGGAGGGATTTTTCTTTCTCCGCATTGCAATAATAAGGAATGGTGTTTTTATGAAAACTTACAAGGTCCACCTCATCCGCCACGGCCTCACCCAGGGCAATTTGGACGGCCGGTATGTGGGGGCGCGCACCGACCTGCCCCTCTGCCCCGAGGGGGTGGCCCGCCTGCGCCGATTGCAGGAGGATTACGATTACCCGGCGGCGGACAAGCTCTATGTGGCGCCCCACCTGCGCTGCCGGCAGACCGCCCACCTGCTCTACCCCGGGGTGGCCGAGCAGGAGGTCATGGAGGAGCTGGGGGAACTGGACTTCGGCCGCTTTGAGGGCAAGACCCTGGAAGAGCTCAAGGGCGACCCCGACTTTGAGAAGTTTGCCGCCGGGTCGCCGGACGCCTTCATCCCCGACGGGGAGGAGATCGAGGAGTTTGCCGCCCGCTGCACCCTGGGCATCCGCACCGTCATTGAGGACATGATGAAGGGTGGCGTGGAGTCGGCGGCGGTGGTGGTGCCCGGCGGGGTGATCATGGGGCTGCTGGCCGCCTTTGGCTACCCCCGCAAGCGCCAGTTGGAGTGGCACTGCGACGACGGCTGCGGCTACACCCTGCTGGTGACCCCCCAGTTGTGGCAGGCCGCCCAGGCCTTTGAGGTCATCGGCATCATGCCCCACGGGGCGCAGACGCCGACCCCCCTCAGCGGGCGGTAAAAAGAGAGATTCGGCGGGGCCTGTGGCCCCATGGAGAGAAAGGCGGTCGCGTGATGGCGGAAGAGAGAAGAGAGCAGTTGGGCCTGGTACACATCTACACGGGGGACGGCAAGGGGAAGACCACCGCCTCGGTGGGGCTGTGTGTCCGGGCGCTGGGCGCGGGGGAGCGAGTCTACTTTACCCAGTTTTTAAAGGGCGGCGACTCGGCCGAGCTGGAAAGCCTGCGCCGCCTGGGGGCCCAGGTGTGTTCGCCCCGCACCAGCGGCAAGTTCTACTTTGCCATGGACGAGGGGGAGAAGGCGGCCTGCCGGGCCCAGCAGCAGGAGCTGCTGGCCCCGGCGGCCGCGGCGGCTGCCGGCGGGACCTACCGGCTGGTGGTCTGCGACGAGATCATGGCCGCCCTCTCCCTGGGCCTGGTGGAGGAGGGGCAGGTGCTCGCCCTCCTCGCAGGCCGGGATTCGGGGACCGAAGTGGTGCTCACCGGGCGGGACGCCCCGCCCGCCCTGGTAGAACAGAGCGATTACTGCACCGAGATGTGCTGCCGCAAGCACCCCTTTGAGAGGGGCGTCCCCGCCCGCAAGGGGATCGAGTTTTGACGCTGATGGGAAGGGAGGGAGCGAGCGAGTTGAGACAGAGCATCAAGCGGGACTCGAAAAAGATCCTCCGCCACCAAATCGGCAAGGCCATGGCCGTCCTCTTCATGGTGGTATCGGTGCTGATGTTTTTCACCCTGGTGGAGCGCATCTGTGCGCAGACCCTCAACATCTGGGGCCTCTCCGACCTCTTCGCCCTGGAGGAGGTCCCCTTTGACGCCCCGGTGGTGATCCTCAGCGCTTCGGTCATCCTCGCCATCTGGCTGCTGCGGGGGCTGGTCTTGGCCCCCCTCTACCTGGGCCAGCACCGCTGGTACTGGAATGTGGCCCTGGACCCCGACGCCCCGGTGTGGGATGTCTTTCACTATTTCGGCAGTCTGCGGCGGATGGGGCGGAGCATCTGGTACGCCCTCAACCTGATTGCCCGCAGCGCCTTTTACAGCGTCTGCATGCTGGCCCCCTCGGCGGGGCTGCTGTGGGCCGGGTACTACTTTTACATCTCCACCGACAGCACCCTCTTCACCGCCCTGGGGGCGGTGGTCATCATCCTCTCCCTGCTGTTGATGGCCCTGACGGTACCGCTGCTGGTCTACTTTCTGACCCGTTACTTTCTGGCCAAGTACATCGTCATCTCCCGCTCCGACATCCCGGTGCGAAAGGCCTTTCACATCTCGGTCAAGGAGATGGCCAGCCGCCGGGGGGAACTGTTCTTCCTCTACCTCTCCTTCCTGCCCTGGGCCCTCCTCTCCCTGCTGGTGATCCCCATCCTCTACTTCTTCCCCCACCTCTCCACCAGCACCGCCCTCTACGCCCACTGCTGGCTGCGGGAGCTGGACTTCACCGCCTACGGCTGCCCGGCGCAGCGGGCGGCGCAGGGGGCGGCGCAGAGGGAGGGCGGTGCCTAAAACAGCGCCGTCTGCCCCAACAGGGCAAAGGAAAGAGCCGCACCGGCGACGATCCGGTGCGGCTCTTTCTTTTGCCGGGCCGCCCCGTGGGCAGCCGGCTTTTTAGGGCGCAAAGAAGGCGGCGCCGAGGCGCCGCCTTCTTGCCGCGTGAGGAAAACGCGAAGTGCAAAACTTGTATGAAAAACAAAGAGGGCAAGCGAGGGGAGAAGAAGTCTATTTTTTCAACTTCTCAATGCAATCGCTGCAGACCAGGCGGTCCATGTAGTTGACCAGGTCCTTGTCCGAGCCACAGAAGACACAGCTGTCTTTGACCTTGCGCAGGCTGATGACATCGTCCTCCACAAAAATTTCAATGTTGGTCCCCTTGGTCATGTCCAGGCTGCGGCGCAGCTCAATGGGGATCACGATGCGGCCGAGTTCATCCATCTCACGAATAATGCCAGTAGATTTCATTGCTATTTCTCTCCTTCTTGTCGATATAAAACTGCAAAAAATGTGGGAACTGAGATTATTATAGTCAAAGGGCGTCGATTTGTCAATTTTTTCAAGTAAATAAATGGGAGAAAGGAATACAATTTACACTCTTGACATATTTATCCTCGAGAGAGGGGCGGATTTTCGTGATGACGTATATATGGGTGGGGATGCTCGTTCTGTCGGTGATCTGCGGGGCCCTCACCGGGCGGATGGAGGGGGTTTCGGCCGCCGCCATGGGGGAGTGCATCAAGGCGGTGGAGCTGTCCATCACCCTGCTGGGCTCCCTCTGTCTCTGGGGCGGGGTGATGAACATCGCCGAGAAATCGGGGCTGACCGAAAAGATCTCCGGCTGGTTTTACCCCCTGGTGGGCAGGCTTTTCAGGGGGGTGCGGCGGGATTCCCCCGCCTTTGCCGCCATCTCCATGAACCTGATGGCCAACCTCCTGGGGCTGGGGAACGCCGCCACCCCCCTGGGCCTTACCGCCATGCGGGAGCTGGACCGGCAAAACGGCGAGGGGGAGAGCGCCTCTGACGACATGATCACCTTTGTGGTGCTCAACACCGCCTCGCTGCAGCTCATCCCCACCACCGCGGCCACCCTGCGGCTCAAGGCGGGCAGCCAAAACCCCATGGAGATCATCACCTGCGTCTGGCTCTGCTCCGTCCTCGCCCTGGCGGCGGGGCTGTTGGTCAACCGCGCCCTGCGGGGCGCCACCCGCACCCGGGGGACCAAGTCGGCCGCCCGCCGGATCGCCAAGGGGGGGAGCCGGCCGTGACCGCCTATGTGGTGCCCCTGCTCCTCTGCGCCTTTGCCCTCTACGGCATCTCGCAGAAGGTGCCGGTTTTTGACGCCTTTATGGAGGGGGCGGGGGAGAACGCCAAGGTGATCCTGCGGGTGCTCCCCTCCCTGGTGGGGCTGATGACCGCCGTGGGGATGTTCAAGGCCTCCGGGGCGCTGGACCTCCTGCAGGCGGGGCTGGCGCCGGTGGCATCGCTGCTGCAGATCCCGCGGGAGATCATCCCCCTGGCCCTCCTGCGCCCCATCTCGGGCAGTGGGGCAATGGTCATCTTTCAGGACGTGCTCCAGTCCTTTGGGCCGGACAGCTACATCGGCCGGGTGGCCAGTGTGCTCATGGGCTCCACCGAGACCACCTTTTACACCCTGGCGGTCTACTACGGGGTGACCCATGTGAAAAAGACCCGGCACACCCTGCCCTCGGCCCTCTCGGCCGACCTGGCGGGCTTTGTCTGCAGCGCCCTGCTGGTGCGCCTTTTCTTCGGCGCGGCGGGCTAAGGGCGAAAAAGGAGGGGCGCAGGCCCGCCGCACGCGGTGTCTGCGCCCCTTTTTGGGCCGCCTTCCCCTTTCGGATCAGGGGGAGGCGGTCTTTTGGCCGGTCGGGTCCCTTCCCCGCGGGCAGGGAGGGCGCTCAACCGGTCCGCCCTTCTGTCAGCTCCTCCATCGAGACCTGCAACAGCTGGGCGATCTGCGCCAACTCCACGTCGGTCGCAAAACGGCTCCCGTTTTCGATGCGCTGGATGGCGTTCTTGTCCAGATCCAGGCCGAGCACCTGCAGCCGCTCGGCCAACAGTCGCTGGGACACCCGGGGCCGCATCTGTTTGCGCAGCCGGGCAATCTGCTTGCCGCAAAGGTTGTTGCGGCCGTCCGGAGCTTTGTTCTTGTACATGGTCGTATCACCTTCTCGCTCACCTTACACAGGCGTTTTTTCAAGCCAGTTTTATTATAGGTTTGCCCGGGAGAGAGGGTGACATTCGCCTAATGTCAGGGTCGCGCGGCTGTGGGAAGAGGGGATAAAAAAAGAGAGGGCGGGGGAAGCCACTGCTTCTCCCACCCTCTCGGGCGCATGGAATGCGCGGTTGCACAGGTGTTTTACAGGCCGATGAAGCCCACTTTTTTGTAGACCTTTCGCAGCATCTTGGCGGTGGCGCGGCAGGCCTTTTCCGCGCCCTTGGTGTAGCATTCTTCCAGGTATTCCCTGTCCTTCGACAGCCGGGCGAAGGCCTCGCGGATGGGGGCCAGCTCGTCGCTGACGGTCTCGCCCACCGCCATCTTGAAGGCGCCGTAGCCCTTGCCGGCAAACTCCCGCTCGATCTCGTCGAAGTCCTTGCCGGTGATGGCGGAGTAGATGGACATCAGGTTGTTGATGCCGGCCTTCCCCTCCCGGCGGCAGACCACCCCTTCGGAGTCGGTGACCGCCTTTTTGAATTTGCGGAGGATGACGTCCGGCTCGTCGAGGATGGAGATGAAGCCGTTGGGGTTGGGGTCGGACTTGCTCATCTTTTTCTCCGGCTCGGTGAGGGACATGATCTTGGCCGCCGTCTTTGGGATGTAGGGTTCGGGCACCACAAAGGTCTCGCCGAAGCGGCCGTTGAAGCGGTTGGCGATCCCCCGGGCCAGCTCCAGATGCTGTTTCTGGTCCTGCCCCACCGGCACCAGGTCGGTGCCGTAGGCGAGGATGTCGGCGGCCATCAGCACCGGGTAGGTGAAGAGCCCGGCGTTGATGTCGTCGGGGTGCTTCTGGCTCTTCTCCTTGAACTGGGTCATCCGCCCCAGGTCGCCGAACTGGGTGAAGCAGGAGAGGACCCAGGCCAGCTGGCTGTGGGCGGGGTTGTGGCTCTGGATGAAGAGCAGGCTCTTCTGGGGGTCGATGCCGCAGGCGATGAGCAGGGCGTAGCAGTCCAGCGTCTGGCGGCGCAGCTTGGCCGGGTCCTGTTTGACGGTGATGGCGTGCAGGTCCACCACCGAGTAGGTGCAGTCGTACTCGTCTTGCAGGGGACCCCAATTCTTCACCGCCCCCAGATAGTTGCCCAGGGTGAATACCCCGGTGGGCTGGATGCCGCTGAAGATGACCTTTTTGCGCGGGGTCGTGCTCTGTTCCATAAATGCTCCTCTTTTCTATACTAAACGTAATTTATGCAAAAGTTTTTACAATTTCCGCCATGATCTGCACCCCTTTGACGATCTCCTCGTCGCTGGGGGTGGAGTAGTTGACCCGGAAGGAGTGACAGGGCTGGCTCTCGTCGGTGTAGAAGGCGCTGCCCGGCACCAGGGCCAACCCGGCCTTGACGCACCGCTCGCAGAAATCCAGCATGTCGATTTCATCGGGGAGGGTGCACCAGAGAAACAGGCCGCCCTGGGGCTTGCGGTAGGTGACCTTGCCCCCCAGGTAGCGGTCGATGGCCTCGCACATGGTCTGGGCCTTTTTGCGGTAGGTGGCCTGCAGCCGGGCGATGTGCTCGTTTACGTCCCAGCGGGTGAGGAACTCGTTGCAGATGATCTGCGCCAGGGAGTTGGAGTGTACGTCGGTGGTCTGCTTGGCCACCGCCAGTTTGGAGGCCAGTTCGTCCCGGGCCACCACAAAGCCCACCCGCAGGGCGGGGGCCAGGATCTTGGAGAAGCTGCCCAGGTAGATGACCCGGTCGCCCCCCCGGTCGAGGGACTTGATGGTGGGCACCGGCTCCCCGTCGATGCGCAGGTCGCCGTAGGGATTGTCCTCCAAAATCAGCAGGTCGTGGGCCCGGGCAAAGTCGAGGATGGCCTGGCGCTTTTGCAGCGAGGTGACCACCCCGCTGGGGTTTTGGAAGGTGGGGATGATGTAGAGGAAGCGGGGGTTGTGGGCCCCCTCCCAGGCGGATCGCAGGCTGGCGAGGGAGAGGCCGTCGTCCTCCAGCTCCACCGGGGCCAACTGCACCCCGTAGGAGCGGAAGGTGTTGAGGGCGCCGATGAAGGTGGGTTTCTCCACCAGCACCGTGTCCCCCTCGTCGCACAGGCACTTGGTCACCAGGTCGATGCCCTGCTGGGCGCCGGAGGTGATGAGCAGGGTGTTTTCGGAAAAGTCGATGCCGTAGTCCTGGGCCAGCCATCGCTCCAAGGTGGTGCGCAGGGCGGGATAGCCCTCGCTGAGGGAGTACTGCAGGGCGGCGGTGGGGTCTTTTTGCAGGATGTCGGCGGTGATGGCGGCGATCTTCTCCACCGGGAAGGTCTCGGACGCGGGGTTGCCGGCGGCGAAGGAGATGACGTTCGGGTCGGACGAGTACTTGAGGATCTCCCGGATCACCGAGGGCTTGAGGGTCGACATCTTGTGCGAGATGGGGTAGGACATGACGGTTCCTCCTTTTCACGGTCCCAGCCGGGCCTCGATGGGCCGGGCCGGGGGATGGGTGCGGCTGAGAATGCCAGAGGCGCGCAGCGGGAAACGGTACAGGCCATGGGGCGGGGAGCGGAGGCGTCTGTACATCTGTCCGGCCACCGCCGGTATCATGGCCGCGCTGCGGTTTGGATGTCACCGGCGCGCCGTGCGCGTGGTATGGGCCACGGGGCGGGGAGCGGAGGCGTCTGTGCATCCGCTCGGCCACCGGTATCATGGCCGCGCTGCGGTTTGGATGTCACCGGCGCGCCACCCGTGTGGTATGAGCCATGGGGCGGGGAGCGGAGGCGTCTGTGCATCCGCCCGGCCGCCGGTATCATGGCCGCGCTGCGGTTTGGATGTCACCGGCGCGCCACCCGTGTGGTACAAGCCATGGGGCGGGGAGCGGAGGCGTCTGTACATCCGCCCGGCCGCCGACGGTATCGTGGCCGCGCTGCGGTTTGGATGTCACCGGCGCGCCGTGCGCGTGGTATGGGCCATAGGGCGGGGAGCGGAGGTGTTTGCACATCCGCCCGGCCGCCGCCGGTATTATGGCCGCGCTGCAGTTTGGATGCCACCGGCGCGCCGCACGCGTGGTACAGGCCATGGGGCGGGGAGCAGAGGCATTTGCACATATCCGCCCGGCCACCGGTGTCATGGCCGCGCTGCGGTTTGGATGCCGCCGATGCGCCGCGCGCGTGGTACAGGCCATGGGACCAGGGACTTTTTTGCATCTGCCTGACTGCCGTTGGCATCATAGCCGCGTTGCGGCCATTATACCACAAAGAGCGAGGGGAGAAAATCCCCCCGCCCCTGCAAAGCGCCGAAAATCCCCTGGCCGGCAGCCGATAAATTGACAAATGCCGGCCCAGACTGTACTATAAGGGCAGGTGGCTGCCGCCGCCTTTTTTGTGCGGCGCCGGCCGACTGCACACCGCAGCAGCGCCCGCCCCGGCGGCTGGGCAGTTTTGATTTGAAGAGAAGAAAAGGTGGTAAAGAGAATGGAAGGCAAAGTTCGCACCCGGTTTGCGCCCAGCCCCACCGGCTACATGCACGTGGGCAACCTGCGCACCGCCCTGTACGCCTATCTGGTGGCCAAGAAAGACGGCGGCACCTTCATCCTGCGCATCGAGGACACCGATCAGCAGCGCAAGGTCGAGGGGGCCGAGGACATCATCTACAACACCCTGCGCCAGTGCGGCCTGCGGTGGGATGAAGGCCCGGACATCGGCGGCCCGGTGGGCCCCTATGTGCAGAGCGAGCGGATGGGGATGTTCATCGACTACGCCAAGCAACTGGTGGAGTCGGGCCACGCCTACTACTGCTTCTGCGACAAGGACCGGCTGGAGCAGATGAAGACCATCCAAAAGGCCTCCGGCCAACCCACCCGCTACGACGGCCACTGCCGAAACCTCTCCAAGGAGGAGGTGGAGGCCCGCCTCGCCGCCGGAGAGCCCTATGTCATCCGCCAGAAGATGCCGCTGGAGGGGACGACCACCTTCCACGACGAGATCTTCGGGGACATCACCGTCGAGAACAGCACCCTCGACGACCAGGTGCTCATCAAGCGCGACGGGATGCCCACCTACAACTTCGCCAACGTGGTGGACGACCACCTGATGGGGATCACCCACGTCATCCGCGGCAACGAGTACCTCTCCTCCACCCCCAAGTACAACCTCCTCTACCAGGCCTTCGGGTGGGAGATCCCGGTCTACATCCACTGCCCGCCGGTGATGAAAAACGCCACCGAAAAGCTCTCCAAGCGAAACGGCGACGCCTCTTTTGAAGACCTGGTGGCCAAGGGCTATTTAAAGGACGCGGTCCTCAACTACATCGCTTTGCTGGGGTGGAACCCCAAGGGCGAGGAGGAGATCTTCACCCTCGATGAACTGGTGCGGGAGTTCTCCCCCGAGGACATCTCCAAGTCCCCCGCCATCTTCGATTCCCAGAAACTGCGCTACATCAACGCCGAGTACCTGCGGCGGATGGACGAGGAGACCTTCTACGAGACCGTTCTCCCCTGGATGAAGAAGGGCGTCGCCCGGGAGGACATCGATTTTCACCTGCTGGCCCAGGTGCTGCACGCCCGCACCGAGGTGTTGGAAGAGGTGCCCCCTCAGCTGGACTTCATCGACGCCCTGCCCGATTACAGCAACGACCTCTACACCCACAAGAAGATGAAGACCAACGCCGAGACCTCCCTGGACGCCCTGCAGAAGGTGCTGCCGGTGCTGGAGGGGATCGAGGACTTCACCCTCGCGCCGGTCCATGACGCCCTCTTTGCCCTCATCGCCGAGTTGGGGGTCAAAAACGGCGCCGTCCTCTGGCCGCTGCGGGTGGCCCTCACCGGCAAGTCCTTCACCCCCGGCGGCGGGGTGGAGATGGCGGTCATCCTGGGCAAGGAGGAGTCCCTCGCCCGCATCCGCAAGGGCATCGCCCAGCTGCAGGGCTGACGGGCAGATCCCCTCTTAAAAGAGAAGGGACGGCCGCGGGACCCTGCGGCCCCCTTTTTCTGTGTGCGGCCCCGCCGCGAAAGGAGCGAGTGAACGTGTTTGTCGACCTCACCCTCAAAGTCACCCCAGAACACACCAAGGACGCCCAGGGGAATGAAAAAAAGGCCCTCACCGGCCACCTGGGCACCCACTTTGACGTCATGGACAAGGTCTTCCCCCTGGCGTTTCTCCGCCGCCCGGCGCTGGTGCTCGACGTGTCGGCGGTGGCGGGGCGGGACATTGAGCCGGAGGACCTGCCCCTGGAGCGGGTCCTCCCCGGCGACGCCGTTCTCTTTTCCACCGGCTGGCTCGAGCGGGAGGGCTACGCCACCCCCGCCTACTTCAAGGAGCACCCCCAGCTCTCCCAGCGGCTCATCGACGCCCTGCTGGAGCGGGAGGTCTCCCTCCTGGGCATCGACTGCGCCGGCATCCGCCGGGGCAGGGAACACACCCCCGCCGACCAGCGCTGCGCCGACCGGGGGGCCTTTGTGGTGGAGAACCTCTGCAACCTGCAGGGAGTGCTGCGGGGCGCGCCCTGGGCGGGCTGCACCCTCTACACCTTCCCGGTGAACTTCGCCCAGATGAGCGGCCTGCCCTGTCGGGTGGTGGCCGAGCTGCCCGAGGGGGAGGAGTAGGGGACAGGTCCTCCGCCCATTCCTCTGCGCGGCGAACGGGAGGGCGTTCCCCGCGAGCGCCCGGCGCCTGCTTGGGCGGCCCCGTTGGATGGCGATCCCTATCAAACAGAGAGAGGCGGCCCGAAAGGGCCGCCTTTTTTGCGCCCCTTCCCGAGAAAAAGCGCCCCCTTTTCCCAAAAGGGGCCCTTCTCCCACCTCCCTCGCCGCAAAGGGCTATTTTTCCCCATGCCCGCTGCGACAGAATTTCCACCCGCCGGCCCTCTATACTGAATGTACCAAAGAGGACCGACACCCCTCCCCCCTATGTGTATGCGCCGGGGGAAGGGAAGATGCGCAAACCAGGGAGGAATTGGCCATGAGAGGGATGCTGTTTACAGCCGCCGGGCGGCTGGCCCGGGGCAGGGCGGGGAAGAAGGGGGAGAGCCAGCGCAGCTGGCTGGCCCAGATGGCCCACCGCCACGCCTTTTTGCTGCGGCAGGCGGGGGTGTTCGCCGTGGGCTTTGTGCTGGCGGGGGCCTCGCTGCTGGGGGAGATGTCCCCCCTGGCCATCGCCTTTCTGGCGGCGGTCCCCGGCGACTATCTGCTCTGGAGCGCCACCGGCGCCTTCTGCGGCTACCTGCTGCTCACCCCGCTGGAGACGGGGCTCACCTACCTGGCGGCGGCGCTGCTGACGGTGGTGCTGCGCTGGGCCCTGGCCTTCCGGGCGGAGGACCGGCGGGCGGCCTGGCCGAAGATCACCGCCTGCGGCCTGGGGGTGCTCATCGCCCGGGTGGGGCTGGCCTCGGCGGTCGGGTTGGCGCCCGACCGGCTGGCCCTGTCCGCCAGCGAGGCGCTGCTGACCATGGGGGTCTGCTACTTCTTCACCGTCACCGCCGCAGCCTTCTCCCAAGGAAAGAGCCTCAAAGGCTTTTCCAACCTACAACTGGCCAGTCTCTTCATCTGCCTGGCCTGCGGGTTGATGGCCCTCGACGGGATCGCGGTGCTGGGCCTCTCGGTGGGGCGGATGGCGGCGGTGGTCTTCACCCTGGTGGCCGCCTACCTGGGCAAGGAGTCCACCGGCGCGGTGGCGGGGGTGCTGATGGCGCTGGCCATCTCCCTCTCGGGGCCGCAGATGCTGCTGTTCATGGGGGCCTTCCCCCTGGGCGGGCTAGTTGCGGGCCTCTTCGCGCGGCAGAACAAGGTGCTCTGCGCCCTCTCTTTTGGGGTCTGCTGCACCATTGTCGCCACCTTCCTGCCGGCGCAGGAGCTCTCGGGCGGGCTGGTGGTGGAGTGGTTTGTGGGCTGCGCCCTCTTCCTCCTCCTGCCGGGGAGGCTGCTGGGGGCCCTGCCCCTGGGAGAGGGGGCGGACAGCCTGGTCAAGAGCGAGCGGGTCAAGCGGATGGTGAGCTACAAGCTGCAGTCCACCGCCGCCTCCCTCTCCACCATCTCCCACAAGATCCAGACCCTCTACAAGCGGCTGGACACCCTGGGCGGGGAGGACATCTCCCAGGTCTACCACTGCGCCGCCGACAAGGTCTGCAAAAACTGCGGGCTGTGCAGTTTCTGCTGGGAGCAGCAATACACCGAGACCTGCGACTGTCTCAACAAGGGGATGGAGGTGCTGGGGCAGCAGGGCCAGCTCTCCGGGGAGGACCTGCCCCCCTATTTTGTCAAGCGCTGTGTCAAGCTGGCCCCCCTGCTGCAGGCGGTGGAGGAGGGCTATGAGCGCTACCTGCAAAACCGGGCGGTGGGGAGGAAGATGTCCTATGTCAAGAGCGGGGTCATCGGCCAGATGGACAGCCTCTCCAAACTGCTGGCGGGGATGGGCGAACAGGTGGAGAGCATGGACGACGTGGACATGCAATCCAGCCGCCAGATCGCCAATCTCCTCACCGACCTGGGCTTTGCGCCCAAGGACGTCCTCTGCACCACCTCCCGCCAGAAAGGGGCCAAAATCGAGCTCAAGCTGGATAACGACCTGAGTGAAAAGCAGCAGCGCTACATCTCGGAGGAGCTCTCGGACTACTGCGAGCGCAACTTTGACGAGGGGGTGCTCAAAAAGACCCTGGACGGCAGCTACCTCACCCTCAACGAGCGCCCGCCCCTGGTGCTGGAGCACGGGGTCTGCCAGCTGGCGGCGGACGGCCGCTGCGGCGACAGCTTCGACGTCTTTTCGGGGGAGGACGGCTACTGCTACTGCGTCCTCTCCGACGGGATGGGCACCGGCGACTTCGCCGCCATCGACTCCACCATGACCTGCTCGGTGGTCTCCACCGTGCTGCGCTCGGGCTTTGACATCGACGGCTCGGTGGAGCTCATCAACAGCGCCCTGGCGGTCAAGACCGGGGACGAGGCGGTCTCCACCATCGACCTGATGCGCTTTGACTGCTTTACCGGCGAGGCCCTCTTTGTCAAGGGGGGCAGCCCCTGCACCTACCTGCTGCGGGGCGGCCGGGCCGCCCGGCTGGGCAAGCCCTCCCTGCCCATCGGCATCCTCCAGAGCGTGGCGCTGGACAAGAGCGCCGCCCGCCTCAAGGCCGGCGACCTGGTGCTGATGGTCAGCGACGGCGCAGTGGGGGAGGACGAGGCCCTCATCGCCCAGCAGCTGGCCCTTTTAAAGGACAGAGAGCCCGAGGAGATCGCCCAGGCCATCTGCCAATTGGCCAAACACGCCGCTGGCCAGCGCGACGACATCACCGCCATCTGCTTCCGGGTCTCGGCCCAATAGGCGTTTCCCCCGCCGGGGACGCCCCCTCCCCTGCCCGGTCAGCGGGGGAGGGGCGTCCAGCGGCCCTGCATACCATCTCCTCTTTTTGTGACAGCGCCCCCTTCCGCCCTCTTGCCGGCGAAGGGGGCGCTGCCGCGCGCCCGGCCCCTCTGCAAAGGTGCACAAAAAAGCCGCCGTCTGTTTTGCGAAAAAATAGACGGCGGTCTTTTTCTTTTTAGAAGGGGGCTCTTATACTGTAAGTGCGGCCAGTTCCTCCCGCGCAAGAAGGGTCACCGCCCGGCGGTCCGCCCGCACCAACCCCGCCTGTTCCAGCTTTTGCAGGGCCCGGTGGACGCCGCGCAGGGTGGTGAAGAGGGCGTCGGCCATCTCCTGTTTGGGCAGGGTGACCACCCCGTTTTCGTCGGCATTGGCCAGCAGGAGGGCCGCCAGGCGGACGGCCACCGTCTTTCCCTTGGCGCCGGTGCGCTCCAGCGACTGGTTCAGCTGCTGGCGGGCGGTCTTTTCGTAGAGGCGCAGGGCGAGCCCCGCGTCCCGCTGCAAAAGGGCCAAAAGCGCCGCCCCGCCGATGCGGCAGCCCCGGCAATCCCCCGCGGCAAAGACGGTGGTGATGACCCGCTGGCGGCAGACGATCTCCAGGTCGCCGAAGATCTCCCCCGGCCGGTAGCGGTAAAGGATGGCGGAAAAGCCGTCGGGGTCCAGGGTGCGGACCACCGCCTCCCCCTCGGTGAGAAGGCAGGCCCACTCGGGCACCTCCCCCTGCAGCAAAATGGCCTCCCCGTTTTTGCAGGCAAAGGGGACAAAGTGCCCCAGCAGGTCCCGCTGCACCAGGTATTCCAAAACGTTGTCTACAGGCCCACCCCCTTTTTTCTTTTATGATAGGGGGGCGGCATCCATTTGTCAATTGAGAGAGGAGAGATCACACATGCAGACAGCGCGCAAAAAAATCATCATCGACACCGACACCGCGTCCGACGACGCGGTGGCCCTGGTCATGGCCCTGCGGGAGCCCACCTTGCAGGTGCTGGCCATCACCACCGTGGCGGGGAACGTCCCGCTGGAGCTGGCCACCAAAAACGCCTGCCTCAGCGTCACCTACGCCGGAGGGGCGCGGCCGCCCATCTACCCGGGGGCGGACCACCCCCTCTGCCGCCCTCTGCGCTGCGCCGAGGGGATCCACGGCAAAGACGGGATGGGGGACCAAACCTGTTTTCGCGCCCCGGAGGTGGAGGCCGAGCGCACCCACGCGGTGGACGCCATCCTGCGGCTGGTCAGAGAGGGGGAGGGGGACATTGAGATCGTGACCCTGGGGCCCCTGACCAACCTGGCCCTGGCCATCATGCAGGAGCCGGAGACCATGAAGCGGGTGCCGCGGATCACCGCCATGGGGGGCGCGGCTTTTTACGGCAACACCAGCCCCACCGCCGAGTTCAACTTCTGGGTGGACGCCGAGGCGGCGGACATCGTCTGCCGCTCGGGCATCCCCCTGACCATCGCCACCATCGAGGCCTGCCACAAGGCGGGCAACCTGGGGCCAGAGGAGATGGCCAAGTTGGAGGCCGTCTCCGAGCGGGGGTGGTTCTGCGTGACCTGCAACGACACCATGCGCCGGCTGGGCATCTAGCGGCGGGGGGGCCCCCAAATCGGACTGCCCGACCCCATCGCCCTGGCGGCCCTCACCCGGCCCGAACTCATCACCGGCTCCTTTGACGCCTATGTGCGGGTGGAGACCCAGGGGTCGGACCTGACTTACGGGATGATGGTCCGCGACCACCGCCTGCCCGACTTCAAGGCGGTCTCCAAGCACGAGGGGCCCCGCCGGCCCTTCCAGGCAAAGGTGGTCTACGAGATGAACCAGGAGGGCTTTTTCCAATATCTGTACGAGCTGGTGAAATAGCGTGAAGGAGGAAAGTACCGTGAAAAAGATCATCATTGACACCGACACCGCGTCCGACGACGCAGTCGCCCTGGTGGCGGCCCTGCGGGACCCCACCTTGCAGGTGCTGGCCATCACCACCGTGGCGGGGAACGTGGAGCTGCCCCTGGCGGTCAAAAACGCCCTCCTCTCGGTGGAGCGGGCGGGCACCTACCGGCCGCCGGTCCATGTGGGGGCCCCGGCCCCCTCCTCTGCGAGCTGGAGACGGCCGACCAGATCCATGGGGCCGACGGGATGGGGGACCTGGGGACCCTGGGGGAGCCCACCCTCGCCCCGGCCCCCGGCCACGGGGCCGACGCCCTGGCCCGCTATGCCGGCCGGGGGGAGATGGAACTTCTGACCCTGGGGCCCCTGACCAACGTGGCCCTGGCCATCCGCAAGCACCCCGAGGCCATGAGAAAGCTGCGGCACATCACCATCATGGGCGGGGCGCACCCCTACCACAACCCCCACACCGTCTGTGCCGAGTTCAACATCATGGTGGACCCGGAGGCGGCCCAGATCGTTTTCTCCTTTGGGGTGCCCATCACCCTGGTGACCCTGGAGGCCTGCGGCGGCACGGCCGAGCTGGATGACGCCGCCATGGAGCAGATGCGGGAAGCCGGCGAGATTGGCCGGTTCTGCGTGGACTGTAACCGCACCCTGACAGAGCTGGCTCGGGCGCAGGGGGGCGCGCCTTCTCTGGGCCTGCCTGACCCGGCGGCCCTGGCGGTCCTGGCCCGGCCCGACCTGATTCGGGAGAGTTTCCCCGCCCACACCCGGGTGGAGACCCAGGGGGAGTTCACCCGGGGGGCCACCATCTTCTGCCGGCCCGGCAACCTCTACGACCCGGCCTTCGGGGACGAGCCCGCGCCGGAAAACTCCCTGGTGGTCACCGGCCTTGACGTGGCGGGCTTCCACCAGTACCTCTTCGACCGGGTCGCCCTGTGACGGGGCCGCCCACGGCCTTTCCTATCAGAGAGAGCCGGCCCCCGTCGGGGGCCGGCTCTCTGCTGCTGTCGCTGGGGGGAAGGGGATAAAAAAGGCACCGGCCAGACGGCCGGTGCCTTTTTTTGCACCCCGGGGCGGAAAGCGCCGCCTGCCGGGGGATAGGAGCGGTGGTTAGGCCTTGCCGGCGCAGCCCAAGACGTTGTTGATCTTGTGCTTGACCATCTCGCGGATGGCGTCGCGGGCGGGGGCCAGGTACTGCCGGGGGTCGAAGTGAGAGGGGTTCTCCCACAGGTACTTGCGGACCGCGGCGGTCATGGCCAGGCGCAGGTCGGAGTCGACGTTGATCTTGCAGACGGCCATCTTGGAGGCCTGCAGCAGCATCTCCTCGGGGATGCCGATGGCGTCGGGCATGGCGCCGCCGTACTGGTTGATCATCTCGACGAACTCGGGCACCACGGAGGAGGCGCCGTGCAGGACGATGGGGAAGCCGGGCAGCCGCTGGGACACCTCTTCAAGGATGTCAAAGCGCAGCTGGGGCTTCTGGCCGGGTTTGAACTTGTAGGCGCCGTGGCTGGTGCCGATGGCGATGGCCAGGGAGTCGACCCCGGTGCGGGTGACAAAGTCCTGCACCTGGGCGGGGTCGGTGAAGGAGGCCTTGTCGGCGTCGACCTTCACGTCGTCCTCAATGCCGGCCAGCTGGCCCAGCTCGGCCTCGACGGTCACGTCGAACTGGTGGGCGTAGTCTGCCACCTGCTTGGCGACGGCCACGTTCTCCTCGTAGGGGAGGTGGGAGCCGTCGAACATGACCGAGGTGAAGCCGCCGTCGATGCAGCTCTTGCACAGCTCAAAGGAGTTGCCGTGGTCCAGGTGCAGGGCGATGGGGACGCCGGTCTCCTCGACTGCCGCCTCGACCAGCTTGGTCAGGTAGGTGTGGTTGGCGTACTTGCGGGCGCCGGCGGACACCTGCAGGATGACGGGGGCCTGCAGCTCTTTGCAGGCCTCGGTGATGCCCTGCACGATCTCCATGTTGTTGACGTTGAAGGCGCCGATGGCGTAGCCGCCCTCGTATGCCTTTTTGAACATCTCACGGGTATTTACCAGTGGCATAGAAATTCACGCTCCTATTCTTTTGTCGGCCGGTCTCACACGCCGGCCTCCTAGCCCCTAGTATAGCAGACCCGGGGCCGTTTGGAAAGGTGTCTGGGCGCATTTGTCTTTTTTTAAACAGGGGCCGTTCCCCCCGCCGCCCTCCCGGCGGCCCGGCTTTTCAGCGCCCCGGGGCAGAGCCGGCAGTAGTGAAAGAGAAACTGCTGGGCCAGCCCCTCATATCCCCGCAGGTAGCGGGGAAAGCCCTTGGGAAAGAGTTGGGCCATGGCCCGCTTCATCCAGACGTCCATGGGCACCACCTCCCACCGCCCCAGCCCGTAGAGGAGGGCGCAGTCGGCCACCTTGGGCCCCACCCCCCTGATTTGGCAGAGGGCGGCCCGGGCCTCCTCCAGGGGCAGGGCGGCCACCGCGTCCAAATCGAGCCGGCCTGTGGCCACCTGCCGGGCCGCGTCCAAAATGTACTTGGCCCGAAAGCCCGCGCGGATGGGGGCCAGTTCCTCTAGGGTGCAGCGGGCCAGCCGCTCGGCGGTAGGGAAGGTGTGGAGCACGGTCCCCGGCGCGTCGGGGTGGGCCAGGGGCTGCCCCAGCAGGGCGGTGAGGGCGCGGACGATTTTTTGAATGCGGGGGATGTTGTTGTTCTGGGAGAGGATGAAGGAGCAGAGGGCCTCCCACGGGTCCTGCCGCAGCAGGCGGATGCCCGGGGCAAAGGCCACCGCCCGGCGCAGCACCGGGTTGCGGCAGAGCAGCTCCCTGGCCGCCCGGTAGTCCCGGTCCCAGTCGAAGTAGGAGAGGATTGCCCCCTCCTCCCCGGGGCGCAGCCCGGCGAAGACGACGGCGTCCCCCTCCTCCCTGGCGCGGCAGAAGGTGTTCCCCACCACCCCCTGCCACCAGCCCTCTCCGTCCTGCCACCAGCCAAAGCACTGGCCGCACTGCAGGGTGCCCTCCAGGGAAAAGGGCGGTTCTCCCTCCTCCCCGGTGAGGAGGAGGCGGTCCCCCTGCCTGCGGGCGGTGAGCCCGGCGGGTGAGGGGAGGAGCAATTCAGTGGACATACAAAAGACACCTCTTTTCTAAAAAACGGAAAATGAAGGGCGAAGGCCGGGGGCTTGCAAGGACTGATTTCCCCCCTTTTTTCGCCATTTGTAGGGGGGCGCAAAAAGGGCTTTCCCCCGCCCCCGGGCGGCCCTCTGGGAGGCGGCCCGGGCGGGGGAAAAGGACCGGCAGTCACCCTGTGTTGTCCCCACTATACCAGAAAAAGGGGTGTTGGAAAACGGAAAATCCCACCGCCGGAGAGGAGAAAATCCGAGTCAATTGGTGGGGTTTAGACAGATTGCACGAAATGCCGGCCGGGGACCGCCTCGAAAAACGGCGAAAAAACGGGGCCTTCCCCCCTTGCATTTTGGGGCGATGCAGGCATTGAAATTGCCGCGAAGTTTACATAATATTCACATTCCACCGGGGTGCAGGAGGTTGCAAATCCCGGTATTCCACCGTTTCAACCTGTTTTCCACAGAGAGATTCCACACTTTCCACAGGGTTTTCCACTGAAATTATGGAAACCTCCAGCAAATACCACCGGTATAATTCCCGAGGGGTGCATAAATCCCCCGCCGATTTGGCAAACCTAAAGGTGAGAAATGGGCAGAAGGGAGAGATGCCGGGTGGTGCGCGGTGTGAGCAAGCGGGTGGTGGAGATCGTCGGCCAAAAAGAGGACTGTTTTGAGCGGGCCATTGTCATTGTGAGGGGAGAGGCGGACGGCCTGGGTGCCGCCCAACTGCGGCAGAGGGCCACGGGCGCCCTCTCCGGCCTGGTGAGTTACCGGCGGACGGCGCTCTGGCGGGACTGGCTGCTTGTCGGCCTGCGCTACCTGGGGGCCTTTTTGGCCGGGGCGGGGGCCTGTTACTGGCTGATCCACTGACCGAAGCGGCGGGAGGGCGAAGGGACGCCCTCCCCTTTTTTCTCTCCCAAAGGGCGCGGCGCGGCCCCGCCGAACGCACCCCCTTTTGGCAGGGCGGGCCCGCGGCGGGGGAGCCGCCGATCGGCCGGGCGCGGCGGACCCGGGACGGGAGGGGTGCGAGCCCCTCTTTTTTTGTCGCACAGGGGCGAAAAAGGCCGCAAAAAATTGAAAGGGGGCGGCCCTCTGTGCTATACTGGTACAGATAGTGAGCCGGCGGCAACAAGGCCGGAACGCCGAACGCCAAACAGAGACACCGCGGTCCCGGCCAACGCCGGGCCGCGAGGGATAGAGAAGCGGGAGAATGAGCGATGTACGATGAATTGGTAGCCGGGCGCAACGCCGTGTACGAGGCGCTCTGCGGCAGCCGGGGGGTGGACTGTGTCTACCTGCAGCGGGGGGCCCGCCCCAAGGGGGTGGCCAAGATCCTGGCCGCCTGCAAGGAGAAGGGGGTCCCCTTCAAAGAGGTGGAGAGGGAGAAGCTCGACGAGATGGCGGGGGAGGTGCCCCACCAGGGGGTGGCGGCCACGATCGCGCCCATCGCCTACCGCTCCATCGAGGAGATTTTGGAGATCGCCCGGTCGCGGGGAGAGGCCCCCTTTGTGGTGCTCTGCGACGGGATTTTAGACCCCCACAACCTGGGGGCCATCATCCGCACCGCCGAGTGCGCCGGCGCCCACGGGGTCATCCTCCCCAAGCGGCGCAGCGCCCCCCTGTCGGCGGCGGTCTACAAGACCTCGGCCGGGGCCTGCGAACACCTGGCCATCTGCCGGGTGGGGAACCTGGTGCAGGCCATTGAGAGCCTCAAAAAAGCCGGGCTCTGGCTCTACTGCGCCGACATGGACGGCCAGAACTGCCGGGACACCGATTTTGCCGGCGGGGTCGGCCTGGTGGTCGGCAGCGAGGGCGAGGGGGTCTCCAAGCTGGTGAAGGAGCGGTGCGATGTCACCGTCAGCCTCCCCCTGCGGGGGAAGATCACCTCCCTCAACGCCTCGGTGGCCGCGGGAATCGTCCTGTACGAGGTGGCAAACCAGCGGCTGGCCGCCGAGAGGGGAAGGGGGAAGGAACGTGGATAAAAACCGCAAGTACGACACGCTGACCAAAAACGCCCTGGTGGACGAGATCCTCAAACAGGTGCGGGCCAAGCGGGAGCCGGAGGCCCCATCCTCCACCCCTGCGCCCAAGCTGCCCCGCCCGGGCGGGGAGAAGCGCCCCTCGGCCGCCGAGCTGGTCAGGGAGGTACAGGCCGAGCGGAGCGCTGCCCCCGACCCCCTGCAGGCCGCGTGGGAGAGCCGCCACGCCTCCGCCGGGGGGGAGCGGGAGACCGCCGCCCCGCGGAAACCGGCCCCCCTGCCGGAAGAGCAGGCCCCCGCCCCGGGCGGGGAGGGCGCCGCCGTCCCCGAGGGGGAGGCGGTGGCCCACCGGGAGATCCACCCCTTCTCCGCCCTGCCCCACCGGGAGAGCGCGGTGGATGAGGCCCAGCGCATCAAAAAGGTGGCCAGCTTTTTCAGCGGGGAGGAGACCCCCGAGTCCATCGTCCCCGAGATCGAGGGCCTGCCCCTGGAGCGGGAGCGCCGCCCCAAAAAGAAGCGGTTTTCCTGGGGCCGCGCCGCCCGGGAGGAGACCGCCTCCCCGGCGACGCCCGAACCGGCCGCGCCGCCCGCCCCGGCGGGCGAAGAGGAGCCGTCGCGGGAGTCGGTTCCCACCCCCGCGCCCGCGGGGGGAGAGGCGGCACCCGTCTCCCAGGCGGAGCCGGTCGCCCCTGCCGGGAGCGGGGAAAAATCGACTCCCGTCCCGACTGCCCCCGCCCAGGCGGAGGGCGAAGGAGAGGGAGAAAGGATAGAAAAGGCGGTCGACGCACCGGCGGCCCCCGCGCCCGAACAGCAGGAGCGCCGCCCGGCCAGCGAGACCGACGTCTTTCGCGCCATCCGCGAGCCGGTGCCGCTGAACGTCTCCGGCCAGGAGGAGATCTTTGTCGAGCGCAGCGAGAAGCGCGCCCGGGAACTGGCGGCGGAGGCCCCCTCCGGCACCTTTGACATCAGCGAGCGGATGGACCGGGAGATGCGCCAGGCGGTGGTCGAGGCCGAGAGCCTGGACACCCGGGAGCTGCTGCGCCGGGCGCGGGCGCCCAAGGTGTCCCAGTTCACCATCGAGCACGGGGCCATCGGCGACGCCGAGGCCTTTACCGGGGAGGAGGAGTCGGCCTACACCCAGGCCGAGGACGAGGAGGACTTCCTCACCGACAAGGACGAGCACACCGCCCTGGAGAAACTGATCTCCCTCAAGGGGAAGCTGAAGATGCGGATGGGCATCACCTTCGCCCTCTTCCTGCTGCTGTGCTACCACAACCTGGTGCCGGTCTTTGGGCTGCCGGTGCCCGCCTTCCTCTCCCCCGGGGAGGGGCCCTATCTCTACCTGGGGCTCAACTTATTGCTGCTGTTGGCGGGGGTGTTCTGCTGCACCTCCACCGTGGTCAACGGCTTTCTCTACACCTTTACCCTCAAGGGGGACAATGACTCCCTGGTGGGGCTGGCCTTCTTCGGCTGCCTGGTGCAGGCGGCGGTCCTCTTTGCCAACCCCGGCTATCTCAAGAGCCCCGACGTCTTTCTCTACTCGTCGGTGGCCATGTTCTCCCTCTTTTGCAACTGCATGGGCAAACTCAACATGGTGCACCGGGTGCTGCGCAACTACCGCTTCATCGCCTCGGACAGCGACAAGTACACCACCGAGATGGTGGAGCCGGCCTCCCTGGCGGAAAACATCGTCAAGGACCTGGCCATCCGCGAGCCGGTGCTCTGCTACCGCAAGCGCAGCCAGGTGCTCGACGGCTTTGTCTCCCACAGCTTTTCCGAAGACCCCTCCGACCGCTGGGCGCGGGTGGCGTCGGGCATCTGCCTGGTGCTCTCCCTGGCGGTGGGCTGCGGCCTCTACTTCTTCAAGCAGGACCTGGTGGGGGCGGCGGGGGCCTTCTCCCTGCTGCTTTGCCTGTCGGCCCCCTTCTCTTTGATGTTTGCCTTCAACGTCCCCTTCAGCCGCACCTGCAAGACCCTCAACCGCTACGGCGGGGTGCTGGCGGGCTACTCGGCGGTGGAGCGGCTGTACGACCTCAACGGGCTGGTGGTCAGCGACACCGACCTCTTTCCCCGGGGGAGCGTGCTGCTGCACGGCATCAAGACCTTCGGCGGGGAGCGGATCGACGAGGCCATCCTCAAGGCGGCCAGCGTCCTCTGCGCTGGGGAGTCCGACCTGAAGCCGGTGTTTATGAAGGTGATCGAAAACCGCACCGACATCCTGCTGCCCTACGACAGCTTTGCCTATGAAAACGCCATGGGCTACTCCTGCTGGATCGAGAACAAGCGGGTGCTGGTGGGCAACCGAGAGCTGATGCGCAACCACGGCATCGACCTGCCCTCGGCCGACTACGAGGCCAAGTACCGCAAGGAGGGGGAGCGGGAGCTGCTCTACCTGGCCACCTCGGGCGAGTTGACGGCCATGTTCGTCCTCAGCTACACCCCCAACGAGCAGGTGGGCCAACTGCTGTCCCGGCTGGACAGGACCGGCGCCCTGATTGCGGTGAAGACCGGCGACCCGGGGCTGACGGTGTCCCGCATCTCCGAGACCTACGGCCTGCCGGAGGACATGTTCACCCTGGTGCACAGCCACACCGCCGCCCAGCTGGACGCCCTGCACGACGACCGGCCGGGGGACTGCGGGCTGACCACCATGGGCTCCTTCCTCTCCTTTGCCCAGGGCATCCTCTGTGCCCTGGGGGCCAAGAGCGGGGTGCTGGCGGCCCTGGTGGTGCAGTTCGTGGGGCTGGGACTGGGGGTGGCCCTGGCGGCCCTCTTCGCCCTCACCGGCGGCGCCGGACAGCTGAGTACCGCGGTGGTGCTGGGGTACCAGTTTATCTGGCTGGTGCTGACCGTGGCCCTGCCCGCCCTGAAAAAACAGTGACCCTGCGGCAAAAAGCCGCGATGCAATAAAAAGAGAGAGGGGGGGGGNCCCCCCTCTCTCTTTGTCTGCTCGGGCAGGCGGAGCGGTCTATTTGAGCCCGGCTTTTTGCAGGGTCTCGTCGCTCTGGGCGTCGATCCAGGCCTGCAGCCGCTGCTCGGCCTGGGGACAGTGGTACTCGTCGATGACCAGGTCGCCCTTCTGGTCCTTGTAATAGGTGAAGGAAATTTCGTCGCCGGTGCGGATACAGGCGCTGGGCTCATAGTCGCTGGCGGGAAAGATGCGGTAGGTGTCGGCGGTGCCCTCAGGCAGGCGGATGGAGTAGGCGGTGTAATATGTCTTGTAGGCCGCACCCTCGCCGCCCAGGTAGTCGCTATTGCTGTAACTGCCGGCGACGACCCCCTCGGCCTGGTGAAGTTCCCGTCCTTCCCAGGCCCGGTCGAGGGCCATCTTTTCGCCGTTTTTGGTGTAGTCAAAGCCGCTGGAGAGGATGTCGACAGGATCTTCTCCCGGAAAGACAGACACCGCGACCCCCTTGTTGTTGTCCGGTGGGGGCTGGGTGAAAAAGGTATGCCAAATCCAGTCCATGATGAGGGGACGGAGGACTACCCCCACCACTAGGACGAGGACGCAGATGAAAAAGATGAGCCCCTTTTTGTCTTTCACGGCAGTTACCCCCTTTTGAGCCCGGCTTTTTGCAGGGTCTCATCGCTCTGGGCGTCGGTCCAGGCCTGCAGCCGCTGCTCGGCCTGGGGACAGTGGTACTCGTCGATGACCGGGTCGCCCTTCTGGTCCTTGTAATAGGTGAAGGAAATTTCGTCGCCGGTGCGGATACAGGCGCTGGGCTCATAGTCGCTGGCGGGAAAGATGCGGTAGGTGTCGGCGGTGCCCTCAGGCAGGCGGATGGAGTAGGCCCAGTAGTAGGTTTTGTAGGCAACCCCCTCACCGCCCAGATAGTCGCTCTTGCTGTAACTGCCGGTGACGACCCCCTCGGCCTGGTGGAGTTCCCGCCCCTCCCTGGCCCGGTCGAGGGCCATCTTTTCGCCGTTTTTGGTGTAGTCGTAGCCGTTGCAGATGAGATTGACAGGGTACTCCCCCGGAAAGAGGGACACCGCGACCCCTCGGTTTTCATCCAGAACAACGGGTTTTTCAATAAAGGTGTACCAGATCCAGTCCATGATGAGGGGGCGCAGGGCGCCCCCCACCACCAGAACGAGGACGCAGATGAGAAAGATGAGCCCCTTTTTGTTTTTCACGGCAGTTTTCCTCCTTTTATCAGTATAACAGGGGGATAGCAGAAAAGATATGGAATATCTGCACATTTCAATTCTTTTTGAATGATTAAAAACTACAAATTGATATTATTTTATATAATATGATTGATTTTTTCCGCGAAAGGGCTATGCTGGATGTAGAAGGATGATCCCGCCGGACGGAGTGTTGGAGCGGTAGGGGGCGCCCTGCTGCTCTTATTGAAAAGAGAGGCGATCAGGATGGCGAAGGGATTGGGGTGGCTGCGGCTGTGGCATCCCTTGCCTTTCCACCCTTGCCGGGGGCGCAGGCGGTCTGACATCGCTCTCTTCCGGTGCCCGCTGCCGGGAAAGAGGAAAATCGTTTCCCCCACAGCCAGCCAGGGGTGAGGGGGCGGCGCGCCCGATGTATTTCCAAGGGCCTCTGGCTTGGGTAGGCCACGGATAGCCGCCGTTGGTGGAGAAAGGCCCTGGCAGTGCCAACGGCTGAAGGGGTGGGGACACCCATTGTCCACAGTGGATAGAAGGCGAAGGGTAGGGGGGCACTGACCAAGCGGTGCCTCCCTGTTTTGAAAGGGGATGGGCCTGGTGAAGAGGCTGGTTTGTTTGACGGTGCAGCGGTTTCGCAAGAAATCCCTGCTCTTTGCGGTGATCCTCTCTCTGGCGGCAGCCCACTTTCAGTGCCTGTCCTACCTTGGCGGGCCGTTTTCAAAATACGCGGTGGAAGCGGTCAACCCGTCGATGGTCAACGCCATGTTACTGAGCTACTCCCTGGTGCCGTTTCTCTTCTGCCTTTTCATCGGGTATGAATTGAGCGAGGGGATCCGCGCCGAAAATCTGCAGGAGGTCTGGGGGACCGGCAGAAACGGCCTGGGGCGGGTGGTATTGGCCCATCTGCTGGTGCTGGCGGGCTTTGCCTTCCTGCTGACCCTGCAGTACGGGGGGTACAATCTCTACGCCTGCCTGCGCTACCAGGGGGCCACCCTGGGCTACGGGTTCAACCTACTGGGGGCGCACCTGCTCTACCTCTTCCTACCCTGCTTTGCGGCCTGTCTCATGGGAACGGTTCTGGCCCTTTTTGCCGGGCGCTACACTGCCTACGGGGTGATGGTGCTCATCGGCTACCTCTCCTCCAGCCTCTTTGCCGAACTGCTGGAGGCGGTCAACATCTTTGGAGGGAGGGCCGCCGGGCGACTGCTGACCCTCTTCACCCTGCCCTTCCAGAGTCGGTCGCTCTTGGACGAGGACTACGGCTTTGGCCTGGAGGGGTACCGGTTTTTCCGGGTCGCCTTCTGGCTCCTGTTGCTGGCGGGCCTTCTCTGGCTGGGCTGCCGGATGCGGCGGCGCTGGCCTGCGCTGCTGTGCGGGGGGCTGGCGGTCCTCTGCGTCGGGGGCTTCTTTTTCCGCGGGTCGGCCTTGGTGCGGGAAGAAGGCCCGGACAGGACATCGGATGTGCTCTATTTTTACTACAGCGAAAATCCTGTCCGAGACCAGCCGGCGGACTTCGCCGTTCGCTCCTGTGACCTGAAGCTGAAAATCACCGACCGGCTCAAGGGGACGGCCGTCCTTGCGGTGGAGAAAAACGAGGTGGGGGCGGACTGCCGCTTCACCCTTTACCACGGCTACAAGCTCACCTCCCTCACCGACGGGGCGGGCGACCCCCTGGATTACAAGCGGGAGGGCGACTACCTGACGGTCTACCCTCCTGCGGGAGAGCGGTTGGAGGAGCTGGTCTTTCAGTACAGGGGCGAGGGTGGGCTCTCCTACTCCAACCGGCAGGCGGTCTTTCTGCCGGCGGGGTTTGGCTACTACCCCCTGGAGGGGTGGGTACCCCTGTATGAAGAGAACGAGGTGCCCTTTGCCGCCGTGGGAGCGGAGAAGGACTTCACCTTACAGGTGTCGGCCTCCTGCCCGCTGGAAGTCTCCCTTCCCCCGGCGGAGAAGGGCTATGCCGGGCGCACCCAGGGGGTGACCCTGCTGGGAGGACTGGTGACCCGCGGGGACTGCGGAGGGATGGAGCTGGTGAGCGCCTCCCTCTCCCACCGCATGGGGAACATCTTCTGGGACGAGTACCAGAGCCGGCTGGACGCGGCCGCCCAGCTGGGGTTTGACTTCTCCGACAAGCTAAAGGACAAACCGGTCTTTCTCACCGACCAGTCCGACTGGGTGAACTACACCCCCTTTGTGGAGTTCTCCGACCACTACCTCTGCCGTGTCCCGCCCATGCGGTGGGTGGCGGACGAATTCGTCCACCAGGCGCTGGCGGACGCGCCGGAGAAGGAGAAGGTGGCGCAGACGGCCATCTTACTGCTGGACCAGCGCACCCGCAAGGCGTTCGAGGTCAACTGTGTGGGAGCGGGGCTGCCGGAGCCGATGCTGGGGGTCATCGACCTGGACAGGTGCGGCGGCTGGACGGTGGTGCAGCCCTTTGGCGAGGCGGTGTTCCGCCTGGGGGAGGAGCCGGTGATCGCCCAGGTGAAAGCCTACCTGGCCGACGAGACCGACACCCGCACTGCCCTGGAATTTTTGAATGACCTGCGCAGGGGGGCGGAGGGATGAACCGATTGTGTTACTGGAAGATGCGGGGGATGGGCTGGTGGTACCTGCCGCCGCTGATCGCCCTCTGGCTGGTGCTGCCGGGGATGCTGGCCATCTGGTACCATCAGGACCCGCTTCTGGCCGCCACCAGCTACCTTCGCCTCTGCGAGCAGGTGATCCCCCTCTTTTCAGTCTGGTGGCTGGTGATGGCCCGCAAGGAGGAGCTCACCGGCGACGGGCGGGAGCTGCTCTACATCTACGGGGGTTACCGGGGCCGGTTGGGGCCGGTCCTCTTCACCCTGGTCTGGTACCTCCTCCACGCGGCCCTGCCGGTGGCGGCGGGGGTCTGGCTGCTGCCGGAGATGGGGGCGGAGCACCTGGCCAAGACCGGGGCGCAGGTCCTCTTTGTCTGGGGGCTCTGCCTGCTGCTGATGGAGCTCCTGCACTCCCTGGCGGTGCCGCTGCTCCTCTGCGCGGCCTACTGCTTTGGCGCCTATCTGCTGGAGCGGGAGGTCATGGAGCAGACGACCATCTTTTTCGACGTGCACACCGGCCCCACCTTTTGGCCCAAGTGCGGGGTCATTGCGGCGGCGGGGCTGCTGCTGGCGGCCCTGGGGTGCTGGGGGCTGCGGCGGATGCGGGAGTGAAGCCCCTCTTTTGAGAGAGCCCCTCTCCCCTCAAAAGAGGGGGGAAAGCGCCCCAGAAGGGGAGCGGACAAAAGCCGGGCGAGTTCGCCCGGCTTCCTCTTTTTCCCTGTAAAACCGCTATTTTACCCCCCCACCGTTCACAGAACGTTAAAATTGCAGTCACAATTGTAAACTATACTGCCAATTGCAGGGGTGATTCCCTCTGTTCGCTTTAGTATTGCACAATTTCGTGAAATATCTTCGCGTTTTATATTGCACAAATACCAAAAGCTGTGTACAATATAGATAATATGGTTTGGCAATACTGGCATTTTCCACAATGGAGGTGGCCGGGTCCCCCGCCTCGGCGGGGCCCTTTTGCCGCCAGGGCCATGCACCTTCGGAAAAGAGAGGAATCGCACTATGTCTAACAGATTATTTCAGGGCATCATCCACCAGATGAAAGACACGGTGGACCGGGTCATCGGTGTGATCGATGACAAGGGGAACGTCATCTCCTGCAGCGAGCTGACCAAGATCGGCGATGTATTTGAGGGCTGCAATCTGCAAAATGCCAATTTGAAGGAGTGCTTTGTCAAAGAGGGCTATACCTTCAAGCCCTTTGGCACCAACGAAAAGGGCGACTACGCCGTCTTCGTGGCCGGCATCGACGACATCTCCGCCAGCTATGCGGGACTTTTGACGGTGGCGCTGACGAGCATCAAACAGTATCACGACGAGAAGTACGACCGCAACAACTTCATCAAAAACGTCATCCTGGACAACATCCTGCCCGGCGACGTCTACGTGAAAGCGCGGGAGCTGCACTTTGGCACCGACGCCCACCGCATCGTGCTGTTGGTGCGCACCGTGGGCAAGACCGAGGTCTCGGCCTACGATGTGATCGTCAACCTCTTCCCCGACAAGCAGAAGGACTTCATCTTCAACATCTCCGAGACCGACACCGTCATCGTCAAGGAGATCCACCCCGACATCGAGACCAAGGACATCGAGAAGCTGGCCCGCAGCATTGTGGACACCCTCTCCAGCGAGTTCTACATCCGCTCCTTTGTGGGCATCGGCACCGTGGTCACCGGCATCAAAGACCTGGCCCGCTCTTTTAAAGAGGCCCAGGTGGCGCTGGAGGTCTCCAAGGTGTTCGACGCCGAGAAGACCATCGTCTCCTTTGACAAGCTGGGCATCGCCCGGCTGATCTACCAGCTGCCCACCACCGTCTGCGAGATGTTCCTCAAAGAGGTGTTCCAAAAGGGCTCCATCGACCAGCTGGACCAGGAGACCCTCTTTACCATTCAGCGGTTTTTCGAGAACAACCTCAACGTGTCCGAGACCTCGCGGGGGCTGTTTGTCCACCGCAACACCCTGGTCTACCGGCTGGAGAAGATCAAAAAGCTCACCGGGCTGGACCTGCGGGAATTCGATCACGCCATTGTCTTCAAGGTGGCCTTGATGGTCAAGAAATATCTGAACTCCAACCCTGTGAAATACTGATATTGAGGCAGTTTTTACATGATTGAATTCAAAAATGTGTCCAAGGTGTACCCCAACGGCACCTATGGGCTCAAGGACGTGAACGTCCGCATCGACGACGGGGAATTTGTCTTTGTCCTGGGCGCGTCCGGCGCGGGCAAGTCCACCTTTTTAAAACTCATTATGCACGAGGAGAAGGTGACCTCCGGCGAGCTGGTGGTCAACGGCTTCTCCCTGGCCGGGCTCAAGCAGCGGGAAGTGCCCAAACTGCGCCGGTCCATGGGCATCGTCTTTCAGGACTTTCGCCTGATCCCCTCGATGAACGTCTACGACAACGTGGCCTTTGCCCTGCGGGTGACCGACACCCCCTACCGGGAGATCCGCAAGCGGGTCCCCTTTGTGCTGGATCTGGTGGGGCTCATCCACAAGGCGAAGAACATGCCAAACGAGCTCTCCGGCGGGGAGCAGCAGCGGGTGGCGCTGGCCCGGGCCCTGGTCAACAAGCCGGCCCTCATCATCGCCGACGAGCCCACCGGCAACATCGACCCCGAGATGTCCATGGAGATCGTGGACATGCTCGACTCCATCAACAAGGTGGGCACCACCATTTTGATGGTCACCCACGAGCACGAACTCATTCGCCGGTACGACCACCGGGTCATCACCATTGAGGGCGGTTCGATTTTGAGCGACCGGCCGGATTGGAGGGATGCGCGGTGAAGGGAAGCGGAACGGGATACTTAGTCAAAACCGGGATCAAGAGCATCTGGCACAACAAGCTGATGAGCCTGGCCTCCATCGCCGTGCTCAGCGCCTGCCTGATGATTTTGGGGGTCGCGGCCCTCTTTTCAGTCAACATGGGCGAGGCCCTGGCCTATGTGGAGAGCCAAAACGAGATCGTGGTCTTTATCGCCGAGGAGGCCACCGACGAGGAGCGGGTCGATTTGGAGGCGCTGGTGGCCGGCACCGGCAACATCGAGAGCTACCAGTACATCTCCAAGGAGGACGCCCTCAAAGAGACAAAGGAGGAGTTCGGCCCCGACTCGGCCCTGCTGGACGGGCTGGAGGAAGACAACCCCCTCCCCGCCTCCTACCGCATCAAACTGCAAAACCTCGACTACATGTACGACACCGTCTCCACCTTTCAAAATGCCCCCGGGGTCGAGACGGTCAGCTATCCCCAGGACGTGGCGGAGACCATCGTCTCGCTGAAGAACATGGTCAGCATCTTTGGCATCGCCATCATCGCCGTCTTTGTGGCGGTGTCCCTGGTCATCATCTCCAACACCATCCGCCTGACGGTGTTCGCCCGCCGGCGGGAGATCAACATCATGAAATACGTGGGGGCCACCAACGGCTTCATCCGCCTGCCCTTTGTGGTGGAGGGGATGTTCATCGGCCTGCTGGCCGCCCTCATCGCCTACTTCGCCGTCTGGGGCGGGTACCAGGGGATCATGAACATGATCATGGGCACCACCTCCCAGTTCTTGCAGTCCATGGCCGACAGCCTCATCCCCTTTGGCGAGATTTGGTACTGGGTGCTGGCCGGCTTTGCCCTCACGGGGATGGGGACCGGCGCCCTGGGCAGCGTGCTCTCCATCCGCAAACACCTGAAAGTCTGATCGCTTTTTCCAAATGAAGGAGGTCTTTCCCATGCATCGAACCCACAGAAAAAAGGCGGTGGTGTCCCTGCTGTTGGCCCTCGCCATCACCCTGGCGGGGCCCTTTGGCGGAACACAGACGGCCAAGGGCGCGTCGGTGGACGATCTCAACTCGAAATACGACCAGCTCGACGACAAGATCAACGATCTGCAAGACAGCATCAACGACCTGAAAAGCTCCAAGTCGGAGGCCCAGGCCCAGAAGGAGCAGCTGGACGAGCAGCTCTCCCTGGTGCGCCAGCAGGTGGCGGTGCTGGAGGACAAGATCGCCGCCCTCAACACCCAGATCGCCGAAAAAGAGGCCTTTATCACCCAGAAGGAAGAGGAGATCGCCGACAACGAGGAGCTCTTCCGCAAGCGGCTGCGGGCCCAGTACATGTCCCCCCGGACCGACGGGCTCACCGCCATCCTCGGGTCAGAGGACTTCAGCCAGATGCTTGTGAAGATGGACACCATGACCCGCATCGCCGACCACGACAAGCAGCTCATCGAGCAGCTGGAGCGGGAGAAGCAGGAGATCGTGGACGCCAAGAACGAGTTGGCCGCCAACAAGGCGGACATCGAGGCCTCCAAGTCCCTGCTGGACGCCAAAAAGGCCCAGTTGGCCAGCCAGGCCGAAGAGGTGGGCAACAGCATCTCCTCTCTGGAGGACCAGCAGGCCATGAACGAAAAGCAGGTGGCCCAGTACCGCTCTGAGCAGAAGGCGGTGCAGCAGCAGATCTCCGATCTGCTGGCCTCCTACGAAAATGCGGGCGACACCATGGGCGACAAGTACGTGGGCGGCCAGTTCCAGTGGCCGGTGCCGGGGTACTACCACATCTCGGCCCCCTACGGCAAGTCGGCGGCCTACGGGTGGGAGTTCCACACCGGCATCGACATCTCCCGCGGCAGCCAGGCCAGCATCTACGGCAAACCCATCGTGGCCGCCAACGACGGCAAGGTGGCGGTGGTCCGCTACGGCAACACCGGCTACGGCAACTACGTGATGATCGACCACGGCGGCAGCCTCTACACCCTGTACGGGCACACCAGCTCGATTGCGGTGAAACAGGGGCAGTACGTCAAAAAGGGGCAGACCATCGCCTATGTGGGCAGCACCGGGAACTCCACCGGGCCCCACCTGCACTTTGAGGTGCGCAAGGGCATCAGCTACGGCAGCGACGTCAACCCCATGCCCTACCTGCAGAGTTAACGCATAGAGTCCGCCCCCGCAGGGCGGTGAGAGAGGGCCGGTTTTGCCGGCCCTCTTTTGCGCGCAGGGCGGCCCCGGCGCGATTGGGGCTGTACCCCAGGGGGCAGGATGTGCTATAATATGATAAATATCGTTTGTTTTCACCGGGCGCCCCGGGCACCCGGCTTGCACGCGGCCGCAGCGGCCGCGATCCCGCCCGCGCCCTTTGCCGCGGGCAGAGAAGGCGGTTTTGTCTATGAATAAAAAAGTTTCTGTGGGGGTCCTCATCTCCCTGCTGGCCATGGTCTGCGCCCTGACCTTCACCATCACCATGGTCCTCTCCATTGGGCTGTTCGACAACAAGATGAACTCCACCAAGAGCCGGGAGGCCATGTACTCCAAAATCTCCGAGGTGGACACCTACGTGCGGGACAACTACGTGGGGGAACTGGCCGACCAGAACCTGATGGACGCCATGCTCAAGGGCTATGTCAGCGGGATGGGGGACAAGTACGCCCGCTACTACACCGTGGAGGAGTGGAACAGCATCGAGTCCACCTTCAACGGCGCGGTCACCGGCATCGGGGTGGCGGGAAAGGCCGACACCTCGGGCTATATCCGGGTGACCAAGGTCTACGACGGCTCCCCCGCCAAAGAGGCCGGCATCGAGAAAAACGACCTGATCATCGCCGTGGACGGGCAGGACGTTCTGGCCATGGGGGTCACCAAGGCCATGGCCCTGATCCAGGGCGATCCAGGCTCCAAGGTCAAGGTGGACTTTCAGCGCGACAGCGTGAAAAACAGCGTGGAGATCATCCGCAAGAGCATCACCGTCCCCTCGGTGGAGTACCAGAACCTGGACGGGGTGGGCTACATCCGCATCTTTGAATTCAACAACACCACCGCCTCCCAGTTCGACTACGCCCTCAACCAGCTCAAGAGCGCCGGGGCCAGGAGCCTGATCTTCGACGTGCGGGACAACTCCGGCGGCCTGACCAAGGTCACCGCCGAGATCCTGGACACCCTGGTGCCGGAGGGGACCATCCTCTCGGCCGAGTACAAGAGCGGGGAGCAAAAGACCCTCTACACCTCGGGCAAGAGCGAGGAGACCCTGCCCATGACGGTGATCGTCAACGAGAACACCGCCTCGGCCGCCGAGATGTTCGCCGCCGTGCTGCGGGACTTCGGCAAGGCCAAGCTGGTGGGGACCGGCACCTACGGCAAGGGGGTCATGCAGGAGTACAAACAGCTCTCGGACGGGTCGGGCATCGACATCACCGTGGCCTACCTGGTCCCCCCCTCCGGGGAGAAGTTCAACGAAACCGGGCTCAAGCCCGACTACAAGGTGACCCTCAGCACCCAGCAACAGCAGCAGGCCCACATGCTCACCGTTGAGACCGACCCCCAAATCAAAAAGGCCGTCGAGGTGGTGAGCGCCGGGAACAACGCCCAGGGCAGCGCCAACTCCTCCTCTTCCACCCCCTCCTCCGAGGGCCAGGGGGAAGAGGGCCAGCCGGAAGGCGGCGAGGGCGAGGGCGAGAGCAGCGCCCCGGAGGGCGAGTCTTCCGACGGCGGCGAGGGACAGGAGGCCGCCTGCGGCCCCCGCAGCTGGTACGCCTTTTAAAGAAAAAGACGAAATCCGTCCCCTTCTCTCCTGCGGAGAGAGGGGCGGATTTTTAATGTCAACATGTGAAAGGCCGCTGGGCGCTGCCTTCTCTCCCTGCCCGAAAAGGGGGGAATACCCCCCGCCGCCCCCTCGTATACTGGGAAAAAGGAGGGATGGCGGATGGTGGTGCTGTTGCGGGCCGACGAGAGGCCGTTTCCCCGCAACCTCTTTGCCCGGGTGAAGTGCGAACCCCTGCGGGAGAAGGGCTATCTCCTGCACCGAGTCACCTACCCCAGCAGCCGCAAGCTGCAGGCCTTTTTGCGGGCCCAGGAGGGGCCGGTCTACACGGTGGGGGAGGAGGAGCCGGACCCCGCCTTTCGCCGCGGCTTGGTGGAGGGGGCGGCGGAGCGGCTGCTCGCCCTGTTGGGGGAGGAGGCCTGCCGCCTGCGGCTGCTGCTGTGCGACAGGGAGGGGGATTGTCGCGAACTGGTGGCCCGCTGCCTGCGCCGGGTCAACACCCTGACGGTGGCCACCGACCGGGTGGAGGAATATCGCGCCTTTGCCGAGGAACACTTTCTGCAGACCGGGGCGCTGTTTGCCGTCTCCCCCTGGGCGGAAGCCGAAAAGGCCCTCGGCCAGAGTGGCGGCGCGGTGCTGGTGCTCAACCCCCTGGGGGAGGAGGTGCGGGCCCCGGGCTGCATCACCCTGGGGGGCGGGGGCGGCATCGGCGTGGAGCCGGCCGAGTGCGCGGGGCTGCCGCTGGACTGGGTCTGGGCCCTCTGCCGGGACGGGCAGGTGGAGCCCGCCTACCTCTTTTGCGACGAGTGGGAGGTCTCTGCCAAGCGGCGCATCTCCCTGGGGGAGCTGGCGGAGTACGTGCGCCGCCAGTGCGTCCCCGCCCGGGCAGAGGCCGCCGGCGGGGGGCGGGGGCGGTGAGAAATCCGCCTTGACATTGGCAGTCCCACTCCCTATAATATATATATTGCCTTGGCGTGCCTGGGTGCCCGCCGTTTACGGAAAGGAAGAAGAAACCATTGGATAAGCAGCTTATCGTGACCGAAGAAGGTCTCAAAAAACTGGAAGACGAGCTGGAGCAGCTGAAGACGGTTCGCCGGCAGGATGTGGCGGAGAAAATCAAGGTTGCCCGTTCTTTTGGCGACCTTTCGGAAAACAGCGAGTACGACGAGGCCAAGAACGAGCAGGCCATGGTGGAGGCCCGGATCGCCCAGCTGGAGCAGCGTTTGAAAAACGTGCGGGTGCTGGACGAGGACGACATCGGCACCGACCACGTCAACGTGGGCTCGGTGGTCAAATGCACCTGCGACGCCTACGAGGGGGAGGACAACTTCACCATCGTTGGTTCGACCGAGGCCGATCCCCTGTCGGGGAAGATCAGCGACGAGTCGCCGGTGGGCAAGGCCCTGATGGGCCACCAGCAGGGCGACACGGTCGAGGTGGAGCTGCCCAGCGGCCAGCTGGTGCACTACACCATTGTAAAGATCGGCAAATAGTGCCCCGCCCCGCCGGTCAAGCGGCGGAGAGCCAAACAGTTGGGTTGCAAGGAGCGGAGCGAAGAGCCCGCTCCTTTTTTAGAGTGAATCGCAAGGACGAAAAAGGGGGATTTTTTCGTGGAAAATGAGAGAGCAATCGGCGCCCCGGCAGAGGGCAGCGAGCTGGCGGTGCGCCGCCAGAAGCTCGAGCGGCTGAAGGCGGAGGGGCGCGACCCCTTTGTCATCACCAAGTTTGAGGTGAGCGCCCACGCCGCCGACATCCAGCAGGATTTCGAGCGGATGGAGGGGCAGATCGTCTCGCTGGCCGGGCGGCTGATGGGCCGCCGGGACATGGGCAAGGCCAACTTTATCGACCTGCAAGACAAGACCGGCCGCATCCAGATCTTCGCCAACATCGGCGGCCTGGGCGAGGAGGCGTTCGCCGAGTTCAAAAAGTGGGACATCGGCGACATCATCGGCCTGACCGGCGAGGTGTTTCGCACCCGCCGGGGGGAGATCTCGGTCAAGGCCCAGAAGATGACCCTCCTCTCCAAATCCCTGCAGCCGCTGCCCGAGAAGTTCCACGGGCTGACCGACACCGACACCCGCTACCGCCAGCGCTACATCGACCTGATCATGAACCAGGACGTACGGGAGACCTTCATCAAGCGCTCGGCCATCATCCGCGAGATCCGCAACTTCCTGGACGGCCAGGACTTTGTGGAGGTGGAGACCCCTATGTTGGTGGCCAACGCCGGCGGCGCCGCGGCCCGGCCCTTCTCGACCCACTACAACGCCTTGGACGAGGACATCAAGCTGCGCATCTCGCTGGAACTCTACCTCAAGCGGCTGATCGTCGGCGGGCTGGACCGGGTCTACGAGATCGGGCGGGTCTTCCGCAACGAGGGGCTGGACACCCGGCACAACCCCGAGTTCACCCTGATGGAGCTCTACCAGGCCTACACCGACTACAACGGGATGATGGATCTGACCGAGAACATGTTCCGCCACGTGGCGCAGAAGGTCTGCGGCACCACCCTCATCCCCTACGCCGACGCCATGATCGACCTGGGCAAGCCCTTTGAGCGGATGACCATGACCGAGGCGGTGAAGAAGTACGCCGGCGTCGACTTCGACCAGGTGCCCGACACGGCGGCCGCCAAGAAGCTGGCCGACGAGCGGGAGCTGCACTACGAGGAGCGCCACACCAAGGGCGACATCCTCAACCTCTTCTTCGAGGAGTATGTGGAGGAGCACCTGATCCAGCCGGTGTTCATCATGGACCACCCGGTGGAGATCTCCCCCCTGACCAAGAGAAAGCCGGACAAGCCCGACTATGTGGAGCGCTTCGAGCTCTTCATCTACGGGCGGGAGATGTGCAACGCCTACTCCGAGCTCAACGACCCGGTGGACCAGCGGGAGCGCTTTGCCGAGCAGGAGAAGCTGCTGGCCCAGGGGGACGAGGAGGCCAACCACACCGACGAGGACTTCCTCACCGCGCTGGAGATCGGCATGCCCCCCACGGGCGGCATCGGCTACGGCATCGACCGGCTGGTGATGCTGCTGACCAACTCCCCAGCCATCCGGGACGTGCTCCTCTTCCCGACCATGAAATCCATCGGCGGCGAGAAGAAGGCTGCCGCCGCCCCCTCTGCGGCGGCAGCGCCGGCGGAGAAGATCGATTTCTCCCAGGTAAAGGTGGAGCCGATTTTTGAGGAGCTGGTGGACTTTGAGACCTTCAGCAAGTCGGATTTCCGCGCGGTAAAGATCGAGGCCTGCGAGGCGGTCCCGAAGTCGAAGAAGCTGCTCAAGTTCACCCTCAACGACGGGACAGACCGCAGGCGGACGATTTTGAGCGGCATCCACGAGTACTACGAGCCGGAGGAGCTGGTGGGCAAGACCGCCATCGCCATCGTCAACCTGCCGCCGAGAAAGATGATGGGCATTTCCTCCGAGGGGATGCTGATCTCGGCGGTCCACGAACAGGACGGCCGCGAAGGGCTGAACCTGCTGATGGTGGACGACCGGATCCCGGCGGGCGCAAAGCTGTACTAAATGCACGAAAGGCGCCCCGCTTGGGGTCGCTCCCCTCTATTTGCGCCAGAGAATAAAAAGTCAACTTCCCGCCGCCCGCCCGGGCGGCGAAGGGCGGGCCTGCACCGGCGGTGAGCCGCGGGGGCAGACCCGCCTTTTTTGGCACCCGATGAGGGCGCGCTGGCGGGGAGAGAAAGCTGACAGCGCGCCCCGCCCCCCGGCGTCTGGGGCCCCTTCATTCGCCCTTTTTGGGGTGCAGCCTCCCCCTGTTTATGGTATAATAGCCATAAATAGGGGGAGGAGTGCAAGCGCTGTTTGCCCCCTGCCCTATGACCCGAAATGCCGCTGTGCGCCCGGCCCTTGCGGCGTCCTGAGCGGATGGCGGCGGCAATGCCGTTTATGCGCAGAAGGGCCCGACCCGATGTGCACCGTGAAAGAGGCGCGGGGCCGAGGGCGGCTGTGATACCGGCCGGGTCGGCAGTCGGCCCGGCATAGCAAGAGGGGGGGAGCGACCGTGGCGGCGCTGGCAATGACATTCACCTTGGCGGTGTCGGTGGGGCTGCCTTTGGGGGCGCTTTTCTACCTGCTGGTGCGGCGGCGGGTCCTCCTGCGCCCCTTCTTGGCCGGGGTGGGGACCTTCCTCCTCTTTCAACTGCTGCTGCGCATCCCCCTGCTGGGTTGGCTCAGGGGGTGGGATGGGTTGGCCCTGCTGGCCTTTCGCAGCCCCTGGCTCTACGCCCTCTTCCTGGCCCTCACCGCCGCCCTCTTTGAGGAGGGGGGCCGCTATCTGGCGGCCCGGCTGCTGCTGAAAGGGCGCACCGGCTGCGGGGAGGCGATGGCCTTCGGCCTGGGCCATTGGGGGCTGGAGGCCCTGGCCCTGGTGGGGCTGCCCCTCCTCCTCTCCCTTTTGGCGGCCCCGGGGCTGACTCTGGCCGCCGGGGCCGGAGGGCTCTTGGCGGCGGGGGTGGAGGGATCTTGGCGGCGGGGGTGGAGCGGGTGGCTGCCCTGCCGGTCCACCTGGCGGCCACCCGCTTGGTCTTTGCCGGGGTGCGCCGGTGCCGGGCGCTCCCGCTGCTGGCAGCTTTTGCCCTGCACACCCTGGTGGACCTGTTGGCCGCCCTGGGTCCCCTGGCGGAGCTGCCCCTCTGGGGGATCGAGGGCGGACTGCTGGCGGTGGCGGCGCTGCTCGCCGCCTGGATGATCGGGGACCGGAGGAGAGAGGGGAAGGAGAAGAGAGGATGCAGGTGAAGAAATGGCTGGGGACCGCCCTGGCGCTGGTGCTCGCCCTGGGCTGCCTGAGCGGCTGCGGCGGCAAACTGCCCGAAGGGTTTTCGCGGGACGAGGTGATCGCCCAGGCCAAGGCCGCCTCCCAACTGCTGGAGGAAGAGGACTACCAGGGGCTGGTGGCGTGTTGGCGGCCGGACCTTCGGGACGGCCAGTTGGAGGAGAAGCTGCACCAGGCCTGGGAGGGGCTGGGCGGTCCCGAGCTGGGAGAGCGCAGCGAGTACACCGCCGAGGAGGCGGTGGGCAGGGAGGACGAAGGCGGCGAGCCCTATGTGGTGGTGCTGCTCATCGCCAAGTACGAACGGGGAAAGGTACAGTACACCATCAGCCTCGACAAAGAGGGGCGGCTGGTGGGCTTTTACCTCAAATAAATAGGACCGAGAAGAGAGACAGGGGGCGCCCTGCGGAGGAGCGCCCCTGCGAGAATTGGAGTTGTGTAGCCATGACCACCATCTACTTTGTGCGGCACGTACAGGCCGCGGGAAACATTCAGCGGACTTTTCAGGGCGCTATCGACACCGACATCAGCCCCCAGGGGGAGATCCAGTGCCAAAACCTCACCGACTACTTTGAGGATGTGGAGCTGGACAAGGTGATCTCCTCCCCCCTGCGGCGGGCGGTCCGCACCGGCGCGGCCATCGTCGGCGGGCGGGAGATCCCCCTCTACACCGACGAGCGCATCAAGGAGATCTCGGCTGGCGTCTGGGAGGGGCAGCCCATCGACCAGCTGGAGAGGGACTACCCCGAGGCTTTTCGCACCTGGCAGAGCGAGCCCTGGAACTTCGCCGTCGAGGGCAGCGAGACCATGCGCCAGGTCTTTGCGCGCTGCGCGGCGGCGGTGCAGGACATCCTGGCCCAAAACGCGGGCAAGACCCTGGCGGTGGTCTCCCACGGGTGCGCCCTGCGCTCCTGCATCGCCGCGGCGCTGGGGTTGCCGGTCGAGGGGTTGGGCCAGGTGGAGTGGGTCCGCAACGGCGGCGTCTCCAAACTGGTGTTTGCCGGTGACCAAATCCCCGGCAAAGCGGAATTTCAGGGCTACACCGGCCACATCGACACGGGCACCATCCTGCATGGCGGCACCTTTTACAGCCGCAAGTAGGGGCAAAGGGGGAAGAGAAGATGGTCATTTTGGGGGTGGACTACGGGGACGTGCGCACCGGCCTGGCCCTCTGCGACAGGGGGGAGATGCTGGCCCGTCCGGCCGGGGTCATCTGCGAGCCAGGGCTGGACAAGACCGTCAAGGAGATCGTGGCCTTTGCTCTGGACAACGGGGTGGAGCGGATCGTGGTGGGACTGCCCAAAAACATGGACGGCAGCCGGGGTGAGCGGGCCGAACTCTGTGAGAAGGTGGCCCGCAAGATTGCCGGGCGGCTCAACGCCACCCCCATCCGGGTGGACCTGTTCGACGAGCGGCAGACCACCGTCTCGGCCATCGGCATCCTCAACGAGCAGAACGTCCGCGGCAAAAAGCGGAAGGAGACGGTGGACGCGGTGGCCGCCACCCTCATTTTAGAGGCCTACCTCCGCCGCCGCAAGAACGAGGGGGAGGCGGAGAGATGACCGGGCTGACCGCCTTTTTCCCCACCTGTGACCTGGCGGCCTGCCGCCGCTTTTACACCGGGGTGCTGGGCCTTTCCCTGCGCCAGGAGGGGGAGGGCCAGTTCATCGTGGACACCGGGCGGGGCTGCCTGGGCTTTGTGGACTACGGCGACGGCCGCCCTCTGGCCCAGGGGGTCTGTCTCTCCTTTGACTGCGCCGACCGGGCCGAGGTGGACGCCGTCTACGCCCGGCTGCGGGCAGCCGGCCTTCCCACCCTGGGGGAGGGGCCCTGCCACCACCCCCGCTTCCCGGTCTACTCCTTCTTTTTAAAAGACCCCAACGGCTACACCCTGGAGTTCCAGAAGATCGACGGGGAATAGCGGCAGTAGAAAAAGCGCTCTCCCATCCCCATTCTTTGGGGTGGGGGAGCGCTTTTGCAGACGGTGGAGAAAATGAGGTCCGCTTTTTCCCTTTAGCAGGGAAGGCCTAGCAGCCGCCGCACCACCAGCGAGGCCAGGGTGTACCCAGCCACCGGGGGGACGAAGGAGATGCTGCCGGGGGAGTGCCGCCCCTGGGGGGAGTCGCCGGCAAACCCCTCCGGCGGGCGGATGACGGGGGCGGTGGAGTAGACCACCTCCAGCCGCTCGATCCCCCGCTTGCGGCAGAGAGAGCGCATCACCCGGGCCAGGGGGTCGCCGCAGCCGCCGGTGTCGTAGAGGTCGCCCAGGTGAAACTGGGTGGGGTCGAGCCGGTTGCCGGTGCCCAGACAGCACACCAGGGGGACACCGGCCCCCTGACAGCCCTCGATCAGGGCTAGTTTCGAGGTGACGGTGTCGATGCAGTCCACCACGTAGTCGGGCCGCCAGGCCAGCAGTTCAGGCAGGGTGTCGGCGTCGAGAAAGCAGTCCCACTCCTCCACCCGGCAGTCGGGGCTGATGGCGCGCAGCCGCTCCCCCAGCACCGCGACCTTGCGCCGGCCGACGGTCTCGGCAGTGGCCAACAGTTGGCGGTTGCGGTTGGTGTCGTCCACCCGGTCGTGGTCCATCACCAACAGGTCGCCGATGCCGCAGCGGCAGAGGGCCTCGGCCGCCGCGCCGCCCACCCCGCCGATGCCGATGACGGCCACCCGGCTGCGGCGCAGGGCGTCGCACCCCTCCTGGCCGATGACGAGGGCCTGTCTGTCCAGCCACATGGGCTCCACTCCTCTCTCGGATCGTCGAAAAACGCCCCTTGCCGGGGCAAAAATGGCAACAAAAATCCCGCGATGCCGTCTGCAGCCAAGTTAAAACCCGCTTTTTTCAAAACAGGGTGGATACGGGCTCCTTCGCACCGCGCGCTCCCTTCGTCCCCTTGCGGGGGAGGTCTGCAGTTGGTGAGAAGAGACGACCTTCCAATTACATACTTGTAGGATTATAAAAGGCTGCAACAAGTCGAACACCGCAGGACGGAGTATCTCTGCCACCGGCAGAGATACTCTTCGAGGCTACCCTCATTTTTTCTACGGGAAAAATGAGGGCTTTACGCCTCGGGTAGAGCCATAAAGTTAGATGGTGTCTGCCACCGGCAGATAAATCTTTCAATAGACATTCGGGAAACAGCGCGGGGGAGGGAGAGCCACGCTCCTATCCTCTTCAGCTTTCCCGGGGGAAAAGGGGGTTATTCCTCCTCTTCGATGTCGTAGAGGTCGCTCAAGCGCTCGATGAAGATTTGGGCAATCTCGCCGAACTCCTCGTCGTTTTGAATGGGGGTAAAGACCGCCTCTTCGCCCTCGTCCTCCTCCGACTTCATGATGACCAGTTGTCCGTCGCTCTCCAGCATCTCCTGGGGCTGGTCGTACATGGGGATGAGCGCGGTGTAGAGGACCCCGTCTTTTTCCATCGAGTCCACCAGCTCAAAGCTGTGTTCGCACCCGTCCTCGTCGCTCATGGTGACGATATAGGGCTCGCCGGTCTCCTGCTCGTTCTCGCTGCCCTCGGAAAGGGGCTCAAAATCTTGGGCCATGGGAATGACCTCCTCATTTGCTGATGGGCAAGGGGCCTGTTTACAGGGGCCCTTGCGCGGGAGGCGACCGGTCGCCGGCGCCTTCTCCCTGCCCTTATTGTACCCTCTTTACAGGGGGTTCGTCAACAGCAAAAGGGGGCCATTTTCCATCCCCGTCCCCGGCCGCCCCGATTTGCCAAAAAGCGCCCGCTTTTTCTTGCATTTGCCGCCAAAACAGGGTAGGATAGGGATTGCAATCCAATCGGGAGGGCGCGCAATGAATTCAAAAATTTGGTCTGTCCCCCTGGCGTTGGCACTGGCTTGCAGCCTGCTCCTCGCCGGGTGCGGCACAGACAAAAAGGAGAGCGGAAGCAAGATGCCTATGCAGTTTCAAACCCCGGCCCAGGACGCGCCTGTGGCCGTCATGCACACCAACCAGGGGGACATCTCCCTGGTCCTCTTCCCCGAAAAGGCCCCCAAGGCCTGTGAGAACTTTCTCACCCACGCCAAGGACGGCTACTACGACGGGGTCATCTTTCACCGGGTGATCGAGGGCTTTATGATCCAGGGGGGCGACCCCGAGGGCACCGGCCGCGGCGGCCAGAGCATCTGGGGCCGCGTCTTTGAAAACGAGGTCAGCGGCGACCTGCGCCACTTTGTGGGGGCCCTCTCCATGGCCAACGCCGGCCCCAACACCAACGGCAGCCAGTTCTTCATCGTCACCGGCGACAAGGTGGACCCCTCGCTGCTGAAGCAGATGGAGCAGCTGGGCTGGCCGCAGGAGATCATCAAGGCCTACCGGGAAAAGGGCGGCAGCCCCCACCTGGACGGCGGCTACTCGATCTTCGGCCAGGTCATCGCCGGGCAGGAGGTGGCCGACGCCATCTCCAAGGTGGAGACCAGCGCCGGCGACAAGCCCAAAGAGGACGTGGTGATCCAGTCCATCGACGTGACCACCTACGGCGAGTGGGCCCAGTAAAAAAGAGAGCGGGGGCGCCCTGTCGGCAGCAATGCCGGCGGGGCGCCTTTTTGTCAAAGCCCCTCCCCGGCTGTGCCGGGACCCGGAAAGGCGTTGGCACTGCGAAGAGAATGGAAGTTCCTTTTGATACCATAAAAGTGCGGTCGACCAACTGCACACAAGGCCCAAACAGCCCTGCCGGTGGGTCACCATTGCCCTGGGAGAGTAAAACCCGGTCGAACACGGCAAAGATTTGCGCCATCCTGCACAAGGAAAGCCCCCTTTTTTGGCTAGATTTCCAATTTTGCAAAAACGTTTTTACAACCGGTTGACGGGGCCTCTCCGAGAAGGGTACAATGGGTTTATCAAGAAGTTTTCCGGCCCCACGGCGGGCCGGTGAGGGGAGAGATGTTCGATGGCAAAACCAGTGGTGGTATTCGGCAGTTTCGTGGTGGATCTGATGGCCCGGGCGGACCACCTGCCCGTGCCCGGCGAAACGGTCAAGAGCGACCTGTTCAAGATGGGGCCCGGCGGCAAGGGCTTTAACCAGGCGGTGGCCGCCAAGCGGGCCGGCGCCGAGGTGGAGATGGTGACCAAGTTGGGCAAAGACAGCTTTGCCAACGTCTGCCTGGAGATGATGGAGGGCGAGGGGATGGACCGCTCCCACGTCTTTGTCACCGACAAGGCGTCCACCGGCGCGGCCCTCATCATGGTGGATGAGCACACCAGCCAAAACCAGATCCTGGTGACCCTGGGCGCCTGCTCCACCTTTGACGACGCCGACATCGCCCAGGTGACCCCCCTCATCGAGGGGGCGGGCATCCTGCTGACCCAGCTGGAGACCAATGTGGACGCGGTGGAAAAGGTGATCGACATCGCCCACCGCAGCGGCACCACGGTGGTGCTCAACACCGCGCCGGTGCAGCCCATCACCGACGAGATGCTGCGCCAGGTGGACGTGATCACCCCCAACGAGGTGGAGGCCTCCATCCTCACCGGGGTGGAGATCAAGACCCCCGACGACGCCCTGAAGGCCGCCCAGGTCTTTTTGGACAAGGGGGTGGGCCAGGTGGTCATCACCCTGGGCAAACAGGGGGTGCTGGCCGTCACCCCCCAGCGCCACCAGCTCTTTGGCAACTACGATGTGCCGGTGCTGGACACCACCGGCGCGGGGGACGCCTTCAACGGCGGTTTTGTGGCCGCCCTGGCCGAGGGGAAGGACCTCTTTGCAGCCTGCGCCTTCGGCAACGCGGTCTCCAACCTGGCGGTGACCAAGATGGGCACCTCGGTGGCCATGCCCCACCGCGCCGAAGTGGACGCCTTCATCGCCGCAAACGGCCTGATGGGATAGCGCATAACGGTGCAGAAAAAAGCGGCCCGCCCCTGTTGCAGGGGGCGGGCCGTTTTCTTTGCAGCTTTGGCGTCCAACCCGGTCCTGCCGGGGGACAAACAGGCTCTCTGGGTGGGAGAGCGCCAATGCCCAACGGCGCAAGAGGAAGGGCGGTCTTGGGGCGCGGAAGATGCGAAAGGGCCCCCCGACATGCCGGTTGACCGGCGGTGGTGGAGCAGTGCGCCCCTAAGGTTTTGATGCCCCTTGAGAGGGGGGCACACGAGGAACAGCGCCCCTCTCGGGCCTGTACCCACCGCCCGCTTTACCGGCGGCTTTGATTGGGCAGAGAAGCTATCCCTCTTTGTGGTGGATGTAGACAGTGAGGCGGTTTTCGTCGAGGGGCTCCCCCTTTTCCAGCCGGCCGCCGCTCTCCTCCATCTGCCGGCGCTCCTCCTCTTCCCGGGCCTCCCCTTCCCGCTGAGCGGCCTCCAGTCGGGCGAGGAGTTCACCGCTCTCGATGTCGGCGGGGGTGAGGCCGTCGATCATGATGGTGGCGCCCTTCTCGGTGGTGGTGAAAAAGTGGTAGCGGGCAAAGGTGCAATCGGCCGCCGTCAGCCTTTGGTGGGCGGCCTCGAACATCTCCGCCAGGGCGGGGAGGGAGTCGTCCTCCCAGTCGGCGCGGATGGTGAGCTCCCACTGATCGGAGAGGGATTTGGAGAAGGGGACGTCCAGCGGCAGGGCGCGAACGACCGCCTCGGAGGAGCTGCCCTTGCCCCCCAGCGTCACCATCGAACGGTTCCCCTCCAACCCGGGGACCGCTTGGAGGAGGGGGATCACCTCGGCGCTGTAACTCTCCTCCAGCCGCTGGCGGGTGTTCCAGCGGTCGGTGACATAGGTGCCGTAGTCGTCGTACTTGACCCGGCCGCCCCGCCAGTAGACGGCAAAGTGGGTGTCCTCGCTGTCGGGGCTCTGCACCTGGGCGGTGTACTCGCCGAACTTGAAGTTGTAGCGGGCCTTCTCCACCTGCCACTCCTGCTGGGGATAGGCGGCCTGCAGGTAGGCGACGATGTCCCGCCGCGCCATCCAGGCAGAGAGGGGGTTGCCCACAAAGGCGTTTGCCAAAAAGGCCAGCAGCGCCATCAACAGTAGGGCGGCCGCCAGGGCCAGGATCTTCAGGGCGGTTTTCTTGCGGGTTCGGTTGGCGTTCATTTTGCACCTCCTGGGTGGTGGGGTCGGGCGGGATCGCCGGGCTCCCGCCGAAAGACAAAGGCCAGCAGCCTGGCGATCACCGCCCCCACCAGGGCGAGCAGGCTGTAAATCAGGGCCATCAAGAAGGGGGAGAAGAGGAGGAGGGAGAGCCCCTCCCCCCACCTCATACTCCCGGGGGAGGTCAGCAGTTCCCAGCCGGCGCGGAGAAACAGCCAGAGGTAGGTCAGCCCAAAACAGCCCAGGGGCGCCCAGGGCCAGCGCCTGCCCAGGGCCAGGGCCCCCGCCGCCCCCGCCAGGGGGAGGAGGAGCAGGTTGTAAAACATGTTGGCCGAATAGGTGATGGCCAGCCCCACCAGGCAGCCCAGCCCGGCCAGCAGCAGCCCTCCGGCCAGCAGCCGGCGGCGCAGGGCGGCCAGCACCCGCTCGTCGCTGGGGGGCGAGGGGGGGAGAAAAGGGGTCTCTCCGGCGGTCTCGGCCCGGCAGGACGGGCAGTGGGCCAGGTGGTCTTCCACCAGGCGGCAGCTCTCCTCGCTGGCCACCCCGTCGCAGACCAGGGGCCAGAGGTCCAGGCAGACCTGGCAGGGGATGTCGGTTCGTTCACCGCTCACAGCAATCCCTCCTTTTCCAGCGCGGCGCGCAGCCAGCGCTTGGTGCGAAAATCGATCACCCGGGCCGACGCCTCGGAAATTTGCAGACGCCCGGCGATCTCGGCGTAGGGCCAGCCGTCGGCCCGCATCCGCACCACCGTTTCGGCCGGGTCGCCCCGCTGGCGCAGCAGCTCCCCGATGCGCGCCAGGGTCTGGCGGCGGCAGAGGTCGTCCAGCCCGTCGGCCAGGTAGAGGCCCAGCCGCTCGTCGAGGGGGGCGTGGGCGCGCCCTTTTTGCAGCTGCCGCAGCCAGACGTTGCGGGCGATGCCAAAGAGCCAGGTTTTGGCCGAGGACTCTCCCCGAAAGGCGGGGAGGGCCCGCAGCGCCTCCAAAAAGGTCTCGGAGAGGAGGTCTTCAGCCAGGATCGGATCCCGCGCCAGCCCCAACAGGTAGCGGTAGACATCGTCCCGGTACTGCCGGTAAAAGCGCTCGATGGGGTGCAAGGCGGCTCCCTCCTCTCCGGCCGGCGGGCCCATTGGGGTGTCTTCACCTATCTGTCGCCAAAAAGGGGCTCGGCGTTACACCCCCTCTCGAAAAAAGGGGCAAAACGCAACATTCTCTGCTTGACGCGGGATAGGATGGGTGCTATCATCAAACATTAAAAACAGATTGGCTGCGCCCTGCAGCCGAGAAGGAGGAGCAGGATGAACGAGAAGACCATCACCTATGAGGACATTCGCAGCAACCCGAAGATTCGCACCTACATTCAAAAGGCGGACGAGATGCTCTCGGCCCTGGGGTTTACCGAGCACTCCTTTGCCCACGTGACCCTCTGCGCCCAGAAGGCCGGCGATCTGTTGGCGGCCCTGGGCTACTCCCCCCGGGAGGTGGAGCTGGCCCGGATCGCCGGCTTCATGCACGACATCGGCAACACCGTCAACCGGGTGGCCCACGCCCAGTCGGGGGCGCTGATGGCCTTTCGCCTGCTGGAGGAGTTGGGGATGGCGCCAGAGGAGGTGGCCACGGTGGTGGCGGCCATCGGCAACCACGACGAGGGCACAGCCCAGCCGGTCAACCCCGCCTCGGCGGCCCTGATCCTGGCCGACAAGTCGGACGTGCGCCGCAACCGGGTGCGGGGCCCTGTGCGCCACCACGAGATCCACGACCGGGTCAACTACGCCGTCACCAACAGCAGTCTGCAGCTGTCAGAGGACCGGTCGGTCATCCTCCTGCGGCTGGAGCTGGACAGCGCCATCTCCGACGTGATGGACTACTTTGAGATCTTTTTGCAGCGGATGGTCCTGTGCAAAAAGGCGGCCAATTTCCTCAAACTGCGCTTTCACCTGGAGATCAACGGGGTGCTGCTGGTCTCGTAGGGCTTAGAGCTGAATATATTGCCGGAGCAGGCTGGGCTCTAAAAAGTTGATGGATTGACCGGTGCAGAGCAAAATCCCCTCGCTCTGAAACGCCTGCAGGTAGCGGTTGACTGTCCGCACAGTGCTGCCCAACAAGTCAGCGGCCTCTCCCTTGTGAAAGGGAACGGTCTTTTTCTGCCCGCCGCAGAGTTCCCACAGGTATTCAGCAAACCGATCTTTTACCGAGCGGCCAAAGGTGCGAATGACGATCTGGGTGTAGTTGTCGATGCTCTGGGCGCAGTACTGGGCCTCCCAAAAGGTCAGGGCGGCGTCGCTTTTGAGGAGGCCGATAAACGCCCCGGCCCCGATCTTCAGCGCCAGGCAGGGGGTTTCGGTCACGATCTCAATACTCGACCTGCGGAGCGCCATGGCGCCCAGATCCCCAATGAAGATGTGAGGGCCCAATCCCTCCTCCGCCAGGTTGCTGCCGTTGGGGAGGGGGCGCAGAATTCGCACTGAACCCTCTATTAGATAGTGGACGTGGGTGGAGATCTCCCCCACCGAGGCGAGAACCGTTCCCGCGGGGAGGGCGAGCTCTTTCCAGCGGTGAAGATAGCCGCCCCGCTGCATGATTTCATAGGGAGTTTCCATTTGCACAGCCTCCTGATTGGCGGTTTTCACAAAATAGAACGAGTGTATTTGTGAATTGTTTTGGGGCGGTGGCCCTAAGAGCCCCTTCCATTTTTGCTTTATAATGGGCCTGACCTCTTGAGGCGCGGGGCAGGTGATCCGGAGCTCCTCCCCCGCGATGAGGTCAATCAGTCTGACGGCGGCTTGCCGTCGGCACTCTGCGGATATGGATTGGGTTTTTAGGAGGAGAAAACATGAAAAAACAGATGGCTATTTTTCTGTCATTGGTCACGGCCGGCAGCATTTTGCTGACCGGCTGCGGCGACCAAAAGGGGGCCAGTAGCAAGTCGGGTGACGGCGACAGCGAGATCAAAAGTGTGGCCTTTGTCACCGGCGCTCTGGGCGACAAATCCTTTGCCGATCTGGCCTGGGCCGGTGTGAAAAAGGCGGGCGAGGATTACGGAATCGAGGCCAAAGCCGTGGAATACGGCAGCGACAAAGCCAAGATTACCCCCACCCTGCTGGACACTGCCGAAGCGTACGACATTGTGATTTTTACTGGTAATGAGTTTGTGGAAGCACTGGAACGGTGCTACCAGGACTACCCGAACACCAAATTTATCGGTTTTGACATCGACCCCGATTACGACTTGAAGATGGAGAATGTCTTTGCCATCACCTACATGCAGCACCAGGGCGAGTTTTTGGCCGAGGCGCTGGCCCAGAGAATGTCGAGTACCGGGACCATCGGCTGTGTCATGGGGATGGAGTCGGTGGGGATCAACGACTTTCTGGTGGGCTATATCCAGGGATCCACCCATGCCAACCCCAACGGCAAGGTGGCCAGTTCATACATCGGCAGTTTCAGCGACACCACCAAGGCCAAGGAGCTGGCCCTGGTGCAGGTGCAGCAAAACCGGGCCGATGTACTCCACCAGGTGGCTGGCGGCGCCGGCCTGGGCGTCTTTTCCGCCTGCCAGGAGAAGGGGATTTGGGGCATCGGCGTGGATGCCGACCAGCGGGAGTTCTTTGTGGATTCCCAGCCGCAGATCGCCGACACCATTTTGACCTCGATGACAAAGCGAAACGACACCTCTCTGTACAAGACCATCGGCGAGACCATCAAAGGGGAAACGCCCTACGGCACCAAGGTGAAGTGGGGGGTCAAAGAGGGGATCATCGTGCTGGCGGAAAACGACTACTACCAGAAAAACGTGCCCCAGGAGACCCGTGACTACATCGACGGACTGGAAGGAGAAATCGCCGCGGGGGAACTGAAGGTGGAGACTGCCTACGGCATGGAGCAGAGCCGGCTGGTGCAGCTGCGCGACGGGGTAAAGCCCTGACAACAGACGATTAGGAGGAAACGAGATGAACTGTCCCCCCATTTTACAGCAGTACTTTGACGCCGGTTACGGCCGGGAATGGCCCCAGTCCGCCTGCAGCCCTGAATTTTTGGCCCGGCGCTTACAGCGCCCCGAGGGGGGCAAGCGGCTGGCGGTGGTGCTGGACACCGACACCTTTAACGAGGTGGATGACCAGTACGCCCTGGCCTACCTGCTCAAAAACCCCCAGCGCTTTGACCTCAAGGCTATTTTAGCCGCTCCCTTTCAAAATATCAAGGCCGAGACCCCAGATTTGGGGATGGAGCGCTCCTACCGGGAAATTTTGCGGGTTTTAAAACTGGTGGGGCAGGAGGAGAAAGCAGGGCTTGTCTACCGGGGAGCGAAGCGCTTTTTAAAAGGTGAGACCGAGCCGGAGGAGACCCCAGCCGCCCGGCGGCTGGTGGAGCTGGCCCTGGCCCAACCCAATGATGAGCCCCTCTACGTGGTGGCCATCGCCGCGGCGACCAACGTCGCATCGGCAGTGCTGCTCGAGCCGGCCATCTGCCAGAAGATTGTGGTGGTCTGGCTGGGCGGCCACAGCCGGGACTGGCCCAACTGCAAGGAGTTCAACCTGTTGCAGGATGTTGCCGCTGCCCGGGTGCTTTTGGGGACGGGGCTGCCGGTGGTGCAGTGCCCCTGCAACGGGGTCACCAACGCCCTGGCCGTCACCGGCCCCGAGTTGGAGCACTGGCTGCGGGGGAAAAATCCCCTCTGCGACTACCTCTGCGACGTCACCGAGGAGGAGGCGTCCATCTACCGCCAGAAGGGCTGTTGGAGCCGGATCATCTGGGATGTGGCCCCGGTGGCCTGGCTGATGGAGGGCGATTTTGTCCAGAGCCGGCTGGTCACCGGCGTGCAGCCCTCCTACAGCGGCTACTACGAGGTGGGCTCTCTGCGCCACCTGATGGGTTATATTTACAGCATCGACCGGGATGGGGTCTTCACCGAGCTGTTCCGGGTGCTGAGCGAGTAAACCTCCCCTTTTTCCAAAGCAAAGCGCCCCCGCCTCTTAGCCCGGCGGGGGCGCTTTGCAGCCGCTATGCGGGCAATTCGCTTGCGAGAAGGCGCTTTAGGGCGGGGAGGGCCTTTTCCCGCAGGGGGAAGAAGAAGGCGGTGTGCCGGCAGAGCTGCATCGGCTGCCCATCCAGTGAGAAGGAGACCCCCATGGGGCAGCGGGGGTTGCAGGACCCGCTGCCCACCAGCCGCTTGCAGGGGGCGGCGCGGCGGATGGCGTCCTTTATCCCCTCGGGCAGCCCGTCGAGAAGGGCGGCGTCGGCGAGGGCGCGCTGGGGATAGAGGCGCACCTTTGCCCCCGACTTGCGGCAGACAAAGACCGCCAGGGAGCCCCCTTTGGCCCCCCGCTTAAAAGAGAGGGTGGGGCCGCTCCTGGCCTCTTTGAGGGCGCAGGGGCAGCCGCCCTCGGCGAGCAGCTGGATCAGGGCCTGGGCCGCGGGGCGCTCCCCCTCGTCCAGGGCGGCGAGAAAGCGCTCCGGTGCGCCGTCAGCCACGGGGGGACTCCTTCTTGATGACCGGGATCCAGACCTCGTACTGGGTGTTTTGGGGGTCGGGGTCGAGGTAGACCTCCACGTCCGGGCCGTCGGCGTACTCGTAGCCCGAGGTGGGCAGCCACTCGGTGACGATGCGCTGTTCCAGCTCCTGGATGGAGCGGCCGGTGCCGCCGCCGGGGAAGACGGCCCAGGTGAAGGCGGGGATGGTGTACTCCTCCAGCCCCTCGGGCGCCGGCTGACTGGAGGAGACGGCGATGAAATAGCGCCACTCCTCCTCGTCGCCGCAGGCGCTGACCCCCAAAAGCCCCATGGGCGGGGTGTCCATCAGAGCGGCCAACCGGGGGATGGTGCCGTCGGTCGCGGCCCGCTCCCACATCTGGGGGACGACGGTGAAGTTCTGCTGGATCTCCCGGTGCAGGGGCGCGCTGATCCCCAGGATGCGGATAGGGCCTCTCTCTTCGATGCGGTAGTTCATTTCCTCCACTCCTTTGACGGTGATTTTGAAACTGACGGGAGGGTAGGATTTCAGGGGCACGCCGCCCTTTTTGGCCAGGGACGGGGCGATGCCGTGAACGCCCTGAAAGGCTCGGTTGAAGGCGGTGGGGGAGGCGTAGCCGTAGCGCAGGGCGATGTCGAGGACCGTCTCCTCCCCCCGGCAGAGGTCCACCGCGGCCAGGGACATCCGCCGCCGGCGGACGTACTCGGAGAGGGGGACCCCTGCCAGGTAGCTGAACATCCGCTGAAAGTGATAGGACGAACAGCAGGCCACCTTGGCCGCCTCGTCCAGGTCCAGTTCACCGACGAGGTGCTCCTCGATATAGCGCACGGCCAGGTTCAGTTGCTCGATCCACTCCATGAAATCCACTCCTTGTCTCTATCATACCGCCGGGGGCGGAAGGTGTCCTCTCTTTTGGCGGCCGGGTCCTGCGAGGCCGAAAAAACGCGCGGCGGCGGGGGAGAGCGCCCCTGCCGCCGCGCGGGAAAAGCGAGTGTCTACCTGCCCTGTAAAAAGGCCAGGGCGTTGTCCAGCACCTTGCGGCTGAGCCGCTGGTTCATCTGGAGGGAGGCGCCGGAGCCCTGGTGGGTCAGCAGCACCCCCCGCAGCCCCTCCAGTTCGGGGGCGGCGTCGCCAATGCCGCAGCCGTCGCAGAGGTAGTAGTTGTCCCCGTCCTCCGCCAGCCACGCCTTGAGGGCGGCCCGGTCGAAGGTGTCTCCCAAAGAGGTGTTGAGCAGCAGCTTCCCGCCGGTGAAGGCGGCAAACTCCTCCCTGCCCAGCAGGCGGGTCCCCCGGGGCAGGTGGGTGGAGACGGCGTCGCAGGTCTGCAGCAATTCCTTCAGGGGCAGATAGCGGATGCCCAACTCCTTTTCCACCTGGGGCTTGGGGGTGCGGCTGAAGTAGTAGAGCTGGGCGCCGAAAAACTGCAGGGCGCGAGCCAGCTTGATGCCCACCGTCCCCAGGCCGATGATGCCCACCTTGAGTCCCCCCAGCTCCCGCGGCTCCCCCCGCCAGAGGGGCCCCTCGAAGCCGTGGAGCAGGTTGACCAGGGCGGCCACCTCGTACTCGATGACCCCCTCGTCACCGTAGTCGAAGATGCCGGTCACCGGGATGCCCCGGGCCTTGGCGGCGCGGATGTCCACGTTGGCGCTGTCGGCCCCGTAGAGGCTGCAGCACATCCCGATGTAGCGCAGGCCCGGCGCGGAGGCGATGGCCGCGGCGGAGATGGGGGTCTTGTAGGAGACAAAGAGGGCGTCGCACCCCGCCATCCGGCGGACGGTCTCCTCCTCGCCGTCGGGGGCCGTGTCGAAAAAGTCGACCCGGTCGCAGAGGGCGCGCAGCTCCGCCCGCCCCTCATCGGTCAGATTGGTGGGGTCGATGACCACCGCATGGGAAAATCGCTCCATCCTGTATTCCTCCCTCGGTCGATGAAAATTCAGTAGCCCAGCACGTCGGTCAGGGAATCGTCCTCGTCCACCCAGGCGGACTGGACGTCGATGACCCGGTACTCGTCCCGGGTGTCGCGGATGACCACCGTCTTGATGCCGGCGTTGATGATGAGCCGCTTGCACATGGAGCAGGAGCTGGCGTTCTTGACGTAGTCGCCCCCCTCGCACTCCCGCCCCACCAGGTAGAGGGTGGCGCCGATCATCTTCTGGCGCTCGGCGGAGATGATGGCGTTGGCCTCGGCGTGGACGCTGCGGCAGATCTCATAGCGCTCCCCCCGGGGGATGCCCAGCTTGCTGCGCATGCAGTAGCCCAGGTCGCAGCAGTTCTTGCGGCCCCGGGGCGCGCCCACATAGCCGGTGGAGATGATCTCGTCGTCCCGCACGATGATGGCCCCGTACTTTCGCCGCAGGCAGGTGCCGCGGGTGAGCACGCTCTCGGCAATGTCCAGGTAGTAGTTTGTCTTGTCCCGCCGTCTTTCCATATCCGATCCCTCCCAGGTTGCTTTTTCAAGTTGGTGGCGTTTTCTCTATCATAGGAGACTTTGAAACCGTTTGCAAGAAGATCCCCAATTTTCCAGCGGGGGCTGGGGACTGTTCCCGGCCAAAAAAGTGTGCTATAATTCTTTAGGAAAGTATCAGATTCAGAGCAAGAAAAATAGCAGTTCTGAGTAAAATTGAACTGCTCTGAATGTGAT